>NZ_CANDOD010000010.1:0-204374 GCF_947387585.1 Grimontia sp. SpTr1
TGCGACACTAGCTCAGCTGGTAGAGCGCAACCTTGCCAAGGTTGAGGTCACGAGTTCGAACCTCGTGTGTCGCTCCACTTTCTCTTAGAAGAGGTGGGAGTTGTCATCGTACTTGAACGGTGAAATACGGACGCGGGATGGAGCAGCCTGGTAGCTCGTCGGGCTCATAACCCGAAGGTCGTCGGTTCAAATCCGGCTCCCGCAACCACATTCGAAAGCCCAGACCTAGGTCTGGGCTTTTTCATTTCCCAATTCTATGTTTCTCTCCGTTATTATCGTCTAATCGTATGGCGAATATTAATTCGCAAATTATATATTTATATTCAATACGAAAAAATATAGAAATATATTTGATTAATAACTGAGCAAATCTGGTTCTAAGTTTCAAGTGATGAGATCTTGAATAAAACCATGTTTAGTTTATCTGTTGATATAGAGATTATTTAGTGGGCTTATTCAGTGTTACTCACTTTTTCTACGATTTTTCTTGATAATTTCTCCTGAAAGTAACCCTGCTTAGTGGTGTGCAGTTAGAGAGTTGCACTGCTTCAATCAGAAATCATGGTGTTACAATCCGCAATTACTTTACAGTCTAGTCAGTCTATTTTTTCATTCATTACGCCTAATTAAGTTTACTTTCTTATTTCTTGCGCTTTACGAGATCACCAGAAATATATTGAAACATTGTTTATTACGGATTTGTTAAATATGAGACATGCTTCGAATGGTGTCTATATGGCGCATGATCTCTAGCTATCAATTGATGTACTACTTCAACAGTACAAAAGTGTGTATTGGTTCCACTTTGGGTGAGCCTAATAACTTTTATAGAAGTCCAATAAATAAAAAATCAGCATTTGATTGGTATTTAGACAATAAATTTGGATTGCAGTACAGGGAAGATAAGTATGCAAAAATTGCAGCTAGGATGCGGCACTACTTTGCTGTTGTTGGCTTCTATTCCAACAACAGCGATGGCAGATACTGACGCTCCAAGTCCGTGGGGAGGCTCAACGAGCATTTACTATAGCCAAAATGGCTATGGTAAAGATGACTATCGTTCTATCCGCTCTATCAACTGGACAGCGACGGCAAAATACAAAATTAGCGATAACTACTCCGGATACTTAACCGGCGGTGGTTACCGAGCGTACGAAGACAAAACAGGAGACTTTTTCACTGATAGCGTTCTGGGTGTATCTCGATCATCACTCTATTCATTTGGTGAGACAGGTAACATTGGCGCATCTTTACAATTTACGATCCCCACTTCGGAAACATCCAAAAATGATGACCTCAAAACAGCCGCTAGGCTGGGTCTATCTGTTTCCGGTCAGGCAGCAGGATTTAACCTCTCGATCGCGCCGCGATATCGCAAAAATTTTCATCAATACAAAACAACGGTCAATGGAAAGGTGCTCGTAGAGCACTTGGTTTCTGTTGTTTCCAGTGTTGGCTATGGCATAGGTGACGCCTATTTATCAGGCTCAATCATCGGTGGCACTTCGTGGACGTATTCAGGCAATCGTCGTGATTGGACGTACGTCGGTCAACTGAGCGCTAGTTACAAGTTTACCGACTCGTTCTCAGGGGCATTGTCCGCATCTAACTCGGGGGTTTACTTCGATGCAGAGCAAGGCACGCTCGGTAACATTGACCTATTCGACGAGAAGTCGGCCACTTACACAGCCACTTTAACTTATTCATTCTAAAAGGACTTTGGCATGAAGTTTAATAGACTATTTTTGTCTGTTTCCATCACTGCTGCTTTAGCAGGGTGTGGAGCGGATGACCAAGCGTATGACACGCTGGCAAAACCGGAAAGCTTGACCTCTAAATCATCGATCAAAACCGATCAGGTGTACCTGTATATGCCTTCAATGGCGAAAGCTCCCCAATATGCAGTATCAATGGCTCCTTTCATGCAAGGCCAAGAAAAATTGGTCACCTTGTCATTTGAATACAGCAACCAAACCGATGACAAAGGCGATCTACAAGTTCGCATGCTCAGCCCAGATGTTATCAGCCAGGGTGAAATCGATCAGGGTGAATTGGGCCGATGGTTCGATACGCAATCATCTGAGCGTCCGGTTCTAGAGATACCAGTTAAATTCGTTGATTATCAATGTAGAGAAGATAGCTACGGCGACTGTACCAACGTCGAAGAGAAAGTGAACAATGATGAAGTTCCAATCGGAGATCGTCGCTTCATCGTTCCTGAATTTGAAAAAGTGGTAGTTCAAGAAAACTCTTGGAACGACTTGTTCTCCTTCGCCAGCGGATGTTACTCCAAAACAGGTTCGTCAAAACTTGCCACAGATAGTTTGAGTGGCTGGAAAGGTTACGAAGTCACTGAGGATGGCGTTATCAACTTTGAAGTTGAAACAACTTATAAAGTTGCTAACAACTGGCGCTGTATGATCAACGGGCTGGTTCAATCTGGCTTTGATATGAGTGATCTGTCATTTACGGTTTCGAGCTTCTACTCTCTCGTTCCTCTTGATTTGGTTCGCTCAAAAACTTACGAACCAATCGTTTATATGAAGGGTGACGAAGATACATTTGGTTTCTTCGCTAGTGAAGTTGGACGCCCGGATCCTTCATACGTTGGTGGTGAGTTTGACCAAGGGTTTGAATACCTGCATCGCTTCAACCCTGATCTTGAATATGTTGACTATCACCTGTCTGATAGCTTTGACCAAAACGAAGAAACTTTGTTCTTCAAGCGCGTGACACAAGATGTCGTTGATCGCATTAATCCACAGCTTGAAAAAGTGGGTGCGCCACAGATCCGTTTGCATGAACCTTCAGGCAAGCAGTCCGGTGACCTTCGATACAACGTGGTTAACTTGATCGATGAGCCTTTAGACAACGGTCTGGCGGGCTATGGTCCTTCAGCAGTGAACCCTGTTACTGGTGAAATTGTCCATGCGCATGTGAACCAGTACTCTGGTGTACTTCGCTCTATTTCTTACTGGCTTTGGGATCGTATCGTTGATGATTACAACGCTGGCCGAGTAGAGCAGATTGTTGCGACTACTACTAGCCCAGTTCAAGCACCGGTTATCGCTTCTGCTAATCAGTCTGATGTTGCGGTTTCAATTGTCAGCGAAAAAAGCATTGATGCCGAAGAAATTAATCAATTTGACCTGACAAGCAACTATGAGGAGCCAGCATTAAAAACTGAGTCTTTCCAAGAGTTAATCCTTGCAGTGCAGGAAGAACTTTTGGTTGCTGAAGATGAAGCGACATATGAAGATATGGCGGCTCTGCAAGCGCTAGAAACACGCTTGTGGCAGGAAAACAATATGTACCCTGTGTCTTCACTGCGTTCAGGTGCAACCTTCAAGGCACTTCCGACAACGATTGGCGGCATGACCTTCAATTGGAAGTCTAACGAATTGTGGAACGGCACTGTCGGCGAAGCAGGTAACTTGAAAAAATGGGCAGAGCTTGATGAAGCACAGCAAGAAGAGCTTAGCCTTTTCTTAGTAGGTGTTTTCTACGCCAAGACCCTTGTCCACGAATTTGGTCACAACTTTGGCCTGCGCCACAACTTCAAAGGCAGTAATGATGCTCCAAACTATTTCGATAGTTCGGAATTAGCAGAGCACGGCCTGAAGACGGTTCCTGGTTATTCATCGATCATGGATTACAATCCATCTTTGCTGAACGCGCTGCCAGTATTTGGACCGTATGATCTTGCAGCCCTTCGATTTGGCTATAAGCGAGAGGTCGAAGCAGAAAAAGTTTCTGTTGATAATGGCGTCCAAACTAGCGAAAGCGTATTCCTAAACACGTCATCTTATGACCGAGAGTTGCGTAATGCTGTCCTTGACCCATACACGCAGCCAGCTGACTTGGTTAGCGACGGTGTTATTAAAGGGATAGCAGCTGACAACCCATCAACACCATTGCGTAGTTACGAGTATTGTACTGATGGTAACGTTAGTTTGAATGATAACTGTAACAGACACGATGAAGGTCGTAACCGTTCGGAAATCATGGACTTTAAACTCGAGAGCTATGATGACCGTTACTACGCACGTACCGTTCGTGGAATGTCAGATAACTTCTCTGAAAGTACTGCGATGTCATATGCGCTTCGCCGTATTACACAGTTCAACGATTGGCGTAATTCGCTCCACATGTATGATCTGTACCAGAACAATGTCTTTATCAACCCACCATCTGATATTCAGATGCTAGGGTTTCCTGTGTCTTTCACAGCGTTCTGTGAAGATGACGCGAATGCGACTCAGTGGCCATTCGCAGCTTACTGTGGTGTCCCTCTAGCGGTAGATAAAGCGCGAGATCAGTTAGTTGATATTCTTTTGACTCCGGATCATACGTGTGAATTGGAAGATGCCACGGGCAATATTTCATATCGTAAGCTGGCAGATATCATCGGAAACTACTCTGACAGAATGAATTTCCCAGTGAACTACGTTCCTACGTCATGTTATGACGAGACCGTAACAACAACCTTGGGATCAGGCCTCACAGTTGTTGGTGAAGTTGGTAAATATCTCAACAGCGGCAAGGCACCTCGCCCTGCACCTGTAAATAATTACTCAAACTACATTGATTACATCGGTCATTGGCCAGACAAGCTGGCAGCGGCAGCGACTTTGACTAAACGAATTGGCGATCGTCGCTCTACAGATCGATCAACGAAAACGTTGTTAGAATTGCCTGAAGTATATGGATTGGATCAAGGATTCTACCAATTTTATCCGAAGGGCACTCTCCTGTTGGATTCCATTATTTTGGGTACTGAAACACTATACCTGAACTTCAAAGACGAGAATGGTGCTTATCACAAAGCTAAAGGAGACTTCAAAGCATTTAGTTGGGATGAAACTCTTGAGCGTATGCCGCTTTACGGAAGCTTCTCTGTCCGTAAATACTACGGTTTACCTCACTTTGAGGAAACTCCTCTTAACCGAGCGATCCTGAATGCGATGGTGATGAGAGCGGTAGTGGAAAATGTTGATGCAAGAGACACTGCTTTTGCTCGCTCAATTTCTATGCGAAGTGAGCGTCCAACAAGTGATGAGGTTCGTACTTTCGTAAGATCGAACGGGCTAACTTATTTTGCAGATGCTTCAAACACCTACGCTTGGAACATGATTCAGTTTACCAACGAGTTTAAAGCGATGCTTGCAGCTAAAAGTGCTGGAACAGATCTGGCGACGGTCGAAGTAACGACATTCACACTAGAAGAGTTCAATGATCCAGAGAGCTTTGCTAAATTGAGCCACCAATATCAGTACCAGCTGGCTTCTCTTGAAAATCTTCCTGTCTTCGACAGTGTTTGGGATTACTTAGTGAAGAACGCTATTAACTAAACCTAAGTTTCGTATACATTAATTCAAAAGCGTTGGGTGCCAAGCCCAACGCTTTTTTACTTTTTAGTGTACTGTTCAAAGATAGAAATAATTACAATGTCAAAATACTACCCAAGCATTGAACAGGCGATTTATGTCAGGAAACTCTACTTCGATACTCGACCGCACAGATATCGAAATCCTCCGCATTCTCCAATCCAATGGCCGCCTGCCGGTTGTTGAACTCGCTAAGCGGGTAAACCTCACTACCACACCTTGCTCTGAACGGGTAAAACGCCTCGAAAGGGAAGGGTACATCTCTGGGTATCACGCAGATATTTCCGCCGAGAAACTGGGTTTAGACGTGGTTGTGTTTATTCATATGCGCCTTGATCAAACCAATCTTTCCATCTTCGATAAGTTCGCCAAATCTGCCATGTTGATCCCCGAGATTGAAGAGTGTTACTCGCTGTCCGGTGACTTCGATGCCATGGTGAAAGTGCGTGTGAAGAACATCAAGGCTTATCAGAAGTTCATGTCGACCCGCATTATTCAACTTCCAGGTGTTATTCAAACTCGTAGTGAAATTGTTATTGCTGAATACAAGCGAAGTGCTGGGATCAATCCTGACCTTATCGCTTTGTCTTGAGAGCGAAACGTTAAGGCAAAGTGAAGGGCTAAAATTGTGCTTCATGGGTAAATAACCTAAAGAAATCGCTTTCAAAGGGTAATGACTTAACTAGAGCTATATATTCTCGCCTCATTTAGGTAACTTTCCCTCGAGACCCTGTCTAAAATTAACCTCATAACAATAATGTTAATAAAATGTTGAGGTGTTTAGATGGTCGCACCCATCCAGAGAGATACGATCAACTCTCAGGCCACTATCCATGCAGCGAAAGCTGTAGTGATGGTGCCACCTATTGATTTCAAATTTAATGTGGAAACCAGCGCAGATAACGAGTTCCAAAAATCTCTGGCTCTGACTGACGCTGAAATCCGTACTAAAGCGCTAAAAGAGTTTTACGGGATGGTCGAGCTGTTGCGTTCACATGGTGTGGATGTCACGGTAATGGATTATTCACCGACTCAGGGCGAGACGCCCGACGCCGTCTTTCCTAATAACTGGTTTTCTACCACTGCTGATGGTGATGTTTACCTCTTTCCAATGGCGTGTGAGAACCGCCGCCGGGAAATTCGTCCTGAAACCCTGGTAGATGCACTTCGTGAGTCTGGTTTCAACCCTACACAGGTTCTTCAACTCGGGAATCTGGAATCTCCAGAGGCTTTCTTAGAAAGCACAGGGGTGATGATCATGGATCATATCAATTCCACTGTGTATGCCGCTTTATCAGTGCGTTGTGACCGCAATTTGCTTCAGCAATATGTCAATCGTGCTGGATTCAAAGAGGTGATTTACTTTGACACGCGAATGTCTTCTGGCTCGCCTGTCTATCACACTAATGTGATGATGGCTGTAGGAGAGGGATTCGCAGTGATATGCGATGAAATCATTGAAGAATTCGAGCGTCGCAGAGTGTTGAACTCGTTGCAAAAGACGAAAGATGTCGTTTCAATTACCGAAGAGCAAATGGGTCAGTTTTGCGGCAACATCCTCCAACTTCAAAACGACAAAGGCGAGCGACTGATTGCGATGTCACTGTCAGCCTATAATGCGTTTACCTTGGAGCAAAAACGCGTGTTACGTAAACATGGCAAACTGGTTCCAATCGATGTTTCAACCATCGAAACCATTGGTGGCGGCAGTGTAAGGTGCATGTTGGGCGAGAATTTCTTGCCAGCATAATGAATAGAGTTTCCTACAGTAAGGCCGCTTAAAAGCGGCTTTTTTCTTATCTGACAAAGTGCTGCATTGAATTAACACTCCCCTCAAGTTGCAGAACCGGGCATTCGTCTTATTCTTAAGGTATGTCGCAACATCTATAACAAGATACACATCGGGGGCTAGCCCTCGCCTATGGGAGTGAAGCAAATGCCGGAAAGACGATATCGTCTTATCACACGAAGTGACTTCGACGGATTGGTATGTGCGGTGTTGTTAAAACACATCGATTTGATTGATGAGATCAAATTCGTACATCCAAAAGACATGCAGGACGGGGTCGTTGAGATCACCGAGTATGACATCACGACCAACTTACCTTACAACGCGAAAGCACACCTCTGTATCGACCACCATGCTTCTGAGATGATTCGTAACCAGGAGCTTAGCGCCAACCACATCATTGACCCAGATGCACCTTCAGCAGCCCGCGTTGTGTGGAAACACTTTGGCGGCGAAAACACTTTCCCGGACGCCTGGGAAGAAATGATGGAGGAGGTTGATAAGGGTGACTCTGCGCAATATACAAAAGATGAAGTGCTCTATCCGGATGGGTGGGGGTTACTGAACTTCATCATGGACTCCCGAACAGGCCTTGGGCGGTTCAGAGAGTTTCGAATTTCTAACTACGAATTGATGATGGACTTGATTGATTACTGCAAAGATAAACCTATTGCGGAAATCATGGCACTTCCGGATGTGAAGGAGCGCGTGGATCTTTATTTCAATCATCGCGAAAAATTTCAGGAGCAAATCAGGCGCTGTGCATCTGTGTGCGGCAATCTGGTTGTGTTGGACTTACGACGTGAAGACACAATATGGGCAGGGAATCGCTTCGAAATCTATGCCCTTTACCCACAGTGCAATATCTCCGTGCATGTGTTGTGGGGCTTCCAGAAGCAAAACACCGTGTTTGCCTGTGGCAAATCTATCTTTGATAAGTCATCACAGACAAATATTGGCGAGTTGATGCTGAAGTATGGCGGTGGTGGCCACGAAAATGCCGGTACCTGTCAGGTGCCAAATGAAATGGCCGCACAGATTGAAGATGAACTCATCGTCCAAATCAACAAAGATGGGTAGCGATAGATGAACGGTGAAGCCCCTCAAAAGAGGGGCTTTCTCTTTAGCCGTCGCTTGGCTCTTTCGGGGATAGTGGTAACCTGTCGAAAGACACGCCTTTCCAACCGGAATGGATGAAGTTGCGAATGTTGAGATGATCTTTACCGCTTGGGTGCGCGAGAACATCCTCTCTGTAATACCTGCCAAAGCACGCTAATACTGCGCGCTCATCCAGGCCATGAAGCTTACCAAAGGCAAATATCTTGCATGAACCTGCGTTTTGACCTGCCTTGTTGGTCAAGTCACCATTTATGAATTCGGCTGGTGAGTAATGGTAAAACCGATCGATCACCGAGATGGTGTCTTCAAATTCAACAAGTTCAGGGGTGTTAGATAGCTTGAGTAAGAAATTACTGAGTTGCATGATAGTCCTAACTGCTGATTGCTTAATGAACTGGCTTCTACTGCGAACCTATTCAGCTAGGTATCAGATTATTCGCGTAAAAACCTCGTTAAAGCATTTCCATAACGAAGTGTTTTAACAGGATGATACATTAAAGTGAAGTATCAATGTTGTTTCCTTATTATGTTCGAAAACTTATGGCGGGTTGTCTTTAAAGTAAGGCAAAAGTGAATCTGTTTCACTGTTGCTTTGTAAGATTGCGCTTGCTATGGCATAGATTTAAAGCAGATTGATTTCAAAATCGTCAAACGGACTTTCTCAGCGAAAAAAGGTATTTACAGCTTTCGGAACTGTAGCTAATATTCGCCGCACTTACGGAGAGATGGCTGAGTGGTTGAAAGCACCGGTCTTGAAAACCGGCATACGTTAATAGCGTATCTAGGGTTCAAATCCCTATCTCTCCGCCACTTTTAAATCAAACAGCTTTAACTAGGTGTTTGACTCAGAGGATGAAACATTCCTCCGAGAGATAGGGTGAAGAAGCCTAGACAGGGTTCAGCCGAGCGCGAAGCGACCGAGTAAATCCCTATTTCTCCGCCACATTCTGGAAGTTGGGCTGTAAAGTCGGATTTCATCAAGAATTGGAGCGGTAGTTCAGTTGGTTAGAATACCGGCCTGTCACGCCGGGGGTCGCGGGTTCGAGTCCCGTCCGCTCCGCCAACACAACAAAGCCCTGCAGGAAACTGCGGGGCTTTTTGTATTTATCAGATTCCAAGAGAAGGGACTCTCACGAGCCATGCGGCTCGAGTCCCGCTGGAGCGCCAGCCCGGCCGTTCCGCCACTGATTAAAGCCTGATGCGAAAGCGTCAGGCTTTTTTCTTATACGCGCCCCAGAAAGTGCTTCGCACTTTGGGTCGCGTCCGGGAGCCCGGCGCGTTCTAGTCCGTCCGCTCCGCCAACACAATGAAGCCTCGACAGAAATGTCGGGTTTTTTTTGTATTTGTCAGATTCCAAGAGAGGGGACTCTCATGAGCCATTCGGCTTGAGTACCGCTGGAGCGCCAGCCTGGCCGTTCCGCCACTGATTAAAGCCTGATGCGAAAGCGTCAGGCTTTTTCTTTTACGCGCCCCAGAAAGTGCTTCGCACGTGGGTTTTCTACAACGTCTGAACATACTCTTTGGGTGTTAGCCCGAAGACTTCCTTAAACCTCTGCGAAAATCGCGCTTCAGATTGATAGCCACAGGCAAGCGCAATATTAAGCTGTGAGCGGGAATTCTGCATGAGTGAAAGGGCGTAAACCATCCGGACGTTGGTCAGGATATGGCGAAACGACGTGTTTTCTGCAGCCAGCTTTCTCTTCAATGTCGCCGAGCTCATAGAAAAGTCGGCTGCAACGGATTCAACACTATGCGCATTGCCCGGGTTTAGGCTCAGATAGCTCGCAAGTTTTTCGCTCAAAGATTTATCACTTCCGGGGAAGAGAAGGTGCAAAGCATTGGCTTTCCGAATCTCAGCGTAAAATGCCAACAGAAACTGTTTTTGGGTTTCTTCAGACAGTGATTTTCCCGCCATTTCATACAAAACATCAAAACAGTACGCCAATTGTGGCGTGACAGAAAGACGCGGTTCTTCGGCTATTGGTGTTACCGGACCACTATCTTCAAGCCACTCGTAAGGCGGAGGCTCTAGAAAGGTTAGCGTTCTGGAAAAGAAATCGGTTTGTGAAGGTTCGTTGACGAACGTAAGGGAATGACTGGCCGGAACAACCAACCAGTCATGTGAGGAATACTGACGAGAGCAATCTTGCCACCAAAGCTGCTTCAATCCTCGGTTTACCCAGATAACGGTAGGGGCATAGACAAGTACGTTTCGAAGAGCCTGTTTTGTTACGCCACGAAATTGTCCAGTCTTCACCAGTGCTCTCGTCATCTCGATTCCTTATTCGTTCACATAGGTAGCGGTTAGCGTTGCTTTACCCAATGCGGAAGCATTCAACATGTATCCAATCAGCGCGTTAGATGGATTCTTTGGCAACGCCAGCTCTTCAGAAGGTAACGCCCAAACCGTAAATTGATAGCGATGCATTCCATGACCTTTTGGTGGGCAGGCACCACCAAAGCCGACAGCCCCGTAGTCATTTTCCATCTCGCGTGCTTGTTTCAACTTGCCTGATGCACCTTGATTTAGCTGGGTGGTTGAAGCGGGAATATCGAGTGCCAGCCAGTGCCACCATCCGCTGCCAGTAGGTGCATCTGGATCGTATGCCGTTATCGCAAAGCTTTTGGTCCCCTCCGGTGCATCTTTCCAACTTAATTGTGGTGAGAGGTTATCGCCTGAACAGCCGAAACCTTGGAATACAAAAGTATCTGCCATTCTTGAGCCTTCTTGAATGCCGCTACTGCTCAGGGTAAATGCGTGGCTATTAAACGCAGCGGCGACCAAAAGTGGAGCGATAAGTGTCAGTTTCATCATGATTCTCCTTGTCAATAAGTCGAACCATGATGCGGATCCTAGATAGGAATTTATTTACATTAAAGCTCAATGTTTGAAAATTAGATAGGCATATTGAGCTTATTGGTGATTTATGGGCGCTGTTAGAATGCTCACAGCCATCCCTTCTTCTTGAAATAAACCAAAGGCGCAACGCCGGAGGCGATCATCAATCCGATCGCAAAGGGGAAGCCGTATTTCCATTCCAGCTCCGGCATAAAGTGGAAATTCATACCATAGATACTGGCGACCACCGTCGGTGGCAGGAAAACAACCGCTGCAATTGAGAAGATCTTGATGATCTGGTTTTGTTCGATGTTGATAAAGCCCTGAGTCGAGTCCATCAGGAAGTTGATTTTGTCGAATAGGAAGGTGGTGTGGGACATCAAAGCATCAATATCCCGGCCGATTTCGTGTAACGTTTCTCTGTGCTCGTTTCTGCTTTGCAAATGGCGAAGCAGGAAGGAAATCGCACGTTGGTTATCCATCAAACAAAGGCGCACTTTTCCGTTACTGTCCTCAAGCTTTGCCAATTGCTCAATGCTTTCTTCCAAATCGGAATCGTCATCTTCAAGCACAGCATGGCTGACTTTTTCCAACTCGCGGTGCAAGTCTTCCAGCGTATCCGCATGGTTTTCGACTTTCTGCTCCAGTAAAGTCACTAAAAGGGTTTCTACATCTTTGCATCGAACTTGTCGACGTCTTGCGCGAAGCCTGAGTAAGCGAAAATCGGCAACGTCGCCATCACGAATGGTTATCAGACGTTCGCTCTGCAAAATACAGGCGACGGTGACTGTGGTGTGCCGTCCTTCACTTTTTGATAGGAATAGAGAGTGAACATGAAGGCCACTCTTGTCAGCGAAGTATCTGGCAGAGGTTTCAATTTCCTCAACATCATCAGATTCAGGTAAGTCGATGCGAAGTAAAGAGCTGACAAGTTCGCGTTCCGTATCAGTAGGATCGTGTGCATCTATCCATTTGGCTTGTTCCACCAACTGTTTGAGGTCAGCGTTTTCCCCAACAGGAATTTCCGTTATCGCGCCAGATTCAATCGTAAACAAACGTAGCATAATGACCCCTTAGCAATGCGGCAAATAAGAAAAAAGTGCAGGGCTGTGTTTTAATTCTGTGTTCAGATGGTGCTGACATTCAAGGTTGGGCGTGGGTATTGGCGTATACGTCACAGTAGGAAGACAGTTTGAATCGGGTGATACTGAGGTAACTTTAAGGCTGGCGGAGCTGCCAGCCTTACTGATTGGTTTGCGTTTTATTGAACCGGTTTTATGTCGATAGTGGCGCCTGCCGCTTCCAGCGCTTTTTCTAATTTCTCGGCCTCGCTTTTCGACAGCTTCTCTCTGAGCACAGCCGGAAGGCTTTCTACCACGGATTTGGATTCAATCAGGCTCAGGCCTGTCGCGTCTTTGACTGCCTGAATGATATCAACTTTCTTTCCATCTGCAGCGGTTAGCACCACGTTGAACTTCTGCTCTGCAATTAGCTGGTTTTTCTGCATCAGTTGTTTGTCGATGCCCTTGAGCTTCATTTCATCAATAGCGAAGTTGACGGCATTCAGCAGGCCTTGTTCGCCTTTGGGAATCAGGTAGCCAAACTGACTGCGGGTGAAAGGCTCTTCACACCGAGCAGCTTCCAGTTTGTCGTTGGTGACTTCGTAGAAAAGGCCTTCTGGCGTTTCCGTTACCATCACATCCACTTCACCTGCCGCGACAGCTTTTGGCACATCCAGATTGTTTTCAAACTTGGTGAAGCTGGCGTTCGGGAGGTTTGCATCCGCAAATTTTTCGTTGGTCCCGCCGATGTTTACGCCCACTCGAACCGAAGGCAGATTTACTGTCTCAAGAGAGTTGTACTTGCCAGCATTGCCTTTCGCGACGAGGAAACACTTACCAAAAACCATATAACCCTGAGTTTGTTCGGCGTTGAGTTGGCGCTGCATTCGGCGGGTAATGCCGCCCATGGCAATGTCGTACTTATCTTCTTTCAAGCCATCAAGTAGGGCTTTCCAGGTGGTGGGCACAAACTCCACTTTTACGCCGAGTTGTTCGCCCAGATATTGTGCAACATCGATGTCATAGCCTGAGTAGTTTTGGCCATCATAGAAAGAGAAAGGCTTGTAATCGCCGGTGGTGCCGACGCGAATAACGCCAGCTTCGAGAATATCGTCCAGTTGATCTGCAACTGCAAAGCTGGAAAGGGTTAGAGCCACTGACGCGATAAGGTGAAATGCTTTCATAGTGATACGTCTTTTTTTGGTTATTGGACGTTCTAATCTAGCAATCCCTTCAAAACGATAGAGTCTAACTAATGAGTATGCAACGCTTTTTGCTTTTTGAAATCACTAGCCTCTCATCCATCAACAAAGCGTCAACAATTCAAAAGCAAAGCGAACCCGATTCTCTCCCGTGTCAGCCAATTGCAGAAAAAATGCTCAAGCACTGCCAGCGGGAACAAGCCGCACTGGAAGCAGAGTGTGCTGCGATAGAACACGAGGTAGAACATCGTCCGCCGGCGCTCAGGGCCGGGAAAAGGCTGGAGGTTTAATACTCATTGAGAGCTATTTCTCGATTTTTATTGTTAACGACTTGGTCTAAAGATGAAACGCTTGTGAGTTGTTTTATTTGATACCTTGAGTATGAGTATGAGTATTAGGAAAAGGACTTCATAAATGAAAAGTACCATTGGTTTAGTTATGATGTTGGTTGCGATGGGAGCATTCTTTATCAGTGCCTTTTTGGCGGATTCTGTGCTGATGGGTATCTCTATTTTTTTGTTTTTGATCGGTCTGATTTTCTATTTTTTCTACAACAGATCTACAGAGGTCGAAGACTGCGATACCTCAGTACATATTGAAGTTCTAACTGAAAGAGCTGAATTGCATGTTGAAGATGAGTGGAAGAAACGTGACAAGATGAAGGGCTCTGATGCCTTCTCTGGGCCCGATGATTCGCGTCACTAATTTGCTATTCCTATGCTCGATCAGTCTTTCTTAACAGGCTCAGCCAAATTGATCGGCAACGCGGTGGTGTGCTTCACTTCATCCAACACAAACAGGGTTTGTGCTTCTCTCACCTCAGGGAAGCTTCTAAGTGTTTTTAACACAAAGTGTGAGAGTTCTTTGCTGAAACGAAAAGAGGTCCAAGAATTATGAGGAGCAATAAGCGGCCCTCTATTAGGAAGAGGGCTCTAAGAGTGGTTTTATTGCGCAAAGGCTGCGGTCGAACCAAAACACTCCGATGTGGATTTCTCCTTATCAATTGGCACTGCAATCAACCAAGAACGAAGATCTCGTATCACTGTGTAGCCGCACTTTTCATCAACGGGATATCCCCGATAGACGGACTGCTGCAAGCCATTATTGACGATATAGGTGTAGTGTTTGGGTTGCGTTTCTTGTCGATACTCCCCCGTTAACTCCTGCTTAGCGATGTGCAAAGAAAGCGAGAGGAGGCGCTTCATTTGCAGTTCGAGCCTTTCGATGTCGGTATCGAGATGAAAGTCATCTGGCAGTAATTGATGATCAAAAACACTAATCAAGTTTTGATAGACAATGACGTCTTTGCTTGTTTTTGCTTCACTCAAACTGCTTGGCACTGCGATGACTGACTTCATGGAGAGTACTTTTTTCTGTGGGTCACTGAAAAAAGTGGGCTTAAATTGAATCGAATTGTCGATCTCGGCTGCAAAAATGTCACTATCGCCAACAAGTGTGCTCAGTTTCCATTTTTCAGTAGCAGATATCAGGCTTTGGATGCTTTTATTCGCAGACGATTGAGCCTCGGCGAGTTTACTATCTCGTGCCGAATCTATCACTGCAGCATGAGTCGCTACTTGAGCAATCAAGCCAACCAGCCCTGCATCCGCCATATACAGCATTGAACCTGCCTCAATTGCATCATTACCATCATGTAGCCCCAGGAAAGTAACTTTATCTTCGCCAGGAACTGCAAAAATTATGCGGTTTTCTGGTAAGTAATTCCCTTCAATCTCGTTAAGGTGCTGTGTGTCTGTGACCTGCTTGGATGAAGACTGACATCCAAGCAACACCAACGACAAGAAAATGAGGGCGACTATCCTCAATAGCATCTCTTTACCTACTTAACTAGATGATTGTTTAATGTCGTTTTGACATTCTGCGTGGCTTGGTAGTAGGAAGTAGTAACGCTGGGGAATGCTGGTGGCTCATCCCATTCACCTTGTGGCTGAACTCTCTCGTCAAACTCTAGGAACTGTACCAAGCGATTGTTAGTCAGATCGACAGTATAGAGAATGCCAGCTACGTGACCCTGAGGATCTGTTGTTGGGAAGTAACTATTAAAGCCTCGGTATGCGCCGTGTCGGTAAATTGAGAGTACAGAGAGGAAATCAGTACCTAATTGTTCTTTCAGGCTTGTAAAGTCTTTCTTGGCGAAGCCAAGACCACCATCGAATGATTTGAGGCTATCGAAGTCAATTTGACTCACTTCAACGACGTCTCCAGCAAGACCATTAAGATTAGCTAATACGGTTTCTTTAATATCGCTAAGTTCATCGGTGGATATGGTTGCTTCTAAGTGAGAGTCTAATGTTTGTGTTAGACCAGCGGCAACGCCATAACATAATAAACAGCTAGCACCAAAAATATGCGTGGTTGCTTTGTCAGGGTTTGGACCGGCATAAAAGAAAGATACTGAACTATTGCTTGTTATTGGACTATTAGCGTCAAGTGTCACAGTGGGTTGTGGTGTCGCCGCACAACCCGTTAGCAAGAGTAAGCCAAGCACTAAGAAGGGTGTTTTTATTCCAGCGAAAAAATCTCTCATTATCAATCCTTGAATATATAGTTTCTGCCAACAAGACGTTTAGCGACTTTCCGTAACAGCCCGTTGTTGAAATCGCTTTTCTAACGTTTGTGTTTAGGTTGTCAGATAAATTTGTCTTTTTTTAAATAAAATGACTCCAAATATGAGAATTTAAAGGATTGCTTCTAAATTGATGGAACTTTATTAATTTGAAACATTGCTAGAAGAATCACCGCTTGTTGGGATTAGATTAGAATTGGCTTGAGCCCTGCTTTAAATATTTGGGCTCAACTGGCGAAAGATAATTCCTAAAAAGCTCCAAGATAGAGCGTGCGCTGCGTTGGGGTTACCGTTTCTTAACCGGCTCCGCCAGATTAATCGGCAGGGCCGTAGTGTGTTTCACTTCATCCAGCACAAACAGGGTTTGCGCTTCTCTCACTTCAGGAAAGCTTCTCAGTGTCTTTAACACAAAGTGCGAGAGTTCTTTGTTGGTTCTGGCGACAACTTTCATCAGGTGGTCGTAGGGACCAGAAAGGGAATAGCACTCCAGGATCAGCGGGTGATCTTTGACGGCTGATTTAAACAAATCAAACGCCGCTTCGCTTTTCTGGTCGATGCTGGCCTGAACAAAAGCAGTTACACCAAACCCTGCCTCTTCGGCATCAAGCATTGCGCCATAACCTTTAATCACACCGGAATCTTCAAGGCTCTTTGTACGTCGTAGGCAGGTTGATTCTGACATATCAGTAGCTTTGGCGAGTTCCACAATCGTCATGCGTCCGTTTTCTTGAAGCTGTGAGAGTATCTTTTTGTCCTGATTGGTGAGCATGACGATTTCCTTCACTATGACGTTCTTAATTGAATGATAACACCATAAAACTTCGTCTCAAGGATGACTTTGACGGCATTCTCCACCTGTTCTTGGGTAAGATTTAATCAGCCTCTTGCGCGTATAAGGAGAATGCAATGTCGAACGAAAAGTTCTTTCATGTTGGCGAACTGAGCAGTGAACAGCCGGCCACCACGCAATACCAACAATCTACTTTTTCGAAAGCCCGTCATCCGGAACCGTATCGCTTTGAAGTGAACTTAAGCGCTGAGGCAGGAGACATGCAGAAAAAGACGGGGGTGGTTTCCGTCAATATTCCGGGTTTTAGTCCGGTAAAGCTCTATTGCGATGAACAGCCGCCTGTTGGTAATGACACGGCTCCGCCACCGTTGGCATTCTTTTCAGCGGGCATCGGCTTTTGTTTGATGACTCACCTGACGGATATTCTCACTGCCCGCAAAATTCAGGTGGATTCCTTAAAGCTTGAACAACGCATTGTGTTCAGAACCAATCTTGGTCATATGCGTGATCATGGTTACATGACGGACGGCGGCTGCGATATTGTCGAAACGCACGTGATTATCGAAAGCCCTGAGCCGGAAGAGAGAATTAAAGATCTGCTGGATGAAGCAGAAAACGGCTGCATGGCGCACTTTGCCCTGAGAAATCCCATCCCTTGGTCGACGCGCTTGGTTTACAACGGCAAAGAGGCCATCAGCCGCTCGGGCGAGTAGATTTGGATATATTAGAAATGAGCCCAAAAGAAGGGCTGCCAATTTGGCAGCCTTTCTTGTTGTATATGGCCCGGAATTCATCACTCAATCGCTGCGATGCATTCCACCTCTACTTTCGCACCCAGTGCCAATCCGTTTGCACCAATTGCGCTTCTTGCTGGATATTTGTCTGAAAAGTAGGTTCTGTAGATATCGTTGAAAGTATTCCACTCAGACATGTCGGCGAGCAATACGGTACATTTGACAAGATTGCTCATGTTATAGCCGTTAGCGTTAAGCGACGTTTTGATGTTCTCCATCGTTTGTCGTGACTCAGCTTCTATGCCACCGGGAGCCAAGGTTAACGTGCCGGGCAAAATGCCGATCTGCCCAGACAAATAAATGGTGTTACCAACTCGCACCGCCTCAGAAAAGGGCAGATGTGTGGGAAGCACGGTGCCAGAGTTTAGAAATTCAATGCCTTTGTGACGCTTTGCGAATGAGGGTTGCGTGGCGAGAATACTGAAACAGAGGGTAAATAGGATGAAGATGTTTCGCATATTGGTTTCCTTACTTTTGATGATATAGAGGTGGGCGTCGTTGATAGTGAATGTGAAAACTGACGCCTGAATGAACCCCATCTTTGTTTAAAATCGTGGATAGCAAGCATAGTGACGGGAAATGTGTCGGGATCGGATGCAGGTGTTTTTAGTGAGGGCATTAAAGAATGCAGAGCATGTCCTTGTAACGAAAAACCAACTCTTAGCTTTCTAACAGGCTTTGCCTTTTTTACAGTCTATATCGGAATACCCCAATAGCCCCATCATCCCTAACCTTGAAAAGGTCTTTAGGATGCTGGGGTTACCCGTTTTGTTGATTTCCCTCCCAAAAAGTCTGCCTGTCTTCTTATGCCTTAGACATGGGATTGTAAGAAACCGTTGAACACTAGTCCTTCTTTTGTAAGCAGTATGAGGGGCTAACCCCCGAATTTCCCTAAAAAAATAATGCTTATTTATGATTGAATTTTGCGTGCCTATTTGGTCTGGCTTGTCTTATTTGTTGCTGATGCCACAAGGTATTGGAAAATAGCTGGATGAGGTTATGTTTTCCAGTTTGGCAATAGAGGACGTGACCAAAAAAGCGTTAAGAAAAATCGACAAGCCGGATTGGTACTTTCCTCAAATACTCATTAAGTCGCTGTGAGTTTCATATGGACTGCTTCATTAGTGAGAACTAATGGATGATGTCGTTTGATTAGAGTGGAACTGTCGACATGAGCATTCATGTCGAACGAAGAGATCCCAATAAACAGGACAGAGGTTAGGACAATGGCAACAATAGTAGGTACGAACAACGATGAAACGTTGAACGGCACTGACTCGCATGACTGTATCTATGCATACGATGGCGATGACATCATCTACAGCGGCAATGGCGTCGATTACATCTACGCAGGAAACGGCAATGATTCCGTTTTCGGTGGCGCGGATTGTGATGTGGTATACGGCGGCTGGGGTAACGACAACATCTATGGCTTTGGTGGTAATGACTACCTATATGGTGAATGTGGTAACGACCAAATCAAAGGCGGTGATGGTAACGACTGCATAGATGGTGGCTCCGGTGACGATATCCTGTTTGGGGATAACGGCAATGACTACATGGTTGGCGGCGACGGCAATGACAACATGTACGGCGGTGAAGGTTGCGACACATTACTGGGTGGTAATGGTGATGACCATATCCAGGGCGGCGGCGGCACTGATTACATTGATGGCGGCGCAGGTAATGATTACATCTGGGGGCTGGAAGATAACGATATCATCCTAGGTGGTTGTGGCGATGACATCGCGTTCGGCCAGGGTGGTGACGATAAAATCTGGGGTGGTTACGGCCATGATATGTTGTTTGGCCAAGATGGTAATGACCAACTTATCGGTGGTTGCGGTAACGACAAACTCGAAGGTGGTGATGGTTGCGACAAACTCTGGGGTGAGTGGGGCAACGATGACATTTGGGCAGGCAATGGTGACGATTGGCTGATCGGCGGTTGTGGTAATGACATCCTCGCGGCTTCTGCAGGTAATGATGAGCTGTGGGGCGGTTCGGGCTGCGATTTGTTCTTCTTCGATGCCAATGATGATACCAACAACGTTTGGGACTTCTGCTACTGGCAAGACACCATCCAGATTGACAACAGCCTGGCGACGTCGACCTCTGACATTAGCGTTTCTGTCGGCTGGGATGGCACGCACCTTGGCTTTGCAGACGGTACCGAAGTGGTTCTTAAAGGCTGGTGTTACGGCTTGAACTACGTCAATGTGGAGTTCGTCACTGGCCTGTATGACGTTTAATGCACTTTTTAGGCTCTGTTGACTGAACAACCACTCAGTTAATCTATCGTTAAAGGCTCTGAGAGTGGATCTCAGAGCCTTTGTTTTTCCACTTTCATTGTTAACCCATCCGCAGAACGACGGTCTATCCATCAGCGTTGGTTTCACTCGCTGCCCTCATTAGTTAGCGTGTGTTGCAGGAAAAATGGATAAGGAAGCCACTATGTCTCTCGCACTCGAACACTTACAAGAGACCGTGCGCCGCTATTATGCGATTGATGAAGCATCAATGCAGGCGTTCATGGCCTGCTGCAAGGTCAAAAGCATCGGCAAAGGGGAGGCGCTTTACGATATCGCGCAAACTCCCACGCATTTTGCTTTTCTTCACAAAGGTCTGATGCGCGCATTTTTGCTGGATGAAGAGGGCAACGAATACAACAAGAACTTCTTTGATGAAGGCAGGTTTCCCGGTTGCATGAGTGCGCTGCTTCAGCAAGCGCCAAGCCGGATTGCCATTCAGGCTTTAGAGCCTTGTGAACTGGTCGAAATCGACTTCCAACATTTTCGTGCCGCGTTGTTTACGCATCCGGATTTAATGCGTTTTCATATTCACTATTTGGAGAAGCACTGGCTTTTGGAAAAGGAGCCGAAGGAAATCAGTTATCTTGAGCATGAAGCCAAAGACAGATATCAGGCGTTTCTGACCGACTTTCCTGTAATCGCCCCCAGATTGCCGCAATACCACATCGCTAGTTACCTCGGCATTACCCCCACTCAGCTGAGCAGAATTAGAAAACAAATTTACTATACCCAAGCGACCTGAAGATGCTCGCATTGAGGGCCCCCCTTCAGGCGAGTTGACTGACGCCGTGCTGTTTGTTGTCCCTTTTTGATGGAGATGACTACACCCGCAAAGGAACGCCGCGATCACAACGCCAGTCAATCTCGCTGAAAGAAGAGAGGGTTACTAAGAAAAAGCTGACACTGAGTATGAGCAAGATATTTCGCATTATAGCCTCCTAATAATCACTGATTTGTCATTTGGCGATGTCAGGTCGTTTGGGTATAGATAGCCAGTTAAGAGACGAGAGATCATCGGACGTTGGATGCGGAAGGTTACAGTTTTAAGGTGAGACTGTGTGTTCAATCAAACTCCAGTGTTTAAGCGCCCGCCGGCAAATTTTGTATAGTCAATATTACCTGCAAACCAAGATTTGCTTTTCCTAACTTTTTCTCATTTAAAATTCCCAATCCCCATTGGTGAATACTTTACTTATTATTGGATGGGATGTATTCCCTTATTTCTTGTCTCCTATCTTAATTCTCCAGTATTAAATGTTCATTATAATATTTACAATTAATTTATATGAATTATTTGCCACGATGTATGGATAGCTAGTCTTTGTATTTTTTATATGCGTTTATGGATCTTTGGTCTCCGGCTATGATGTTTCAATGACTCTCATGATTAACCATGTTTAATTTTATTAATATCAATGCTTTATGCTCTATTTTTTTGAGTTAGGCTACAGGTATTTAAGAAGGTTATTCATGTTATTTGCTATTTTAATTGGATTAGATAATTAGCGGAATGTAGTCTCTTTTTTCATCTTGGTGAATATCAAGATTTATAATATCTATAAGACTGTTTCACAAACTCTAAGCAAAGGAGAATGCTAGTGGTAAGCATTGTGAGAGATCTAAAATCAAAAAGTAAAACGGAGAAAATAATGTATTACGTTGGGCTACCTTTAGCGATGGTAGTCCTGGCGATCTTTTATTCTATTCCAACCCCGGAAGGCATTAGTTTTGAAGGTAAGATGTCTCTGGGTATTTTCTTATTCGCACTCATCTTATGGGTTACTGAATCCCTGCCCAATTACGCAGTTTCTATGATATCTATCGCACTGTTGTCGATATTGGGCGGGTGGGCAGAAAAAAATGCGCTAGGTACGATGGGGTACGGTGTCATTTGGTTGATGATATCAGCGTTCATCATTACATCTGGTATGGAGAAGAGTGGGCTTGCTAAGCGCATAGCGCTAGCTATCATCACGCGTTTTGGTAAAACCTGGAAATCTATGCTGCTCTCATTAATGGCAGCAAACTTCACTATCGCGTTTATCGTTCCTTCTACAACTGCACGTGCAGCAATGCTTTTACCGATTGTGCTGTTAATTGCAAAAGCCTTCAATGTAGAAAGTGGAAATAAGAACTTAGGTAAACTCCTCTCCATTCAAGGTTTACAAGCTAATAATATTTCGACTTCTGCGATTGTCACAGCCACAGCTCCTCAAATTCTTGCGATCGGTTTGATGAAGGAACTTACGGGTTCTTCTGTGTCATGGGGTGAATGGTTTATTGCCTCTGCGCCTATCGCGGTCCTAACGCTTATCGCTTCTTTCTTTATCGGTATTTTCCTCTTTAAACCAAATGGCGTTGCTAAGGCAGGGGGGGAAGAAATAAAAGAAATTAACAGACAGTATCTTGAATTGGGCCCAGTATCACTGGATGAAAAGAAAGCCGCTTCTATTTTTTTCGTTACCATTTTCTTATGGGCGACAGATAAATGGCACATGGACTTATTCGGTTTTCAGATCAGTCTCGTCATGGTTGCTGTTATCTCGGCATCAATTTTTTTCATGCCTTATGTTGGCATACTGACATGGAAAGAAGCGAAGATTCCATGGAACTTGATGGTGTTTGCTGCTGGTGCTTATGCTGTGGGCGTCTCTCTTAGTGAAACGGGTGTGGCTTCATGGGCATTGGGCAGTATTTTCAGCCACTTTGGTGTGAAAGATATGAGCTTCACCATGCTGTACGCGGTTGTAATAGCGATATCGAGTTTCAGTCACTTTGTCTTTACCAGTAAAACCGTCCGGACCATTATTCTGATCCCAACGCTGATTGGGTTAGCAGAAAGTGCGGGTGTCCCACCTCTTATGCTGGCGCTGCCTGCGGCGTTTACCATCGCGGACACCATTACACTTCCGCCACACAGCAAAGCCAACCTGATTTACTACAGTACGGGCTATTTCTCAGTCAATAACCAGCTTACTTATGGTGTTTTAACCTTGTTGGCCAAATGGTGCTTGATGTTTGGAGCATCGTTTACCTGGTTCGCATATCTCGGCATCACACCATAGGAGGGTTGGTCATGTTAAAGCATTTATTGAAACTGAGTTTAAAGAATCTATCCCGTTTAAGTCTGGTAGGCGCTACGTTGGCTTTCTCGACAATGGCACTTGCTGAAAGCTTCGGAAGCATTGAGCAGTATCATGAAGTCATTTATCCCACCGGTACTGATGGAAAGATAATCACTGATGTCATCGCGATGCCTAACAATGAAGGATGGGTTTATCTGCCCGCATATAAGAAGGGGGCTTTGACGAATTACGAAGTGTTAGGCGGGACCTTGCTTGAAAAGCCGATCAAGCAGGCAATTCACGGCAGAGAGGCTATTTTGTACCGTTTCGAAGCAGATGGTCGCCCTATCGCGCTCACACAAACTTTCAACATAGAGAAGGTTTACAAAGAGAAGAAGGCGAAGCTTAAGTACAGTCATCCGGGGGGCGTTACCCGTGTCTCCTACACCTTTGTAAATACATCACCGTCAACCATTGAGAAGTTTTCTACCCAGTTTTCAGTACCAAAAGGCACAGAGCTCTATGGCGTGGTGACACCTAAATGGTCAAAGAAAAAGAAGACTTTTGAGATTGGTGAAAATGACGGCTGGAAAGAGGTGACCGTTGAGCGTTCTGGTTTATCCGCAGGGGAGGAAGTTGAACTCAAAGTGAGACTTTATCGACCATCTCCAGTGATTAAATGGGTACTTTGGAGCATCGTTATCCTGCTTTCGGCTGCTTTGTTATGGAAACGTAGAGACGTACTTTCAGAAAACAATGAGTCAGAATCTTCACTGCCAGAGGGGCAAAAATGAGCAAGCAAGCACTACTAATCATCGCCGATGGTATGGGAGATAATCCTATCTCATTACTAAATGGGCTGACACCGCTCGAATATGCGAGGACACCTAATTTAAAGGAGCTCGCATCCAAAGGTCTTTTTGGCAACGTCTATCCAGTAAAGCCCGGCGTTCCAGTTGGTACGGATGTTGGTCACCTGGCTATTTTTGGCTATGACCCTTACGAGGTGTATACGGGTAGAGGACCGATAGAAGCTTATGGTGCGGGTATTGACTTACTTCCGAGTGATATTGCGTTTCGTGGCAATTTCGCGACGGTTGATGATGAACTGACCGTGATCGATCGGCGTGCTGGCCGCATTAATCAAAATACGGATGAACTGGCCAATGCAATCGACGGCATTGTACTTTCCAATGGTGCCAGAGTGATTGCCCGTGCTCTAAGCGCACATAGAGTGGCGGTTGTTATTCGTGGTCAAAATCTTTCAGAGCATATCACTACCACGGATCCTGGTACTGCAAAAGAAGGTGAGCGGGTCCAGCAAAGCGTTGCGTTAGTTGAAGATAAAAATGCGCTCGAAACAGCCAGGATTATCAATGAGCTGACAGAGAAAATGTACTCAGTCTTGAGTCTTCATCCTGTGAATCAGCAGCGTATTCTAGACGGACTGCCACCTGCCAATATGATTTTGTTGAGAGGTATTGGCCGTGAAATTCAGGCCCCCAAAATGGCAGAGTCTTTTGGCATTCGTGGTGCTTGTGTGGCGGGTGACAGAACGGTGCTGGGTATTGCGAGAATGGCAGGTCTAGATGTATTCCATCAGGAAGGTTTTACAGCAGGCTATGATACTGATTACATTGGCAAAGCCGAACTGGCTGTCAGTAAACTGAAAGAGGGATACGACTGGGTTGTACTGCATGTGAAGGCTCCTGATTTGGCTGGTCACGACTGTCAGCCTATGACAAAGGTCTCCACAGCAATTAAGCTCGATATGATGGTTGGCCATATTCTTCAGCAGATAGATTTGGAACAGTGCTACATTGGATATACCAGTGATCATTCAACGCCTTGCGATAGGCGTGACCACTCTGGAGATCCGGTACCCACATTCTTCGCAGGCGGGAATGTGAGAAGTTTGCCCGTTGAAGACTTTGGCGAGAAATTTCTTGTTCATGGCGCGTTGAACAACCTCACAGCGATAGATTTTTTCCATATTCAGATGGATCACTTGGAGGCTGTTAGAAAACTCGGCGCATAATAAAAGCAGCATGACGGTGACAATGTGACTGTCATGCTGTTTCTCATCTTCGAGAGGGATCTACGGTGAGAATCGAGAATTTTGAGGCGTTTGTTAACATTGCTCGTTTGGGAAGTTTTACTCAGGCGGCTGAAGAGTGTTTTTGTACTCAAGCGACGATGTCCCAAAGGATTAAGAAGTTAGAAGATTATTATAAAGTCCAATTGCTTCACCGGGATGGTAGAGGCGTTGAACTGACTTTGGCGGGACAGCAAATTCTGCCTTATTGTGAAGCCATAATAGTTGCTCTTCGTGACTCAAAGAACGAGTTGTTAAACATTGACCAACTCTCTATTGGTGAGTTAAAAATCTGCAGTTCCAATACTCCCGGAACCTATATTCTTCCTCAGGTCTTATCCAGCTTTCATCTCAGGTTCCCAGGCATTGAACTGGAGTCCCAGATAAAGTACGCAAAGGATGTGATCAGTGAGATCTCCTTTGGATCAGAGTGTGAGTTGGGGTTTGTCTCTCAGCCTGCTGATGTGGGCGTTGATGATAAGAAATTGAAGTTTGAGCCTATTCTAAGAGATGGTCTTGCGGTCATTGTGTCACCTCAGCACCCTATGGTGAGAGCCAAATGGGTGGGTAAACATTCCATTTCTTTAGATGATCTTCAAGGTCAGACACTGCTGACTTCTAATCGAAAGAGCTCTACGGTCAAAAATCTGGAGACAACCAGCGGCAAAAGCATGGACTTTAAGCAAGTGGTGGCGCTGGGTAGCATGGAGGCCGTGAAAAAATCAGTAGAACTGAATGCCGGTATTGCTATTGCCTCTCACTTTCTGGTTCAGGATGAAGTGTCTTCTGGGAGACTGCTTTCTTTTTCTATCGAAGATGTCACCGTTTATCGTTTCGTTATGTTGGTACACCGCAGAACAGTTAGCCTATCTCCCACAGCCCGCGCATTTGTAGAATACCTCAAAAAAGACTTAGCGAAGATGTACCCGACGCTCTGTTGCGATTTGGATCATCGGCGAGCCGCAAATCTAGTCTGACTTTTTGGTCTTTGCTACAACCTGACAGAGGGGTCAAAATATTTCGCTCAGGCAAGACGGAGAAGTGTAAGCGGAGACTCAGTGCTTCTACTAATGAATTGTAAGGTATGAATTTCCATACATTTTAAAACACTGAAAATTTAGTACGCCCTCAGTTCATGCAATCAAAAGAAAATGAATAAGGATATTCTTATGCCCCCTTCGCTCGAACACTTACAAGAGACGGTGCGCTGCTATTATGCGATTCGAAGCATCAATGCAGGCGCTCATGGCCTGCTGCAAGGTGACAAGCATTGGTAAAGGACGCTTTACGATATCGCGCAAACTCCCACGCATTTTGCTTTTCTTCACAAAGGTCTGATGCTCGCTTTCAGGTTGTTTGGGTATAAATCAACATATGTAAAGGCGTCTGGTTTCGGCATTGCGTAATCTCTATCCATCAACGCAAGGAGAGACAGAGATGAACGTATTAGAAGCATTGAATTGGCGCTACGCCGTCAACCAGTTTTCAGAACAAACACTCAGCCAGGAAGCTATCGATGGCCTTATCGAAAGTGTTCGTTTAGCCCCTTCTTCATACGGCGTTCAACCGTTTAAATTGCTGGTGGTTGAAAACCCGGCGTTGAAACAAGCTTGCTTAGCGCACAGTTATGGCCAGCAGAAAGTCGCTGATAATTCTCACCTTCTGGTTCTGGCACACAAGACCTCGCTCAATGAGGCAGACATTGAAGACTTCATTGAACAGCTAGCTGCCAACCAGAACCGTCCAGCGTCAGACTTACGCGCTTATCAAGATCAAATTGCCAGCAGCTTGCTGGGACTTAGCCAACCACAACAGGCAGCGTGGGCGGCGCAGCAATGCTTTATCGCATTGGGAACATTGGTCAGCCACGCTGCCGTTGAACAGATTGATGCTTGCCCGATGACAGGATTTGATTCAGCAGGGCTCAACGAAGTGTTGGAGCTGGATAAGCAAGGGCTGAACGCTGTGATTATTTGTCCTGTTGGCGTGCGTTCGGGCACTGACCGCACAGCGAATCGCCCCAAGTTTCGTTTGTCCCGTGACCAACTGGTAGAAACGTTATGAGCAGCTTAACGCTAATGGCACTTACCGCCGGTGGCTGCATTGCCATTCAGGCGGCGATGAATGCGCAATTGGGTCAAATGCTTGGTAACAGCTGGCTCGCAACCAGCTATGCCTTCCTGACCAGTTTTGTTCTCGTGAGCCTCGCTGTTGCGGTGCTTTACAACGCGGGTGGGATTTCGGCCTCAAACACAGGTCTGGATTGGGAAAAGCTGACCCAGATCCCTTGGTATCTCTGGTTGTCCTGTGTATTCAGTGTGATAGGTGTGGGTAGCTTGTATTTTCTTATCCCTAAAATGGGGGTAGGGAACCTGATGAGTTACTCGCTGGCAGGGCAAATCATTATTGCCATGTTGCTGAGTCACTTTGGCGCATTCGACAGCCCAATCAAGTCGATCTCAGCGATAAAACTATTCGGTGCTGCATTGCTGGTGCTGGGTATTGTATTAATCAATAAGGACTTTTCATGAACGCTGCGTTGCAAGCCAACCTCGATAATTTGAATCTCTACTGGCAGGCGCTGGGTGCTAAGCAGGAGGGAGAACTGTTTGTTCATCCCAGCTGGCCCAATAAGCGCTGGAGTCCCGGCTTGAGTCTCCATGGTGTGAGTTTCTCTTCTGGGCAAAGAGCATCAACGGTAGATGAGTTGGATGCAAAATGTCTTCAACTGCTTAGCGCTCAGCACGGCCTCAAGTTGTCAGTGGCGATGCAATTGGTGGTGATGACTTACGAATTACCGCAAGACGCAGAGTTCGAGTTCGGAAAAGAGATTGAGCGGGTATCGACGCCAAAGCAAGTCACTGACTGGACTGTCGCCTGTTCAAAGGCTTTCAACTATGTGATTGATGAAGCGGTGATTCAGCACCTTAACGCCGACAACAACAGCCATATTTTTGCGCTGTACAAAGAAGGTGAAGTCGCGGGCACTGTGATTCTCTACAAAACGGGAAACACCTTGGGTATTCATCAACTGGGGACACTGAGAGAGTTCAGGAAGATGGGTGTGGCCTCTTCGCTGATGCAACATAGTCTGGCACTGGCTAAAGAACTCGGCTGCGAATATGTCGCCCTTCAGGCATCTAAAGCGGGACTGCCACTTTATGAACAATTGGGTTTTCAGCAACTCGCGATGTTAACCAGCGTATTGGCGGAGTAACCGCCAGAAAAGAAAAAGGAGCCATTCGGCTCCTTTTTTTGTTCCAGCAACAGGGATTAGCTGTTGTAGGTGGTCGATACAGTGTCGCCGCCTTTACCTGTCCAATTGGTGTGGAAGAATTCACCACGTGGACGGTCAGTACGCTCATAAGTGTGCGCACCGAAGTAGTCGCGCTGTGCTTGCAGCATGTTCGCTGGCAGGCGAGCAGTTGTGTAACCATCAAGGAAGGTCAACGCAGAAGACAGGCCTGGTGATGGCAGACCGATTTCGAAGGTCTTCGCCACGACTTTACGCCATGAGCCCATGCAATCTTCCAGGATGTTCTTGAAGTACTCGTCAGAGCCCAGGAATTTCAGCTCTGGGTTCGCTTCGTATGCATCACGGATGTTACCCAGGAACGCACTGCGGATAATACAGCCACCACGCCACAACAGGGCAACGTTTCCGTAGTTCAGATCCCAGTTATATTGCTCTGACGCTTCGCGGATCAGCATAAAGCCTTGTGCGTAAGAGATGATTTTCGCCGCCAGCAGTGCTTTACGCAGTGCTTCCAGCCAAACTTCGCGGTCGCCTTCTACTGGGCCAATCTTGTGTTGGAACAGAGCAGCGGCTTCTTCACGCTCTTCTTTACGTGCAGACAGAGCGCGTGCAAATACAGATTCAGTGATCAGCGTCAGTGGAATACCGAAGTCCAGTGCATTGATGCCTGTCCACTTACCAGTGCCTTTCTGGCCTGCGGTATCAAGGATTTTCTCCAGTACGATGTCACCGTCTTCGTCGCGGTAGCCCACGATTTCAGAGCTGATTTCCATCAGGTAGCTGTCCAGCTCGGTCTTGTTCCATGCAGTCATGGTCGCCTGCATTTCATCGTGGTTCATGCCCAGACCTTCTTTCATGAAGTGGTAAGCTTCACTGATAAGCTGCATGTCGCCGTATTCGATACCGTTGTGAACCATTTTCACGAAGTGGCCTGCACCTTCACGGCCAACCCAGTCACAGCATGCTTCGCCGCTGTCGGTCTTCGCTGAAATAGCTTGGAAGATAGGCTTCACTGCTGGCCAACCCGCTGGGTTACCACCGGGCATGATTGAAGGTCCGAAACGTGCACCTTCTTCGCCGCCTGAAACGCCAGCGCCGATGAATACCAGACCTTTTTCTTCCAGATCTTTCATGCGGCGTGTGCTGTCTGGGTAGTTAGAGTTACCGCCATCGATAATGATGTCGCCTTCGTCCAGTAAAGGAGTCAGGGCGTCGATAAACTGATCAACAACATCACCCGCACGTACCATCAGCATCACCTTGCGTGGTTTTTCCAGCTTCTCAACCAGATCTTCCAGTGAGTATGCGCCAATGATGTTGGTACCTTTTGCTGCGCCTTCAAGGAACTCGTCAACTTTTGACGTCGTGCGGTTGTAAGCAACCACTTTGAAACCGTTGTCGTTCATGTTCAGGATAAGGTTCTGGCCCATTACCGCCAGACCAATTACGCCGATATCGCCTTTCATTTCTATAAACTCCTTACGCCAATGCCTTCGCGGCAGCAGCATCTAAATACCATTCAGTTGTGCCATGTGTTGATTGAATATGCGCTGCCGGATAAGGCAGGTTTGCGTCGGCGTTTTCACCGTGAATCGCATCAATCATTTCTGCTTTGCCCGCACCCAGTACCAGGTAGCTGATGCGATCAGCATTGTTTAGCAGACATGCACTTTTCGATACGCGCAGCTGTCCTGATTGCGGGTGCGCCGCAATCACAGTCAGTGCAGGTTCATCGTAGTCAGTTTGACCTGGGAAAAGGGACGCAGTGTGGCCGTCGTCGCCCATACCAAGCAAGATCCAGTCAAATGCAGGCAAGCCGTTTTTCTCTGGCACTTCTGCTTTGATTTCGTCAGCCAATCGCTTAGCTTCTTGCTCTGCATTGTCTTCACCACGAATGCGATGAATGTTCTCAGCAGGGATCTCGATGTGGCTGAACAGCAGGGTGTTGGCTTCGCCGTAGTTGCTTTCAGCATCATCCGGTGCCACGCAGCGCTCATCACCCCACCAGAAGTGGAGGTTTTGCCATTGAATGCTGTTCGCCCATTCTGGCTGTGCCAGCAGTTTGAACAGTAGCTTCGGTGTGCTGCCACCAGAGAGTGAGATATGAACGGGACGTCCTTGTTCACTCAGGCTTTTCATCGACGACGCAAGTTCTAGCACCACGGCGTCTGCATTATCTAAAATGCGGAATTCCTTCATTTCACAGCTCGCAATATTCTGTATTGGTTAGGTTCTTACATGGATAGCGCCACTCGCGTCCATCGCGTTTTAGCAGCGCATCCGCTTTTTCTGGGCCCCAGGTGCCTGCGGCATAACCGAACAGCACATCTGGATCTTCCTTGTAGCGCAGAATGGGTTCAACAAACTCCCAACATGCTTTCACTGCGTCAGAGCGCGCAAACAGCGTCGAGTCGCCTTTTACGGCATCCAACAGTAAGCGCTCGTAGGCGGTCAGAAGCTGTGCTTCTTGCAGGTTCTGGTAGTGGAATTCCATTGAGACTTCTTTGGCCTCGAAGCCAGCGCCTGGTTTTTTCAGGCCGAAGCTCATCAGAATGCCTTCATCTGGCTGAATGCGGATGATGAGTTTGTTCTCAGGTGCATTGGCACCAAACACTGGGTGAGGGGTTTTCTTGAAGTGAATAACCACTTCGGTCACACGTGTTGGCAAGCGCTTTCCTGTACGTACATAGAAAGGCACGCCGTTCCAGCGCCAGGTGTCGACAAACATCTTCAAGCCGATGTAAGTCTCGGTACGTGAATCTTCGGCCACGCCCGGCTCTTCGCGATAGCCTAGTAGCTTCTCGCCGCGAACGTTGGAGCCTGTGTACTGACCAAGCACCAGATTGTTCTTCAGGTCATCGTCACTCAGTGGACGGAAGCTCTGCATAACCTTGGTGACTTCATCTCGAATGGAGTCGGAGCGAATGGCCGCTGGTGGCTCCATCGCAACCATGCCAAGCACCTGAAGCAGGTGGTTTTGCAGCATGTCGCGCACTGCGCCTGAGCCGTCGTAGTAACCGCCACGACCTTCTACACCTAAGAACTCAGCGCCCGTGATTTCAACGTAATCAATGAAGTTGCGGTTCCACAGCGGCTCAAACATGCCGTTAGAGAAGCGGAATACCAGCAGGTTCTGAACCGTCTCTTTACCCAGATAGTGGTCGATGTGGTACAGCTGCTTTTCGTTGAAATTACGGTGGAGTTTCTTATCCAGCTCTTCTGCAGATGCAGTGTCATAGCCGAAAGGCTTTTCAACAATCAGGCGTTTCCAGCCGTTGGATTGGTCGTGCAAATTGTGGTCTGCCAGACACTCTGGAATGACGCCATAAAGGCTTGGCGGCGTCGCCAGATAGTAGAGATTGTTGTTGCCGGTGTGGTGCTTATCGCTCAGTTCGTCCAGGCGGGTAACCAGTTTGCTGTATTCGCTGGACTCAGCAGGATTGATAGGAAGGTAGTATAGGTGTTGGCTAAAACGCGCGAGAACGGCTTCATCCACCTTCTCATTTTCTCTTAAAAACGCGGCGAGTTTGTCGCGGAAAGCGTCGTCGGAGTAGTCGGTGCGGCTAACGCCAAGAATCGTAAAGTTCTCTGGCATCATGCCATTTGCATAAAGGTGATAGAGGGCTGGGATCAGCTTGCGCTTAGCAAGATCACCGGAAGCACCAAAAATCACAATATTGTTGTTTTCTTTCGCCATTTGGATTTCCCTGCGATGGGCGATTAATCAGTCTCGAATGGAGAAACGTGCCCAAGGTCGTGAGGCCAATAAAATACCAGCATTTTCCCCAAAATATGATTGTTTCTTCCTATCTTTTTAATAGGCAGTGCCTTTAACGCTTCATTTGTGTACGAACTTGGGGGAATGTGTATGAGTTTACGTTCATATCTTGTGAGCTTGGTTCCCAAGTCGTCGGCTTGAACTTTAGGCTGAAACCTCTCTACTTCCACGTTCATTATTCTCGTTGATAGTTATGATTTTCACTTAGTTTTGAGAATTCGCCCATTTTAACTGCCTTTGTATTCCGTTAGCGTAGCCAACAAAAGGGATTGGAGTGTGATATGGAAATCTGGTACATAGGGTGCGTTTTTTTAGTTGTGGTATTTTTCTACGTTTCACGGTACCAAAAGCGAAAGGCACAGCGGGTATTCATTGGCACATACCGTTTCAACAAAGCGATCAAAACAAAGGTTCACCAGCGTTATCCCCACCTGACTGATGAAAATCTATCCCTAGTTATCGATGGTTTGAAAGAATATTTCTTTCTTTGTCATGAGGGTAATAAACGCATGGTCGCGATGCCTTCACAGGTTGTGGATGTCGCTTGGCATGAGTTCATTTTGTTCACTAGAGAATACAAAGGATTTTGTGACAAAGCATTTGACCGGTTTCTGCACCATACGCCCACCGAAGCGATGGTGACACCAACGATGGCTTTGGACGGTATTAAACGGGCATGGCGATTATCTTGCGCTCGTGAAGGTATCAATTCCGCGAACCCATCAAAGCTTCCGCTCCTTTTCGACATAGACTCAAGGCTAAATATTGACGATGGCTTTAAGTACTCGCTCGACTGCCAGAAGAGCAACTCAAATACCTACTGTGCCAGTCACATTGGCTGTTCTTCTGGCTGCGGGGGTGGAATGGGTTGCTCAGGAGATGGTGGTGGCTGTGGTGGCGGGGGAGACTGACCAGACATGATTTTAGCGCTCTCCTCTGCAATAAACCTTTACAGACTATTGTCTCGATAACGCGTTTTACATTTCACTCCTGACTATTCACTAATGCTTTGAGGGTCATGGTGCAAATCGCTGCATCTACCCGAATCCCATCTTCGTCTTCAGAAAACAGGTGAAAGAAGAAACCTGATCATTTAGGACAAAAGAGGATTTTAGGATGAAAAAGCTAGTGGTGTTGATGGCAGTGTTTCTGTTGTCAGCGTGTGGATTTGAGGCGACGCAAACGTATCACTTAACCTTGAGTGGCAGTCAGGCAGTGCCGCTCAATGATTCAGAGCTTTCTACAAAGGCGCGTGTTCAGCTTGATGAAAAACGTAAAAAGCTTCGGGCCAGACTGTATATCGATGATATCGAAGGATTCAAGTTTGCCCATATTCACAACGGCGGAATAGGGGAAACTGGCGGTGTGGAATACACCTTTGAAGCGCCTAAAAAGCACAAATGGAAACACGGTGAAAAGCGCTATTTAGTGGTTCGTGAGAACGGCTTAAGCTATGCCGAAATGGAAGCGCTGAAGAACGGCGATTGGTACATCAATGTTCACACCGAAGCGGTGCCTTCCGGCGAAGTGCGCGCGCAAATTGTGCCGAAGACTATCACTATTCTCTCCTTCAAAGCGGATGGCAGCCAACAGGTGCCGTCTGTAGCGACTGATGCCAGTGGACAAGGGTATCTGGCTTATAACAGCGTCGAAGAAACGCTGAATCTAAGGGTGAATTCGCAGGGCATTGAAGATGCAGTCGCAGCCCATATCCATACTGGTCGCGTTGGCAGCAATGGCGGCGTGCTGGTGGTGTTGGATCAAAACGCGGAGGATCCCAATGTGTGGACGGCGCCTGAAGACACGTCACTAAGCGCAGAAACGTTTGAAGACATGCTTTCAGGCGCCTTTTACACCAATTTCCACACGCCAGCGAACCCACCCGGCGAAATCCGTGGGCAGATTTTCTCGCCTGACTATTCCATTTACACTTTCCCACTGTCGGGTGATCAGGAAGTTCCGCCTGTTACGACAGACGCGAGCGGTGATGGTTATGCCTTGCTGAATGATGTAAACGGTCACCTGGATTTAAGAGTGGTTACCCGAGGTGTCGAAGATGCAGTGGCGGCACATATCCACCAAGGTATCACTGGCACCAACGGTGGCGTTGTGGTTGGTTTGGAGCAAAGCGTTGATGGCGTTAGCGTATGGCAAACGCCGGTAGACACCACCTTGACCGACGAACAAAAAGCGATGTTTCAATCAGTCGGGCACTACGTGAATGTGCATACACCTGCGGTTGGAAGTGGTGAGATCAGGGGGCAGATCGAACCTTAGCTTTTCTCGGGGGGTACCTAGACAAAGCGGTGCTGAAGCACCGCTTTGTTCTACTCTACATCTTGGCTTTTTCACTGATCCTTCTTCCTAACCCTACTGCATACACAGGGCTTCTTGCTTCTAGAGTAGAAATTTCTGAAGGAGAAATACCCTTCGGATCAGTGCTAATACAAAAAAAATTTTGCCAAATAGGTGCTCTGTAATACTGGTAGTCGGCGGAAGAAACGAAACTTTTAATTGGGCTGATTTGGAAAATATACGTGAATCTAGCTTGGGAATAAGCCTTTATTCCATTGCGATAATTAGTACTCCAAAAAACTATTAACTACTGCAGTATTATGGATGGAAGCTCGTTTGGTTTTGTTAATTGACAAGGGTTATGTAAAAAAATATCGAAGATTGAGGCTCATCTCGAGCCTCAAAGAAAAAGCTAATAGTGGCGTAATTGGTTATTAGCCTTAAGGTTTCGATTTACTGAGATAGCATTAACTTTTGAGCAACGAGAAATCCTAAGTTTGACTTTCCTGATATCCATAGGTTCCCATCATTGTCAACATGAAGCCCTGAAGCAATTGATAGACTGCTAGGAAGAAAAAACTCTTGAACTTCAGAATTGTCCTTATTCGCTATAGTTAGATAATTTACGCAGTTATCTACACAGTCTTTCTTGCTCCGCTCGACATAGATATAGTTACCTGAATCCATTTTTAAGGCTGACACCAAGAATCGATTTTCTTCTTCATTTTCGTGATCAAACCAACTTGGGCGTGGGATTGGTTCTATTTCGACCATGATATCATTGTTACTAGAGTCTTTTTCAAATCTTCTTCCGCATCTATTTAGTATGATATCTTCAGTAGACAAAATCTCATTGCATTCATAGGAGTAAGGATATTCTATACTGTTGATGTCTTGTTCCTCTATATTTCCCTCTCGGAACCTGACTATGGTGTTCTTACGTGACTCGGTTATACCTGAAAATATATCTCCATCAAGGCTCGTCAAACTAATCCTTCTAACTTCCGATGTCGATATCTCAGAGTTCCTTTTTATCTCATTACCAGTTGATATTTTTATTTCTGTCAGATGTGAATCGCTATACGATTGATTGGTGTAAGATAAAAACAAGCTGTCATTTTTAAATAACGCATCACTTGGTGAAGGAACACTGTTGATATACTCTATTGTAATAGATTCTTGTGGTGAATTTAGATTAGGAGTCAGCTTATAAAGTGCGCTTCGGTCGTCAGATGATCTCAGGTAAAATATTTGACCTGAGCCATCATCGACATGAATCTTTCCGAGTTTTTCGAAAATAGAGGTTCGTAACGGTATTATTACTGTCTCACCACCATTAACTGGCTTTATCATTAGGTTTCTATTAGTTTCAGAACTAGAGCCATAATATATAAAGGCGTTGTAAAATCGACTGTATGTTAAATGGTTGTCTTCATCATATCGGCCAACCAACGCTTTTGGGAGTTCTGAGCTAATTGTTGAAAGCTGTTCACTCTCGAACATCACCGAAATTAATATATTGTCCGAATTTGAGCCAAAGCAGTAATCGGCATAACATAGGTTAACTGATAAAGTATACCCCTGATCCATCGTATAGTAAGACATTGTATTTAGGCTTTCGATAGTAACAGGACATGTTGCTTCAGTCCTGTCAGAGTTGAAAGGACACTGGATCACTGAAAATGAAGCATCTCCAGAAAATTCCACATAGGAGTTTGAGCTTCTGTGAGAATTTTCTATCGGTATTTTTATATCAAATACCATCTCAGTTGGGTCATCGATTCTCCGTTTCACGGTATACGAGCGTATTGTACTACTTGAGATGGTAGGGAGCGTCGTGTTCACATTGAGAGTAATGTCGAAAGGAGAACCTTCTATCGTGCTGTTACAGTTCTCATCATAACAAAAGTACAGTGTGAGCACTTCCTTGTAGTCACCTCCAGGATTTGACTCAGGCAAGTAGTAGTCAAAGCTAACGTTAGACTCTCCTCCAAGGACAATTGATAGTGATAAGTTGCTAATTCCTGATGAAGAACCAAAGTTACTTCCCACGTACAAATAAACTTCACTTGTAGATTCAGGTATTGATACTTCTATTGGTAGATTGAAGGAGGCATATCGGTTCTCAGCTGTTACATATAGATCAATTTCTGATTGAAGAGGTAAAATACCTGAACTTGAACCGTTATTATCTGCTCCCCCTCCTGAACCAGAACCTCCACCGCAACTAACAACCAGCAAAACAGAGAATAGAGTTAAAACTAGATTTTTCATGACTGCCAACTTCCATGATTCTGGTGAGACTTTCTTGCTAACCAATGAGCTTTTATTAGAATTCCCTTGTCTAATTGGATGCTACTAAATGCCCATCAGCTTGAATGACTTAGTTTTGATACGCGGTGTAAGATCTTTTGAAGTCTAAGGTGGAAAAACAGCGCCAATCGGCGCTGTTTTCAGAACGATGATGTGGAACATCAAGATAGATAGAAGAAATCAAAATCATCAGCGCTGATGTCTTCCGCGTTGATGTTTTTCAGCAGCACATTGACGTTGTCATCAACATATTCCGTCTCTCCGCCGAAGTCGAATTTACGGATCATCTGAATCAAGGTGTCATCGCCTTGCTGTGTGATGATGAAATCATCAAAGTTAATCTCGGCGTAGTGGATGTTGTTGAATGCGATCTTATCGATACCAATTTCAAAATCAGTGATGGTATCTGTTTCAACGCTGCTGCTGTAAGTCTGTCGAGCGTCGCTTAAGACAAAAGTGTCTGCACCTTGTCCGCCAGTGAGGGTATCGTAACCTTCGTCGCCTTGCAGCCAGTCATCTCCGTCGCCTCCTTCCAATATATCGTTGCCCTTACGCCCAAACAGTGAGTCATCACTGGCGCCACCGACGATGTGGTTGGCGGAGTTTCTGCCAATCAAAGTGAAGGAAATCTGCTCATCTGAAAAGTCATCAAGCTGAACATTTTGAAGAGTGGAGATGGCTGTTGATGAGCCTTGAATTACGACATCATTGCCTACTTGCTTAATCAAATCACTTGCTCTGAATATATTGTCTTCGTTAGCTAGGAATCGGATTGTGTTGTCATCCAGCAAGTGGGTAATATTCAGCGAATCAACGGCCACTTCAAAGTCCGTGATGGTATCTTCATATCTGTAGTTATTGAACGAGTTCCAATCATAGCTGTTAAAGCCAGCCAACTCGGTGCTGAAATGACCAATCACAAAGGTGTCAGCGCCTTCGCCTCCGGAGAGTTGGTTCTCTCCCTCTCCAGCATGGAGTCTGTCGTTCCCTTGACCACCGTCAAGGCTATCGTTACCACCATCACCAGACAGCTCATCATCGCCTTCACCGCCGAGGAGTGTGTCATGACCTCCGCCTCCAATTAGGGTATCGTTCCCGCCGCGGCCTTCGAGAGTGTCGCTGCCGGAGTTGCCATCAAGAGAGTCATCGCGGTTGCCACCGATAAGTGTATTCCCAATACCGTCTGATGCAGCGCGTAGGAGAAGTGTGATGTCATCTAATGCTATTGAGTCTGGGTCAACGCCTTCTAGATAGATTTCAAAGCCTAGGTCAGCTTTGAGGACCGTGCCATTTTCGTAGGCGGTAGGTGCCAAGCTTGATGGTGAGAAAGTCAGACTCGGTCTATCTGAATAATCAAAACCGTAGTAACTGATAGTCGCTTTAAATATCAATTGGTCTTCGTTAACGTCAAAGTCCTTAATCGTCGTGATACCACTGGACCCAAACTGGAGATCGAACGTATCGGCACCTTCACCACCCGCCAAAATCTCTTTTTTACCGTAACTGATTAGCGTGTCATTTCCTGCTCCACCATCCGCATAGTGAGTCGCGGTGATGACGTCGTGCCGTTTATCACCGAAAACCCATTGGTTTGATTGAAAGCTACCGCCATAGTGCCAAGACTCTCCAATGTGCGCTCCCCAAGTACTCAGGGAATCATTGAAGGTCGATGTGCTTGTAAACGAAAAATCGTCGGCGGATAACAAGGAAGCGTTGGTATTGTTCAGGGTAATGGTGGAGCCATTAGACAGAGTAATCACAGCTTTTGAGCCCACTTGCTCGATAACCAGATCATCAAAGTCAGAGGCAATCGCTGTATCGATGGCGATGGTATCAATGCCAATTTCGAAGTCGGCTATTTTGTCATGCCCAGTGAAATAGGAGGGTATCGAATTTGCACTTTTGGCGAGGTCAAAATACAAGGAAGTGCCAAAATGGAAAGTGTCCGAGCCTGCACCGCCATGAAACCATTGATTATTGGCATTGCCGGACAGGATATCATCCCCTGACCCAGCGAACAGGACAGCTCCATTTCCTAGACTGCCGACAACGTGGAGGACATCATTTCCCTCGCCCCCCAATAGCGTGTCTTTGTTGCCAAGGCTCGTTAATACGTCATTGCCACTGCCACCCCTTGCAACATCATTTCCATAGCCTTCCACCCAGTCATCACCCGCACCCCCTATAAGAGTATCGGATGAGCTTGAATCTCCATGAACTCTGTCATTTCCGCTGCCACCAATCGCCAGTTCAGACTCAAAAATAACATCGTTGCCAGTACCACCCATGGCAAGGTCCTGTCCGTCACCACCATTTAGGTAGTCGTTCCCTACACCACCAGAAAGTGTATCGTTGCCCCCAATGCTGTTGATACCATTAATCTCGTAGTCACCATAAAGAATATCGTCGCCATCTCCACCATTAAGCGTATCATTGCCGGTGACACTACTATGTGAGACGGTTCGATAGTCACCGTATAGGGTATCGTTACCTGTTCCGCCGTTCAGAGTGTCATCACCATCGTCGTTGGCGGGGCGCCAATCGGCCCTAAACGATTCGCCGCCATACAAGGTATCGTCGCCGTCACCGCCATTCAGGACATCATGATCACCGCCGCCACTGAGTGTATCGTTACCGCCACCGCCATTGAGGGTGTCATTATCGTTATCTCCATCCAGCGTAGATCTATCATTCCCATAAACAGTCAGAGTATCGTTCCCATCACCACCTGAGAGAGAGCCTCCATCTTCGTCTATCAGAATGTCGTCTCCAGCCTCTCCGTAGAGGGAATCCCAGCCCTGATTACCATGAAGTAAATCGTTACCTTGCCCCCCATAGAGTGTGTCATGATCTGCACCTCCATTCAGGATGTCGTTTCCGTCACCGCCATAAAGCCTATCGTTACCGGCATCTCCACTCAGAGAGTCATCACCTTCATCACCATAGAGAGTGTCTCTGCCATCGCCACCATAGAGCTTATCCTGGTCGGCACCACCGTATAATTTGTCGTTGTCTTGCTCGCCGAAAAGCTCATCATTACCTTCGCCCCCATGGAGAGTATCGTTTAGGGTGCCACCGTATAATTTGTCGTTGCCTTCCTCACCATAAAGCTTGTCGTCACCTATGCCGCCATATAACTCATCCTCTCCCAGGCCACCATATAAGGTATCTTTGCCACCATCGCCATAGAGGAAGTCATTTCCGCCATAGCCATAGAGCTTATCGTCAAGACTGCCACCATATAGCTCGTCGGTGCTCTCGTGACCATAAAGGGTGTCTTTTCCACCGAGCCCGTAAATACGGTTGTTACCTTCGACACCGTAGAGGACGTCGTCGTTTTCTGTACCGGTAATCTCGTTATAGGTAGTGGTTGTATAAACGAAATCTGTAAGTTCAAGGGGGGCTGAACTGAGCGTGAGTGAATACGTTCCTTCGTTAGAAAGACTGAGTTCTTGAATAGACATACCTATCTCCATGGAATGCTTTCCGTCGGCGATAATATTTAACGTTCAAGACGGAATGAGAAATTTTTGAATCGGGGCTGATAATTGTTTTTGGCCATCAAAACTGATTACAAAACAAAGCGCGTTAACAAGTCTGTATTAGTATTTGGACAGATGAGCATTGAATGGTGCCTGTTCACAAATTAGTGCAAAAAGGAGCATAGAGAATGGATGTTCAACAGGAATAGTGAGCATTGAATGGGTTTGGAACCGGGAAAAGAAAAGGGGGTAATAGACCCCCGCGAAAAGACCCTATATCCAAAAAAATTGCCGGATAGCCCGGCAAAAAGTTTTGGTTAGAACTTTAAATTATTTCGGGCATTTTGCATGTTACTGCCCGTTAGAAAAGTTGGACTCTCTTTGTTCATCGCTTTAATTTTGGGAAGTTCTCCCATCTGTGCATTGAGTACGTCGGCAGCATGATTGAGTGCAACCCATTGATGGTCTATTGTCGTTTCGGTTTGCACATAAATATGATGCCCGGCGTCACCAAATTCTTTCAGGTAATAGGTGACATCATCAGTGTTGTTCTCATCTCCAATATCATTCAATCCCAACGAGTTGTTGCCGAGGATGCAGTTTGTGTCTGCCTCTTCAATACATTTATCCATTAACTCTTTTGTGAACTGCGGCTTTGTTGTCCAAATCAATTCGTCATTAACAACCTCGTAGTCATTCCACATGTTGTACGCCATGGCGATTGGGGTGTTGTCCCATTTCTTCGCAGCAACTTTTATTTGCCAGCGAAGGCATGATTTGTCGCTTTCCAGGGTCATACCTCCATTTAGCAAGGCCTGCACGTTGTGTTTTCCGTCTGGTCGGTTGTAATCGCCTTTGTTGCGCCACATTGTTTCAGCATGGTGTGTCATGCAGCCAGAAACAGCGAGCTCTCTGATCACTGGAACACTGTCGTATCTATCGGCAAGTTTCTCTTGCAGGTCTCTCCAGTGTGTTCTGAAAGATGGCTTCCAATGGGAGGGGATGATGCCTTGTTTGTTATTTTTGAAATAGGCTCTTACGCCGCACATTTCTTCTGCTGTAGCGTTCTGCCCTTTCTCACAATTTTTCAGCTTGTATTTCCCTTTGTGCCAATGGTAAGTGAGCCATTTAGGAGAAAAAACACCTGAAAAGACGCGTAATTTAATGCCTAGGGTGTTAGTTGTTTCAGGGTCATTGTTCCACTCATTGACGCGTGCAATCGCCTGATCAATGACATTATTCTCGGTGATTGGCCCCGCTTCTTCTTTCTGAAGGTGACGCCATTCAACCTGAACGACGAGTCCATCAATATATTCGCCGATAGGCTTTTGCTCTATTTGCCCATCACTTGTTTCAACAGAAACGAGTTGATAAGGGTCGTCGTAGCCATTTCGATCAGAGGTAAAGTTGTTGACTGAGCCATCTACATCGCCACGCAGCACGAAGCCTGTAATACGTTCTTTAGGCTCTGCAAGGGCAGGGTTTGCATTCAAAATCAGTAACAGTGCTAAGACAGACTTTATAAGGCTTTTCATTGGTTCCTCCATGAACCATTAAGAATGCTGGGGAAGTGTTGAACCCCAGCATTCAAATAGTGAATTAAACGAAATCAAACATATCGCTGGTCACTTTGTTGGCGTTGAAGTCTTCCAACGTCACTGTTGTGTGGTTGCCCAGATCAAGCACGGTATCGGCACCAACTTGGGTAATACTAATTTGGTTGAATTTCGTCAGCAGAGAGCTGTCGATTTGTATTTTGTCGCCTTGGCCTTTGCTGAAATCAGCGATGGTGTCGTTATGATCACGATATTCGAAAAAGAAGGTATCTGCGCCGAAACCACCCACCAAATAGTCATCGCCGTTGCCACCAACGAGCAGGTCATCACCATTCTCGCCGTACAGACAGTCATCTTCGCCGCCACCATACAGTTTGTCACTGTTGGCACCGCCTTTAAGGATGTCGTTACCCATGTGACCTTCGAGAATGTCAGCATGATAACCACCGTCCAGGTAGTCATTGCCTTTACCACCATTCAGGTAGTCTTCACCGGCTTCACCATACAGAGTGTCATGGCCATCGGAACCGCGGAGTTCATCATTGTTGTTGCCGCCATACAGGGTGTCATTGCCCGTACCGCCATGCATGTAATCCAACATATTGCCGCCGTACATGGTGTCGTTTCCTGCACCACCTAGCATGCGGTCATCATTGCCTTCGCCGTGCATGATGTCGTCGCCGTCGCCACCGACCAGGTAGTCGTTGCCACCGCCGCCATAAAGTTCATCGTTACCGACATCACCGTAAAGTTCATCACCACCGCTGCCGCCGTAAAGCTTGTCATCGCCTAAGCCACCACCCAATTTGTCAGCGCCGTCTTCGCCTCTCAGCTGATCGTTGTCGGCGCCACCATAAAGCTGGTCGTTTTCGCTACCACCCCAGAGTGAATCCTGGCCTTCGCCACCGCGGATAAAGTCTTCGCCTTCATTGCCCCACAGTACGTCGTTGCCTTCATCGCCATTTATCTCGTCGTTGCCTTCATTACCGAAGAGGACATCGTTACCCAAGCCGCCGCTAACAAAGTCATCTCCTTCGTTGCCTCGTGCTTTGTCGTCGCCATCACCACCATAAAGGTTATCTTGGCCTTCACCGCCATAAAGATCGTCAGCGCCGGTTCCGCCATACAGGTTATCGTCACCATCAAAGCCCTCAACCCGGTCATCGCCCGAATCACCGTAAAGGTTGTCATTCGACAGACCACCACGTACCCAGTCGTTCCCCGCGTCACCATGCACTTCATCTGTGCCTTTACCGCCGATAACAGTGTCATCACCATCACCGCCATAGATAAAGTCTGTGCCGTCCCACCCTTCGATGTAGTCATTTCCGCCGTTGCCATAGATAAAATCGACGCCATTTGTGCCGATGATGTGGTCATCATTTTCTGTTCCATTAATGATGTTGGCCATTTGATGCTCCGTTTGTCTGATTGAGAAAAATCGATCGCGATGTAAGCGCTTTCTTGCCAGCGGAATCTGACGTATCAGCGGATGAGTTTCTATACTGAAAGGTCTCAGAAATGAGATAGTTTCTGTCGAATTAATTGCCGGACTGCTTAAAGGGGGAGTGTGGTGGGAAAAACGCGATATTTTTTAGTTTTCGCTAAATAAAATAAGTAACTCTTTAAAAATCATAGGGATGAATTGCTTGGTTGTTTACAGTTTTGATGCTGTCACTAAGAAGATTCTAAAAATATTCGACATGAGAAAATAAGAAAGTATGGAATTAGAATGAAATGCTGTTGGAAGAGAAAAAAAATGGGAATTTTTACCATTTTTCTGGGTATTTCGTGTGACTCATTCGAATTAGTTGTTGATATGGAGCGTTTGAATATATATGTAATTCTATTGATTATTCTTTCGGTTTGGGGTTTATCTGTTTGATATATAGAAAATAAGAGGCTGGGAAGCCTCTTACTTCAGAATATTTCAATGCTCTTGACTTCAACAATATAATTGAACAATTTTGGGCATTACTCTCTCGCTACTTAAGAAGTTTCACATGCGCTTCCATCTCTTCGCCGATTTGTTTACGCATGTTCATCAGGCGAATGGCAGATTGTTCAAGCTCTTTGTCTTCGTCAGTTTCCGGCACCCATTTCGGAATAGGTGTAGGCTTACCGTTTTCGTCCACGGCCACCATGATGACGATACAATGGGTAGTTAGACGATTCTTCATCTCTTTCGGATCACTGGCCTGCACATCAATTGCAATATGCATGGAAGATGTGCCCGTATAGATGACTTTGGCACTGACTTCGACAAGGTTGCCAACGTGAATCGGTTGCACGAAGCGAATACCGCCAGCGTATGCCGTTATGCAATATTTACCACTCCATGCTGCTGCATTTGCGTAGGCTGCAAGGTCAATCCATTTCATCACGGCACCACCGTGTACCTTTCCGCCAAAGTTAACGTCTCCGGGCTCTGCCAGAAAACGTAATGTCATTTCCCTTTGTCCTGCACTCATTCTTTGTCCTTACTGCATGAGATCTCTTGGGTATATTCTATTTATAACAAACGCAGTAAAGGCTGTAGAGCTTTATCGAAATTTCTTATGGTTAGCGATTAACGTTAGCCATTGAAGTGCACGCTGGCAGCAATTTTCATTAACTGGCTGATAGCTTCTTCTTCGGTAAAGGTATCGTCGTTGAAATAGTGGTTAATCAGCTCAAGCATGGCTTCCTGAAGTTGGGGGGCGACAGCCATGGAATCGGACATGCTGGGGAGTAGGGTGTTGTTTGCTTCGGCTTGAACAAATGCCTGTTTGGATGCTTTGGCGCAGAGATCAAATGGCGTCATGTCGACATCTTTGAGAATGGGAATTGAGCCTTTCTTCTGGTTAAAGCGGGACTGAAAATCAGAGGAAACCAAGGTGTTTGCCAGTTGATTCGCCATGTTTTCAGACGCTTCTGTTCTCAGCCGGAATAACACAAAACTATCGACATTGTAGATAAAGGTATTGGCGGTTCCCGGTGCGGGCAGGCAGTCATAATCTTGATTAGGGGTGAGTTTCATATAACTGAGCTCGCCCTTCACCCAGTCTCCCTGAAGCTGCATGGCGGCTTTCCCCTCTGCCATATTTAACGTCGCGGCGTCCCATGAAACGGGTATTGATGGGTCAGTCATATAAGGCTTGAGGCGACGGAATGTCTTAAATAGCTCAACGGTTTTTTGATTTGTTACCAAGGCATCATCAAACTCAATCAGGAGTTCACGATAGTAATCGCTGCCATAAAGACCCAGTGCGAGCACTTCAAACAGAATCGCCAGTTGCCAAGGCTCATTGCCAATAGAAAGGGCGGGGATTCCCTGTGCTTTCAGCGCGTCAGCTACGCTGAAAAACTCATCCCAATCCGTTGGTGGAGTGAGCTTATTTTCGTCAAAAACAGCCTTGTTTACCCATAGCCAGTTAACGCGGTGAATGTTGACTGGGGCGGCAACAAAGTGATTTTTGTAGGTGTTGATGCTGGTGGCAATATCAGGGAGTCTTTCATCCCACTTTTGCTCGGTGGCGACAGAGTGTAAATCAGAAACAAACCCTAATGTTGCCCACGACTGAATACCCGGTCCTTCAATCAGCGCCATTTCCGGCGGGTTTCCGGCAATGGCTCTGGCTTGTAAAACGGTCATCGCAGTATCGCCACCACCGCCATGAACGGGCGAACTTTTTAAGGCAATACCTTGTTGTTCGAGCGCAGATTCCAGCTCTGCCAATGCCTCACGTTCGCCGTTCGACGTCCACCAGTGAAGTAACTCGACGGCATTACCCATTGAGGGGAAACTGGCTGCCAGCAAAGCGGTGGCGAGAAGGGTTCTTTTCATTGTTATTCCTCTCTTGGTAGCGACAGAGTGACAACGAGGCCACCATCTGCGTGATTTTGCAAAACCAACTTGCCGGCATGACCACGAACAATATTGCGCACGATACTCAACCCAAGCCCTGTGCCTTCTTCCTTTTCCTGATGGATGCGGAAGTAGGGCTCGAACACGCGCTCGCGAAGCTCATCCGGAATACCGGGGCCTTGGTCGCGGATTTTAATCACCAGATTACGGGGAGTATCCAGCACGCTGACATCCACGTGTCCTCCATATTTCACGCCGTTTTCTATCAGGTTGTGCAGCATTCGTTTTATGGCAACGGGTTTACACAGAAACGATTGGGAAGCAGAGCCCAAAACGCTGACCTGACTTTCTCCAGAGCCATAGAAGGCGCTTATTTCCTCAAGGACAGCGTTGATATTGACCCATTCGACCTGTTCGCGGATATCTGTGTCTTTGATGTAGTGCAGGGCACCTTGCACCATAAACTCGAGCTCGTTGAGTGAACGTTCAAAACGGATTTTGGTTTCTTCATCATCCAGCATTTCCGTGCGAAGTTTCAGGCAAGCAATAGGGGTTTTGAGATCATGGGATATCGCGCCGAACAGCAAGTCCCGGTCACGTATATAAGCGCGGATGCGACGGTTCATGGTGTTGAATGCATGGACGGCGGCAATGAGTTCGCCGCTGCCTTCTTCTTTAATAATGGGCGCATCCATCTTGCTTCCCATCAATTTGGCTGCGCGGGCTAGATTCTTAATTGGCTTGATCTCCCGGCGCACGATCAGCCAGGTACAAAGTAAAACAAACACCGAGGTCAGCAGGATGAAATTAAGCTGGCGAGCATCGAGAAAGCGTGATTCCAGCGAGACATAAGGTGCAGGAAGGTTCGTGGCCAGATACAACCATTGCTCCGGTGCATCGGGCGCGCTTTGCTCATTGGGGAGCTTGAACTGCATCACCAGCACGGGTGGGTCGTCTTTCACTTTTTCGATAGTGTAGCGGGCAAAGGCGCGTGGAATATCGTCAAGTGGCACTTCGGCATCGTAAACCCGCAAATCGTCGCGTTTGCTGAAGTTAATGTCGATGGGGATTTGCTGGCCAAGCGTTCTTTTCAGCACTTCGCTGACGGTTTGTTCCAGCTCCTGCTTTCTCTCCGATGCCGCTAATCCCCTAGCGTCAATTCTCTTGCTGTTGAGCGAGATAAAAAAACGGGTTCCGCCCATACTGCGATTTTGCTCTAGCACCAAATGGCGGCTCGATTTAGGCAGTTTGCGATAATAAGAGACAGTGAATGCCGCATTGGAGGCAATGCTTTCCAGCGCGTTTTCCAAGCCTTCTTTTTCCTGCATATAGCTGTATCGATACCAGACCGCGCTGGTCAGTGCCTGCGATGTCAGAATGACCAGAGAAAGCATCAGAATAAAACGGCTGGCGAGACCCAACGGCCAGATTCGATTGAGCAGCTTACCTTTCGTTTCGTACTTATCGTCTTCTTTTGGTTGAGGCTCAGGCTTCATGAATCACATCCGCACTCAGCATATAACCTTCATTGCGAAGGGTGCGGATCAGCGAATGGTCCTGATCTTCCAGTTTGGCGCGAAGACGACTGACCTGAATATCTATACCGCGTTCGAGTGGCATGGCTTCACGGCCGCGAATGGTTTCAGAAATAATGTTGCGGCTAAGGGGTTTGTTAGGGTGGCGAAGGAAAAGACTAAGCAAAGAGAAATCAGCGCCTGACAGGGTGGTTTCATCACCGCTCGGCGTCACTAGAACCCTTGCAAGAGTATCGAGCTTCCAATCGAGAAAACAAATATAACGCGCGCCTTCTAAACCCTGATTGAACTGAGAACGACGCAGCAGTGCTTTAATACGCGCCAACAATTCACGTGGGCTGAAGGTTTTGGTGATGTAATCATCCGCGCCCAGCTCTAATCCGGTGACACGGTCGATTTCATCGGTCACGGCAGTAAGCATGATGATAGGGACGTTGGAGGTTTTACGGATTTGGCTACAGAGCGTGAAGCCATCGTCTCCCGGTAGCATCACGTCGAGGATAATCAGGCTCGGCTCTCCCTGATCCAGCACCTTGTGCATCTGCTCACCATCGACGGCGGTCACAACGTCGAAGCCTGATTTGGTCAGGTAAGCACTGAGCGCATCTCTCAGTTCCTCGCTGTCATCGACAATCAAAATCCTTTTCTGAAATGCCATGATTCATCTCCTTGTTTTCCTCAGGACAATCATGGCATTGGGGAAAATTTGGACGGGGGATGGGCGGCGATTATGCGAACGATTTCACAGCTTTTTCTAGGGCAATTCAACTATGTAACCGTGTTGATACAAACCGATTTCCAAATGATACCTAAGGCGGATCTCAGCGAAATAAGATGAAAGCATCCCGACACATTGAGGCCGGGAAACACACACTTCATTTAAGAGGGATCTGTTATGTTCAGCTCATTCTTTGGACAAGCACAAAAAGTCGGGCGTTCGCTGATGCTGCCTGTCGCTGTGTTACCAGCGGCGGGTTTGATGCTCGGTGTCGGTAACTTTGGTTTAACGCAACAACTGTTCTTCCCAGATGCGTTCTGGTCAATCATGATGCAATCCGCGGATATGATTTTCGGCAACATCACGCTGCTATTTGTCATTGGTGTCGCGATTGGTTTGGCGAAAAACAATGATGGTACCGCCGCATTGGCTGCTGTGGCAGGCTGGATTGTGTTTAACGCCGCCATGGGACAAACCGTTGTACTTCGTGGCATAGAGGAGCATCAGGGGTATTTGACCCAGATGATAGGAATAAACAGCCTGAACACCGGGATATTCGGTTCGCTCCTGATTGGTTCGTTTGCGGCTTACTTCTTTAACCGATTCCACACTATCAAGCTGCCAGACTATCTCGCCTTTTTTGCCGGTAAGCGTTTTGTGCCGATCATTACTGCCTTTGTGTCGCTGTTCCTCGGTATTGCCTGTGCCTTTGTCTGGCCGCTGGTGAGTGCCGGTATTTACGGTGGTATTGATGCAGTCAGTGGGCTTGGTCAGCCAGCGGCATTCGGTATCTATGGCTTTGTAGAGCGCGCGCTGATCCCACTGGGATTGCACCATGTGTGGAATGCGGTGTGGTTCTTTGAAGTAGGTAGCTTCGTGAACGAAAACGGCGATGTGGTGCGCGGTGAGCTGCAACGCTTCTTTGCAGGTGACAAAACAGCAACTGGTCTTGGGGGCGGCTTTATGTACACCATGTGGGCTTTGCCAGCGGCTGCATTGGCGATGTATCACTGCGCTGCACCAGAGAAAAAAGTCATGGTGGGTGGTTTGATGGCATCCGCCGCGTTCACCTCTTGGTTAACAGGTATTACTGAACCTGTCGAATTCACCTTCCTGTTTGTCGCACCGGTTCTGTACTTTGTGCACTGTGTACTGACAGGCATTGGCTTTGCTATCACGAACTACTTTGAAATCCTCCACAGCACCGATTTTGCCCACGGCGCGCTGCAGTTCTTCCTCTACTGGGGGCTGTCAGAGAATGCTGCGCTTTACGCCATCATTGGTCCTCTTTGGGCGGCGCTTTACTACTTCCTGTTCCGTTTCGCGATTACAGCGTTCGATTTGAAAACGCCGGGTCGCGAAGGGGAAACCGAAGCAGAAGCTGCGACATCCAATGTTGTTGGAGAAGAACTGGCTCACAACTTGGTGTTTGCTATGGGCGGCAAGAGCAATATCCAAAATGTGGATGCCTGTATCACCCGACTGCGTGTGAACCTGAAGGACATCAAGCAAGCCAATATCGACTCGATTAAAGCGCTGGGTGCTGTCGATGTGGTGGTGGTTGGTGACAATTTGCAGGCTATCTTTGGAACTCAATCTGACAACATAAAAACGGATATGACTGCGGTGCTCGGTTCTTCCTAATTCCCCCAGGAGGGTAGAGTGTCGCTCATATAGGGGCTGGCGAGCTCCTTCTGACTCTTGCGGTGCTTCGGCACCGCTTTTTTTGTTATTTCTCGCAATTTCAATGTTCACCACCGAAACGGAGTGGGATAATGCTCGCCGCTTTGTTCTTTTCATTTTTGGTGTGGAATGTTGTCTGAAAGACGCGCTTCTTTGATTTTGTTGTTTGCTACCGTGTTGGCGGCCTGGGGCTGGATTTTCTCTAAAGAGGCGATTCAAGGACTGCCCCCATTTGGTTTTGTTGGCCTTCGCTTTATTGCTGCATCCCTGTTTTTAGTTCCTTTCTGCCTAAAGGCATTCAAACGCTCAGAAAAGGCTGATCTTATCCGTGCGGGTGGGGTTGGAAGCATCCTCTCTTGTGCTCTGCTCTCATGGATTTATGCCATGTCCGTTAGCACCTCAATCGGTGAGGGTGCATTCATCATGAGCCTTTCCATGCTGTTTGTACCACCGATTGCTTGGTTGCTGTTTAAGCAAGCACCGCCGCGCATCTTCTGGGTGTCGATGCCTATCGCAGTGTGTGGTCTGGCACTGCTGTCACTTGGTGGTGTGGGTTGGCAGTTATCTGCAAGCCAAATCTGGTTCCTGCTGGCAGCTATCTGTCTGGCGATTCATTTCAATGCCAACAGCCGTTACGCCCAGCGTATTCCTGCGTTAGTACTGACCTGCGTGCAACTGTTTGTGACAGGTGTGGTGGCAACGATTGCGTCACTGCTCACGGAAACCTGGCCAGAACATGTGCCATCAAATATCTGGGTGTGGTTTGGGCTCAGCGTGCTTGTCGCGACCAGCCTACGTTATCTAATGCAAACCTTGGGGCAGAAAGGCGCGAGTGCAGCAAATGCGGCAATCATTATGATTCTGGAACCCGTTTGGACCGTGATTCTGAGTGTGGTGTGGTATCACGAAGCCATGCCTGCCCACAAGATTGCGGGCTGTTCGCTGATTTTGGCATCCTTGCTGATTTATCGTGGGGCGCAGCCGCTTCGTAACCTTATCCGTAGGAACACAAAAAGCGGCAGCTTGTAACCAATATAAGTAAACAAAGGCGACTTAATGTCGCCTTTTCCTTAACCATTATCCGGCGTGCAGTAAATCAACACCCGCTTTTCACTGTTTCCTCGCTTTTCGCAGTTATCGAAGACATTCACTTCTTTGGTGGAGTGAACAATAAAGGCCGGTTGGTTTAACCCTTCAATGGTAACGGCGAGCTCTCCCTGTGCCTTGCGCGCTTTTCCATCCGAATAATACTGAGCAGAAAAAGGTCTGTGCCCGACGTAATATAGGTCTGAAAATTGCGCTTCTGGCTGCTTTTGCCAAAGCGACATCAGCGAATTCTCGCCAGTTTTTCCGGTTACGCCGAGTGATAGTGCCGTGGCTGCTCCCATGATAAGTGCTGGCGTGATAAAGCCTGTTAGATAGACCTTTGACGTCAGCGGTTTTTCGCTCTGATAGGCAGCAATCAGAAGCGCAAAGGCAGGAATGCCTGGCATGACATAACTTGAAAGTATGTTCCCCGCGAAAGTGAACAGTAGCAATGGGGCGAGCATCCAGCACCACAGGAACTGGATATAGTTGTTAGAGATACTTTCTGAGCCGGCGCGAAAGCGACGGAAAAGCTGGTAGAAGAAAACGGGTGTCCAGGGAAGCGCTGCAAGAATGGCGAACAGCCAGATAGTGCCACGAGCTTCGTTGTGGGCAGTGCCGTAGAGATCGCCTTCCCAACCGGAAACCACGAACCGCATAAAATGCTCGCCAATCAGGAAGTAATTCAAAAAGCCCGGCGTTTGCCATTCGGCAATCAGGTACCAAGGCAGCGCAATGGCTAACATCAGCGGGAGTCCGCTTCTCCAAGGTAGCATTCGAAATGGTTGCAGCCACCGACCGCCAATACATATCCAAAGCCCCAGACTGATACCAACCAATACCAGCGTCAGTGGACCTTTTGCCAGTAAGCCAATGGCCAAACCAACGAAGAACAGATAACCGGCAGTTTTGGATTGACGTTCCAGCGCTAGCCAATAACTGGTCATGGAGGTGGTAATACCTAATGTTAAGGCCGTGTCTGTCATTACAGCGCCAGAAATGACGATGAATATTGCACAGCTCGCCAAAACAGCGGCCGCCAGCGCAGCTTCAGAGCGTGATTTTCCTGCTTTTATGGCGAAAAGGTAAACCAACCCAATGATCCCCATACCGACTATGAGATGAGGGAGTCTCACTGCAAATTCGTTGTTGCCAAAAAGGGCAATGCCGCCTGCACTAAGCCATGTGAATAGTGGCGGCTTACCCCAAAAAGGCACGTCATAGTCGAACATCGGGGTCACCCAGTTTTGGGTTTCGAACATGATGCGCGCCATTTCACCATATCTTGCTTCTGTGGTGTCCATCAGAGGGTACATAGCAAGGGAAGCGAAACGGACAATCAAAGATACAGCGATCATGGCGATCGCCAATTGCCAAAGGCTTAAAGACGAAAGTTTGTTGAAGAGGGTTTTCATTGTGTTTTCTCAGTAACAGCTTTTGATGAATGTGTCGCGGGTGCGGTGAAATGGGTATCAACCAAATACAGGGGGCGCTGTTTGGATTCGATAAACAACCGGCCGATGTATTCACCCATCAGGCCAATGGAGAGCAGTTGAATGCTGCCAAGAATGAGCACGACTAAGATCATGCTTGGATACCCTGCCACAGGGTCGCCCCAGATAAGGGTTTTCAAGAGAACCACTCCCGCCATGGCAGCAGCGCCCAAAGCAGTGGCAACGCCTGCAAAAGTCGCAAGGCGCAGAGGTTTGGTGCTGAAAGAGGTAATGCCTTCCACGGCGAGATTAACCAGCTTGGAAGTATTCCATTTGGTTTGGCCTGCAAGACGAGGGTCGCGGTCAAACTGCAACACAGTGCGACGGAAACCTGGCCAGGCAAAAAGTCCTTTCATAAAGCGGGTACGCTCTGGCAGATCGTTGATGGTGTCGACGACACGGCGATCCAGTAGTCTGAAATCACCGACGTTTTCGGGGATTGGCACGTCACAAAGGCGGTTCAGCACCTTATAGAATATGGCCGCGGTGTAACGCTTAAATGCGCTTTCTCCCAACCTTTCACGGCGCTGCATATCGACAACGTCATAGCCTTGTTGCCATTGTTCGACCATGTCAGAGATGAGTTCCGGTGGGTCTTGTAAATCAGCATCCAGCAGCACAACGGCTTCACCCCGTGTGGCTTTGATGCCAGCAGACATAGCAGCTTCTTTACCAAAATTGCGGCTAAGGCGGATCAGGCTTATGTCGTGCAATTCAGATGACAGTTCCGACACCATTTTCGCGCTGTCATCACTGCTTCCGTCATCGATATAAATGATTTCGCAGTGAGCTCTCAGATTGTCGAGGGCGGCTACCACGCGGTCATGGCATGCCTGAATCACCGATTCTTCGTTGTAAAACGGGATCACGACTGAAATGAGTGGTGCTATCCGTTTGTCTGAAGCCGGTGAAATGTAGTGAATTACTGTCATCGTCGTCACTCCTTGCTATGTTGAAAGCAAGGTAAACGGCGAGCAGTGAAAAAAGCGTTATCGACTTTTTTTCTACATTTTTTATGTGAGAATGGCGGTGTAAATCAGCGACATGATGGTGAAGAATGAAGATTTTACTCGTTGAAGATCATGCAGATATTGCGGGTGTGATTTTTGATTACTTTGAGATTCTGGGGCATACCATGGATCATGCGTTGACAGGCTCTCAGGGATTGTCGCTGAGTTGTGAGCAGCATTACGACATCATTATCCTCGATGTGATGCTGCCAAAAATGGATGGAATGACGGTGTGCAAGAAGCTGAGGGAGGCGGGCGTTGATACACCGGTCTTGATGCTTACCGCCATGGGTGAGAACGACGATATTGTGTCTGGCTTTGATCATGGGGCGGACGACTATTTAGTGAAGCCCTTTGACTTGAAAGTTCTCGAAGCCCGTGTGAATGCTCTGCATCGTCGGCATTCTGGGGACGTTTCCGCCAAACGCTTAACCTTTGATGAACTGTCACTGGATTTGTCTTCCTTCACGGCAAGTCGTCGTGGCTGCCAATTCGTGCTTAACCCCTCGATGTTCACCTTATTGCGTCTTTTGATGAGCCGTGCCCCCAAAGTGGTGACTAAAGAAGAACTCATTACTGCGCTTTGGGGCGATGACGAACCGGAAGGAAATGTGCTTCGTAGCCATGTTTACCAGCTGCGAAACCTTATCGACAAACCGTTCGAGTATGGCTACATCCGTACCGTGCCGAAAGTGGGATACCAGATGGTGAAAAGTGAAGAGGATGCAGCGTGAGCAAGATTAAATCAGCCAAGCAACTTACTTTCACCTATTTCTCCGTTGTCGCTTTTGCCATTATCACTATCCACTTCACTGTTTTTGAAACCACGGTCGAGAACCTCGAGCATTTTACCGCTCAATACCGAATGGAGCAGATAGCGCAGGGCTTATCCCCTGAAATGCTCGACTCCGACACTGTGCCACTCAATGCGTTTACCACAGCTTATGTTGGATTCGATAACGTTCCGGAGAGTTTAACGGTTACGCGCGACTTGCCGCTGAATGTAGCAACCGAAATCTACAAACGTGGCTTAGCGCAAGCAACGGACTTTTTCATCATGAAGGTCAACGTTGAGCATCAAGGTATTTGGAAAGATGTGTACATCGTCAATTCAGACCCTATCTTTGAGCTCAGTGAAGATAAGGCGATGAAGTCGCAAACGAATCAGTTGCTGCTTTCTTTTGGGTTGCTCATCCTGAGCTTGCTGGTGGTCCTCAGGATCTCTGAACGCCTGACTTCGCCATTATCTTCACTGGTGCAACAGCTTCGCGATAAAACCAAAGGCGATGTTTCGCCGTTATCGCTGCCGGAAACGGGAAAAACCGTGGAGCTGGTGACCTTGACGGACAGCATTAACACCTATCAGGCACAGATTTCTGAAATGCTGGAACGCGAGCGAGCTTTTAACCGATTCGCGAGCCACGAATTGAGAACCCCTTTGATGGTGATGCAAGGCAGTCTGACATTACTTGAGCATTCCAACGATCCCGATTTTGTTGCCAAACAGCGGGTTCGCATGTCGAACGCTGTAGAAGCCATGCAGGAATATGTGGAGACGCTGCTTTCGTTGACGCGGGACAGTCACGATGAGGTGGAGCCATGGGAACTCACCAAAGCCGAAATTGAAAAGTTGGCTGAACACTTCACGACCTTGCTGGAAGGAAACAAAGTGACTGTTGAGGTTGTAGAAGAAAAAGCGCCGACGCTGATGGTGTCACGTAAGCTTGTCGGCATCCTCATCGGCAACCTGATAAAAAATGCCTTCACATATACCACTGAAGGGAAAGTCACCATTACGCTGACGGAAGACAGTGTTCAGGTGGCAGATAGTGGGATTGGCCTGCAAAGTTCTGGTCAGGTGCCACAAGGCTATGGTCTTGGGCTTGTGATTGCCAACGAAATTGCCCGCAAACATCACTGGCAAATTTCGTTGGATGACAATGAAATGGGCGGCTGCACAGCGCAAGTTATCGGGTTGTCTCGAACATAGCTTTATGCTCGATTAGATTGCCTCAGGAAATGGTAATTCTGTGGGTTTCCTTTCCGTTGCCTGCAACACCAAGCAAATCATGATAAGTGCCATGCCCACCCAGCCAATAGGCGCGATGACCTCACCGACGATCAACACCGCGAAACAGGCTGCGACGACAGGTTCAAACAGCGTCAACAAGGTGGCTTTGCTGGCGTCAACGTGACGAAGTCCAAACCCGAAAGCGAGGTAGCCAATAAACATGGGGACCAACGCCATATAGAGTGAGACGTTGGCATTGTTCCAACTAGAGAAAAGGTTGTCACCAGTGAAGAGCAAGGTCGGCAGTAGCAGTAATGCACCCAAGCCAAAAATCGCCGCCATGGCTGAATCAGATTTTACGCCAGTATCGATCAGTTGTTTTGCTACCCACGCATAGGTTGCGTAGGAAAGACCCGCCACTAGACCCAGTAACACACCGAGCAATTTCTGGCTGTCGTCAGAAGAAACGGCAGCGTGACCTGATTCCGCAAACGTCAGCATGACGATACCGACAGTACCAAGTAAAAAGCTCATCACCCAACGGAGACTTACTATATTGGCTTTGCCGAAAAGACGGTTGATGACGACCGTCATAAAAGGGGCGCTGGCAATCGACACCACAGTACCCACAGCGACACCAGCCATGCGCATAGAAGAGTAAAAGGCGAGGGGATAGATCGCCAGTGCGACAACGCCAATGATCAATGGAGAGCGAGACTGGAGAATCTGAGGCAAGTCTGCCTTAAGAGGTTTTCTTGCCAAGAACGCCAGCAATAAACCACTTACCCCCATAGAAAAAGCCCCAATACCCAAAGGGCTAATGTCTGGCGCAAACGCTGCTGCGGTCCCGGTCGTACCCCAGAGAATCGAGGAAAACAGAATGGCCAGACTGCCTTGAAGTGAGCGGTCCATATTCAGGAAGATGCCTTTCATTGTTCAATCATCCACTGCAAATTGTTCGAATGAAAACAAGGATAGTGTTGGTTTGGCTAATTAACTTTGCTGAAAGGACGTTTCTTGCCGCTAAAAGGGCGCTTTATTCCCTGTTGCCGGCGAAGACTCTGGGTGACATGCTGAAGTGCGCGGAAAAGCGGCGGCTGAATGCAGAAAGATCCCCATAGCCGACCCGCTCAGCGACTAATTGTACGGGCAAGTCTGTATGTGTCAGCAAGGCTTTGGCTTTTTCCATGCGTTGTAAGGTGATGTATTGAAAAGCGCTCATGCCTAACATCTCCTTGAATCGCTTTTTAAATTGGGTAGGGCTCAAGCAGGCAATCGCAGCCAGAGATTCTATTGAAAGCTCTGAATCCAGGTGCTCGACAATGTGTGACTGGACATCGCGGATTCGGGGATCGGGCACTTCGTTGTTCTCCTGCTGTGCGAGTAATCGAGAGAAAACATCAAATACCGCGCCTTCCAGCAAATCATCTACCTCATGTTCCAACTGTTTTTCCACGAAATAGAGGTAGCTCAATAAGGGAGCGCTGATGGAAAACACCGCGAAGTCGGGTGTTGTGATGTTTTTCGGCAGCTCAGCCATGTCCGCCACGATAAACCGAGCAGCTTCATTGGCGCGGAAGTGATGAAAAGTACCAGCTTGAATCACCACGCACTCACCAACGCTGACCCCACCGGAATAGTTATCAAGCTCAATTTGGATGGTGCCTTGAAGAGGCAATACCAGTTGATGATAGTCATGTGCGTGACCTTGTCGCTGGCGGGTATAGGCGCGAATGCTGAGGCTGTTCTCCATGATTTCCGTGTCATCCTTGAGCGGGAAAATGCGTTGCGATGACACCGACAGTAAGACAAAAACCAATGCGCCGCAAACCATCCATTTGAAATCCAAAAGGTGGACGCAATACAAATAAGGCGGCCAGAGCCGCCTTAAACGTGAGTTAAACGGAGCGCTTAAACCAGCTCGCAACCTGTCACGAAGTCGATGCAGTTTGCGTCGAAACAGCCCCAAACATTGTTCACCTGAACAGACGTACCGTCGCAGAAATCCAGGGTGATGCAACCGCCGGATTTAGTGATGTTGATTTGGTGAATAGAGGTAGCGAGTGAATCATCAACCTGGATTTTGTCATCCCAGCAATTGAAGTCGGTGATTTTGTCGCAGCCGTCATGGGCATCAAAGTAGAAGGTATCTTTACCGCAATTACCTGTGAGAATATCATTGCCCTGACCACCGGCGATCAGGTCATTACCCCAACCGCCATCGAGTTTGTCGTTACCGCAGCCACCGTCAAGGATGTCATTGCCACAGTCTCCGTCCAACTTATCGTCACCATTTCCGCCAACCAGCTTATCGTGTCCCCAGCCGCCATTCAGGTAGTCGTTGTGGTCGCCACCGTGTAGATAGTCGTTATCGCAACCACCGAACAGTTCGTCACATCCAGCGCCACCGAATAACTGATCATCGCCATAGTAACCGACCAACTTGTCATTACCGTTGCCGCCTTTCATGACATCATTGCCGCAACCACCATCAAGATAGTCATGACCGTCGCCACCGAAGAGAGTATCGTGTCCATCGCCCCCCCAAAGTTTATCGTCGCCACAACCGCCCTGGAGGAAATCGTTACCCCATTCGCCCTTTAAGGTATCGTTACCATTTCCGCCATAAAGCGCATCATCATCACAACCTCCGTAAATCAGGTCGTGTCCATCGCCACCCTGAATGGTGTCGCAACCATTGCCGCCCTCTAGTTTGTCATCACCACAACCACCCTCAATCCAGTCGTTTCCGTTACCACCTTTGATGTGATCACTACTGCCGCTGCCAATGATTTTGTCATGACCGTCGCCACCGTCGATAAGACATTCATTACCATAAGCAACGATGTAGTCATTGCCGCCCTTGCCGTAAATCCAGTCTACGTTGCAGTTGCTGATGATGGTGTCAGCACAGGTAGATCCATATATGGCTGTCATTATCTATATCCTTCTATTTACATTATTGACGTTGTTTGTGCCCAAATGCATGAAAGGCCATACCAATATGACTGGCTTAATGGGCATTGGTGTGTGTCGGAGATAAGAATTATCCTGCTGAATAAAAAGGCAATATGAGATTCTCAGGGCTGGGTTGTCACTTGTCGGCAGGCTTAGAGTTGTCTAGCTTTACAGTCATTTGTGGGGAGTAGACACATATAAAGTGTGGGGTGACACAGCAGTCTTACTAACGCAATGTTTTTATTAACAAATTCATGCATTTCTAGTTCAAAGTACCACAAACAGCTGTGAAATGTGATGCACACCGCTATTGGTTGTCACAAAACTGTCGATTTACCGTATTGCTTCTTCTTTAATCAATATATTTTGTGTGGACTATTCATCAGCCTTTACGCCAACTTTTAAGAAGGCATAGAGGGATCATCCAAGGACAGAGATCAGGAGTAACCCATGCAGAATACCTTTGAACACGCGCAGCCAGATGCGCAGGGATATTTTGGGGAGTATGGCGGCAGTTTTATCCCGCCTAAGTTGGAATCCATCATGATTGAAATTGCAGCTGCCTATGAAGAATGTCGCAAGGATCCTGCCTTTAAAACCGAACTGGCTCGGCTTTATAAGCATTTTGTCGGTCGTCCAAGCCCTATTTTTCACGCTGAGAACCTTTCCGCCAAATACGGCACCAACATCTATTTGAAGCGTGAAGATCTCAACCATACTGGCGCACACAAAATTAACCACTGTTTGGGTGAAGCTTTACTGGCCAAAAAATTGGGTAAGAAGAAGTTGATTGCCGAAACAGGCGCGGGTCAACACGGCGTAGCGCTGGCAACGGCTGCCGCATTGGTAGGGTTGGAATGTGACATCTACATGGGTGAAGTCGATATTCGCAAAGAGCATCCGAATGTCGTCCGTATGCGCATCCTTGGCGCGAACGTGATTCCCGCTACCCATGGCCGCAAGACTCTGAAAGAGGCGGTAGATGCTGCGTTTGAAGCGTACATGAAAGATCCAATCAGCCAGATTTACGCCATTGGCTCTGTAGTGGGGCCTCATCCATTCCCGATGATGGTGCGCGACTTTCAATCCATCATCGGCAATGAAGCCAAAGTGCAGTTCAAAGAGATGACAGGTGGCTTACCCGATAATCTCGTCGCCTGTGTAGGCGGGGGTTCCAATGCGATGGGCCTGTTTACCGCTTTTCTGGAAGATGAAGAAGTGGCCATTCATGGCGCAGAGCCGGCAGGTCGTTCGCTGAATGTGGAAGGAGAGCATGCGGCAACCTTGACCCTTGGTGAATCTGGCATCATGCACGGGTTCAAGTCATATATGTTGAAAGACAAAGATGGCGAACCGCAGGAAGTGTATTCCGTAGCGAGCGGATTGGATTACCCATCGGTAGGTCCGCAGCACAGCTACCTGAAAGACTTGGGGCGTGTAAATTACGGCACGGTGAGCGACGATGAAGCAATTGACGCTTTCTTTGAATTGTCGCGTTTGGAAGGGATCATCCCTGCCATCGAATCCTCCCATGCCGTGGCCTATGCGTTGAAGCTGGCGAAACAGGGAGAGAAAGGCTCAATCCTGATTAACCTTTCTGGCCGGGGCGACAAAGACATCGACTTTGTGGTGGAAAACTACGGTAAAGACTACGGTATTGAATCGCTGATTTAATGTGATTGATCAGAATGAGAAACGCCCGCGACTATCGCGGGCGTTTTTTTGTGTGGGTGCAACAAGCCACCTGCATGGCAAGGGATAGGTGGCCTGTTGCGAACTCTGCGTGGATAGATATCTAAGCAGAGTGCACAGCAAGCTGTACGTCTATGATAGTGAGCGGCTAACTGACTGAATACAATGAATTGTTACTAAAGTCAGACAAAATTGGCGCATCCAGAGAACAAAAGCTAATGATTTTGTGTCAGGATTTGGTTCTTTTTTGGTTAATTGGTGTTGAATTTTGTATACCTGTTTGTATTGATATGAAGACAGTTGATAGCCGCAAGATGCATATTCGATCCCGCGCTTATCAGTTCCATCGATCCTGACGTTTCACTTCATTTTCGAAATTGGATGAAAAAGCCTTCATCTTTGCCTGAAGCAAGGCTTGCCTTCCATCTAGGGTTCTTGTGTAAATCAGTTCGGAAAGGCTGACGTGCTGACACCACGCCTTATAGAAGATCATTGCAGTCTCTTTCTTTGCACCAAACCGAAGAGGAACAGCATGGTAATCGTCGCGCTTGGTGCCAAGAAATTTGCCTTCCCGAATCACCAAATACCTTGGGTTATCGATCGGCGAAAGAATCTCATGCATGCAATCGGCGAATATCGAAGACTCATAGAAACTGCAGCCAGACAGGGAGAGATAAAATTGCCCATCTGCTGTTTCATAGACATTGACTTTCATTCTGCGGATAGAGGTTTCTACAAATCCTGCCTGAAAAAGCGCTTCTGCCAGTGCCACACCCATTTGTTTGAGTGCTCCATCTACGGGCAAGAAACGTAGCAAGGTTTTGGTGGTCGCGACGGTTTGCGGAAATTTGTATATAAGGGTGGCAGTGAGTGCCATAGCCAGCAGTAACAATACGTTGCTAGAGCTTTGGAATAAGTGCACCGTCCAAAAAAAGGTGCCGGACAAGGCGATCAACAGCTGTGAAAATAAATAGCGCCAGCTGTTTTTTAGCATGTATCCACGGAGCGCCTGAATTTGTGGTGTTTTGACTGATGGTAATACCCGCGCAGAGCCTTCAACAGTTAGCGCCTTCTTCCAGCGCTCACCCGCGCGTTCAATATCGTTAAAGCGCTGGGTCATTTGCGAGTTGTTGGCAAAAATCGGCTAGGTCCCTTTTTGGACATAATCATGCTCCAGCCATCTGGCTGCCATACGATCAAAGCCACTTTCAATGGAATCGTCTTTCTCAGATAACCCGACAAAGGTATCGAAACGTCGTTTGAGACTGTCATAGTCTGACCAACCGGAAAAAGCCTTTACGTTGATGGCGGCAAGATGCCAAATCGAACTGATTTTATCCGGCGCGCTCTTGTCGATACGGATAGCCCGCCCGCGCATTTGATTGGTGAGCATAAACGAACCGACTGAACTGGCGAGGATCAACGAATTGATTGCAGGTGCATCCCAACCTTCGCCCAACAGCGAACGTGTGCCGACAAGCACCTTGAGCTTGCCTTCCATCAGCAGCGCGGTAAAAGCGATGGTCAGTTGGTTTAGTGGTGCAGTCACCTTCAGATATTGCCCCTCATTACCCATGGCTTGGGTTTTGACTTTGTCATGACCAATATGCGCGATGAGGTCGGGCAATAGTGGAGTGGGGACAATACTCAGGCGACCTGTCAGCAAGCCCACCTCCTCACGAATGGGTGAGTCTGAGGTGATGGTTTTAAACACGGGCCAAGCGCCGAGATTGGTCTCTCCAGCATCGATTTCTGATGTCAGGTTTTCGTCGCGGATATAGTCAGTCAAAAAGACCTGCCGCAAGGATTCTCCACGTTTTTTAAGTTCAAGGTGATGAATCTTGCTGCAGGCCTCTACCTTGGCGCTGCTTAACGCAAGCGATCGCTCATTGCGACGTGAACGCTCAAGTGATAATTCGCGTTTGTAGAGGAGCTCGTTGGCTCTGAGCTGTTTCTTTAAATCATCGATAAATGACAGATGCTCTTCGCCATGCTGGAAGGTATTGGAGAAGAGCACCGTTTCAATTAATACCTGCCACCAATGTCGGCCAAGCTCTGGAATATCAGTGGCTGTAAGGTCCAACAGTGTTTTCAACTGCGCGTCGAGGGGCAGATTTTTGGCTTTCAGAAAACTCAGCAATGCGATGGCGATTTCGGGTTGCTTGATCACTGCCAGCTCAAACTCGCCTTCACCCAACCAGGGGTGGGCAAGCACGACGGCTTCGAAGGTTGGGTTGCCGAAAAGTGATTGGCAAAGAGTAGACACCTGCTGATCATATTCTTCGATCTGTTTGCTTTCTTTTTGGGTCGCATTGCAGGCCCAGACATAATCCTGATGGGCGCAGAGTGTGCCGGCTTTCACCAATTCGGGGACTGAGATTTCCTCATCAATCGGGCCGCATAGCTGTTCGTATCGCGTCCATTCATGACCTTGTGCATCATAAGGAGGCGTTGCAGTCAGGGAGACCAGCGTAATGTCGGGGATTTCCTGACACACTTTTTCGAGTGCTCGCCACCACTCATTGCGAAGGTGATGGGCTTCGTCGAGGATCAGGACTTTAATCTTGTGGGTTTGCAGAAGCTGAATAAAGCAGTCAACTTCTTCGCCTTCAAGTCCATCGTCATCTTCAAGCGTCGCGGCTTCGTCATCTTCACTGTCCAACACGTCAGAGAGCTTGGTATGCAAAGCCTGATAGGTGATGGAAGTGAGCGTCTTTGGCTCTGTAATAGAATTGCTGACCCAAGGTAATGCCTGTACCGAATCGGTGTCGCAAAAATCTTTAAGACGGTCAATCCATTGGTCGCGTATCACGCGGGTTGGGGAGAGCACCAAAGTCGGTTTCCCCAATAGGCGGAACACCTCCAACCCCAAGGTGGTTTTGCCAGCGCCAGGCGCAGCGACGATGTGCAGTCGTTGATCGTTGAGATGCTCATGAATGGTATCGAGCACGCGGGATTGATAGGGACGCCAGGGGTAGCAAAACGACATAGATTTGAACGGCATGGATTCCTTTCCTGAAAAGCCTCAAAGTCATCGAGATGTTAACCCAACTATCTCCTATTCTGCTAAACAGAGGTGTAAAAGTGAGCTTCTCAAGACTCAACTTGTTGTCCATTCTAACGATGCATGTCATGCATCCTCTTCTCAATCTGCTAATCATGACTCTTTGGGGACATGAACAACGCGTTGAGGGAAAGGAATTGTAATGCCTTTCTCATCAAATTTTACCTTCACTTCTCTGGTGACATCCCACATGACATCCCAATAGTTTTCGGTTCTTACCCAAGGGCGCACGATGAAATCTACTGAAGAATCGCTCAATTTTTCCAATTTAATAATTGTTTCTGGCGAACGGAGGACAGCAGGATGGCCGTCGACGATTTCTCTTAATGTTCTCTCAATAAGAGAGATTGAATCACCATAACTAGCGCTAAAAACCATATCAATACGCCGTATTTTTTCATGAGTCATATTTTTAATGACGTTACTCCAAATCTTTTGATTAGGAATGATAATGATTTGGTTGTCGAATGTTCGAATTGTAGCGTTGACCAAACTCATGTGGCTGACTTTTCCCTCCACACCGCCGGCCATCACATAATCACTGACGTCAAAAGGCCTATAAATAAGCAGCATAATCCCAGCAGCAAAATTGGCTAGAACGTCCTGCAGAGCAAAGCCGATGATAATACTGGCTATACCAAAACCGGTAAGTATGGGCATTACATCGAATCCCAACTGAGATATCGCAAAAATGATGCCTAAAGTAATAACCAATCTTCCAGCAAGAAGGGTAATGAAATCCTGCATGAGTTTTGGCATGTCAAACGCTTCGGAAGTCACTAATTTTCTGGAGAAGTATCTTGCAGAGCGATATAGCTGAATCGTTACTAGGCCAATAACAATCAGCATCATGAACTGAATAAAATAGCGGGGGAGGCTTTTCGATATGAGAACGACCAACTTGTCTTTCCATAACACTGAAAGTTTGTAGATGGCGGCTTTCGAGAACAATCCACTATCAAGAATACCTGTGGTCTCGAAATGAAGTACTTGGAACTCTGAAGTGTCAATATTAAGTTGGTTGGCTAACTTGATCATGTTGAGTAGGCTATTGGCATTAAATTCGATTCGCTTTTCGATGGTAAGCCTATCTATTTCTGCAGCGGTTCGGTCCGAACCCGACGATGCAGATTCAAAATAACGATTTAAAGTTTGATTCTTTATGAGATAGTGGATTGTTTCTTCAATTTGAATGAGTCTTTTTTCTATAATATCTTTAAATCTGTTAAGCTCTGATGATATATCAATGCCGACTTCTTTGAGCTAAATTAAGTTTTGTAGCTCTTCCTCAAAAACCAAATCTAATTTATCTACAAAGTCACGATACTCCCCAATCATCTTTGGCTTTTCTTTATTTTCTGCATCATAGATTTCATCTGCGATTTCGTTGAGAACCTTAGGTATCTCAATGATGATTCATATGCTTCGATTATGCATTGGCAATGCCTATGCTCTCTGTGAAGTGTGATTTGGTTCAGAATTTTTTTTGATTGAAAAGTGCTTATATATAAAGGGTGATGTTTTTGGATGGTGAGTCTTATTTATATTACATATCAACCCATTGAAAATCATACACATTGTAGAGGGTTATTCGGCTACTGCCGCATTTCGTCAGTTAGGTTTATTATTAGGAGAATAAATATGAAAAAGGAACTTCTAGCAGTATCTCTAGTAGTTGCTATGTCAGGTTGTGCTCAACAAACGTTTGTTGTCAATGGGAATGATGGAACTTTGGAAGATGAACAGATGCAAAGCTTTTTTGTATCTGGTATTGGCCAAAAGAAAACAGTTGATGCAGCTTCCGTATGCGGTGGTGCAGAAAATGTAGCTAAAGTGGAAGTTCAACAAACCTTCTTAGATGGTGCTTTGGGCTTTGTCACTTTTGGTATTTATACCCCTCGTGATGCCAGAGTTTTTTGTAAATAGTATTGTTTAAAGGACTTGCTGGATTGGCAAGTCCTTAAACTCTATCAATTGGATAATATGCTGTTTTTTTGTTTGGGATTCGGCCCATAAAGGTTGTCGCCCTCCTCGCTGTCTCTGGTGTGAAAATACAGCAAGACGAGCGAGCCAACGATTGGTATCAATGCAAGCAATGCCCACCATCCATTCTTTCCTATGTCGTGAAGTCTTCTAACTGAAACTGCAAATGCAGGTATTGCAATAAACAGTGAGTAAATCATATGTATATCGACATGTGGTATGTGGACCGCCTTCTGTAGAATAGAAATTAAGATAAAAATGATGATGTTGATTAGAAGGAACATCCAATACTCTTTTCTACGCGCTCTCCCTGAAAAATCAGCAAAGTTTCTTATAGCATAAATATACCAAGACATACTGCACTCCTATCTTGCTTATGAGTTTCTATCATAGAGGCTAAATTCACCACTATATAATGGGATGGATAACTATAATAATTAATAAGGTAAAAAAGAGTTATGGCAAGGTGGTGTGGTATTTGTTTGACGAGTTTTTGATAAATTGAAATGAATGCTTTGGATGTGAGAAAGTAATTTTCATTCTAACTTAATGCTCTTATTTAATAATGTAATTCTGTTATTCATTGTTAAATTAAATTAAATTTAAAATGACTATTAAAGATTCTCAGTTCCAGCGATCCTAACGTTTGACCTCGTTTTCGAAGTTTTACGAAAAAGCACTCATCTTTGCCTTCAGCAAGGCTTGCCTGCCTTCTAGGGATCTCGTTTAAATCAGTTCGGAAAGGCTGACAAAGGTATCGAATCGTCGTTTGAGATTGTAGTAGCCAGACCAACCGGGAAAGGGGAGCTGGGTTAGGATATCGCCACAATTCGAATGCTTTCTCCAATCTGCAGGAAATGAAAAGCCCGCAGAAGCGGGCTTTGAGAGCAATTTCTGAGTCAGCTTATTGTTCCAGTTTGATGTTCCTGATGCGGTAAACCACACCAGCTTGCGATGCATTCCAGTCAGACAGCGTTGCAAACGGCGTGTTGACCTTGGTGATGTCTAGCGCGCCCGTGTTTAGTTCAGCAACCGGAACCATCACTGAGTGCCATTGACCAGTAGCCAGACTGCCCAGTGGGTAATCGTTACCAGACCCTGCCGTTGACTCCATTTTCACAACAACCTCTTCGGTTTGCGTTTCACCTGAATTCGCAGGCTCACCATAGGTTTCGATGTAAATATCGAACGTCAGGTTGCCCGACAGGAAGTTGGAAAGGTTCAGTGTTTTACCTTTCACCAATACCAAACCTTTGTAGAACTCTGGACTGCTTGCATCGTAAGTGACTGTGAACTCATCAGACGGATCATTGCCTGTCACCACAAGGTGGTCAGTGAGGTTTTCCCATGTGTCTGTGCGTGCTTGCCAGGTTGTGATATTTGGTTCCCACGTTTCCCATACATCGACGCTATCGCCTTCAAGCGGCGGTTCTACCGGCACTTTCAGCTCTTCACAGGTAATGGCGTCTTCTGCTGCATCCAGACTACGTGGCACATAGCGAACCTCACCCAGATTGAACTCAACTTCCTCGTCTGCATAAATCAGGAATGGGGTATTGAGGATCTGGAAGGCCATGCCTTCGTCAGCAAAACATTGCAGCGGGATCTTTATGGTCGTCCACTTGGTTTCGTCCTGGCCACTTGGCGCTGGCAATACTTTGTGGATAGGTACTTGACCCAGACACGGCCACTCACAGTGAGTTGCGAGAATCATGCTTTGCGGCGCGGTGGATTTCATGTCGATATCAAATTGAAGCGTCGCATCCGCATTCAGATAGCTTTGCTTATCGACAACCTGCTCATCCGCAGTCTGCATGTAAACCTGCGCTGGTGCTTCACCCGTGAACTTCACATTGATCGCATCCTGCTGGTGGAGGTGATCAATCGGCGTGGTGGTGATTGAGCCAATCGTGGTTGGTGTACCGTTAGACACTGTCACGCCGACCCAGCCATTCGATGAGCCTGCAATGCGAGGAGTAAACTCGTCATCGGCTGAACGACCAAAGATTTCCAGATTGGTGGTCGCAATACCGTCATCTGGTGCATCCAGACCACAACCGTATTCCCGCGGATCAAGTGGCAGATTATCCAAGTCGATATTCAGCTTGCTGCTTTTCTTCTTGTTGTAAGAAAGGCCATAGCCGTACGCGAACAGCGGTGCGTGGTCGCCATCGATATTTTGTTCCATCTCCGGTGTTTCATAATTCACCAGATTGGGTGCTTTGCGATTGATGGTGGTGGAGCATTTGGTGTTTGGCCATGAGAAAGAAAGACGACCGCGGAAGTCTTTGTCATCAACACCAAAGAGAACGTCAGTAATACCACCTGCTTCTGTGCCAGGCAGCCATGCTGCAACAAAGGCATCGGAGTGATTGATCTCTTCATTCACATAAAGCGGACGACCTGAGAAGAACACAGTGACGACGTTGAAACCTTTCTCTTTAAGGGATTTGATCAGACGGAGATCTGCCCCATAGGACGATTTCAAGGTCGCGTATTCCAGCGTTTTGGTTTTGTTGATGTCACCAAACATCTCTGCGTAGGCATCTTCCCCGATCACTACGACAGCGGTGGCATCCTGAGGTGCAGCATCAACATCGGTGAAAATGTTCTCTTCACCGACCTGCGCCTGCATCGCCATTAGCATGGTGGTTGCGCCAGGGAAGTCACGCTCAAGCGTATTCTCTGTGCCTTGCCAGGTGAGAGACCAACCGCCGGTTTGTTTCTGTATATCGCTGGCTGCACTGCCGACCACCAGATATTGTTTTTGGGTAGACAGAGGCAGGGCATTGTCTTTGTTCTTTAGCAGAACCAAAGATTGGCTAACGGCTTTTCGCGCCAGTTCACGGTGCGAGTCCGAGCCCAGAATGTCCTGTTTACCTGCAAGACGACGTTTGGTTGGCTGAGGCTTCTCCCAAAGGCCTGCGCGCATTTTCACGCGAAGAATACGGGTGACTGCATCATCAATGCGGCTCATTGGAATGGTGCCGTCATTCACCTGATCGATCACATTGCGGTAGAAGGCCTGCCAATCCTTACGGGCTGTCACCATAAAGATGTCGTTACCGGCGAGCACTGCCTGAGGACAGTTGCCTGCGGTACAGCCGTTGATTTCACTGTGACCATTCCAGTCGGTGACAACCAGGCCGTCAAAGCCCATTTTGTCTTTCAGCACGTCGTTAACGATGTACTTACTGCCGTGGAGCTTTTTATTGTAGTTGTCGGTGCCCATCACGTCGTAGTTGGCTTCGTTGTGCCAAGAGTTAAACGACGTCATGACCACTTGCGCACCAGCATCCAGGCCCGAGAAGTAGCCCGTTGCATGAATATTACGAAGGTACTCTTCGCTATATTCATTCTTGCCACGGTCAACTCCGTCCGTGGTGCCGCCATCGCCCAGCCAGTGTTTCACGTTAGAAATCACGTGGCGCTGGCTTTTCAATCCTTTCTCTCCACCTTGAAGACCTTCAACCATTTTTCCTGCGTATTGGTAGACGATTTCAGGGTCTTCTGAATAGCCTTCATAAACACGCCCCCAGCGATAATCGCGAGGCGTGGCGACGGTGGGAGCGAATGTCCAGTCAAGGCCGGTTGCGGCGACTTCACGAGCCGTGGCTTTACCGATTTGTTTGATCAGTTTTGGGTTGTTGGCCGCACCTAAACCGATGTTGTGTGGGAAGACGGTGGCTTTGAAAACATTGTTATGGCCGTGGACAGCATCGGTTGCCCACATGAAAGGAATACGGAAACCACGGTCTGCGTAAGCTTCTTCAAGCGCGAGGTAGTACTTATCTGATTCGTTTGCCCAATCTTGGGCTGTGGCGTATTTGTTGCCGTCAGGCCAGCCGCCACCGCCATTGAGAAGAGAACCCAGTTTGTATTCTTTCGCTTCTTCAGGGGTAACACTGCGAAGGTCGGGTTGGATCATCTGTCCGACTTTTTCTTCCAGCGTCATTTGCGCGAGAATTTCCGCGACTCGGCTTTCTATTTCCGGGTCTTTTTTGATTGCGCTGTTGATCTGAGGCCAATCCGGGTAGTAAGGGACTTTCGATTCAAGAAAGCACCCCGACAGAATGGCCAGTGACGTTACTCCTGACACTATGATTTTTCCTTTGAGCATAGAGCCCCTCCGAGGGTAGTCAGTTCTATTTAGACTGCGTGCTCACTATCTTGCTGGCATATGAAAGCGCTTTCTTTGAATGCAAGATAACTCCCTCGAGCACACTAACTCCTGAGACATTGAGTGTTCAGGAAGCTAGGCATGGTAGGGGCTTTTTCTAATGTTAAACATAGCAAATAAACAAATATCTTAACGCATTTGGCTTTAGCAACACTTTCTCAGATGGTGGAAAAACGTTGTTAAATTGACTGTTACGCATCTCGTTGACGCATATGAAAAAGTTGGAATCGGGTAGAAGCAAAAAAGAAGCCCAGCAAATGCCGGGCGATCTTACTTAGGGGGATTTTCTTAGGTGTGATTAGGGTCAACAGCCCCTAGTTATAGGCGCGGGCAAATAAGCCTTCGCAGCTCGCCTGATAGTCGCCAACGTACGCCGGGATAAATACGGATTCGCCCTTACTCAAAGTGACACTGTCACCATTCGAGTGGGTAAGAGTCAGTGGTGCATCTACAGCAATCAGGATTTCAGCGCTATGAGTGCTCAGCACTTCATTCAAGGTGTTGCGGTAAACACTGAATTTGAAATCCGGAACTGGAATTGGGTAGTGCTGCGCATTGCCCTCAACGCGTGGCGCCAGCAGGATAGTATCTTCTGGCATTGGCAAGCATCGGGTGCAGGAAATCAGTTCCGGTACATCCATGTGTTTTGGTGTCAGACCTGCGCGAAGCACGTTGTCTGAGTTCGCCATGATTTCCAAGCCCGTCCCTTTGATATATGCATGCGGCGTGCAGGCATCAAGGAACATCGCTTCGCCCGGCTGAAGAGTCAGCGTATTCAGGATCAGTGGCGAGAACAGGCCAATATCGCCAGGGTATTGCTCAGACAGCGTCAACAGCAATGCAAACAATTCATCAGTTTGGTTTGCATCTGCATAGGTCAGTAGTTTAGATACCGCTGCGTCTTTGGCTTCGCCTTCCAGAGAAAGCAGCGCACCGAAGAAATCACTCAGACCTTGTTCGCTTTGGTTGTCTTGCAATGCACTTACCAGTGATGCCAACTCTTCAATGTTGAGTTGGTGGAAAAAGCCCAGAATATCGCTGTAGTCGCGGAAGCCGTTCATCGCCGTGTAATCAGTCAGCGCGAAAACCAACTCCGGTTTGTGGTTAGGGTCTTTGTAGTTTCTAAAGCTCGCTGACAGGGGAATACCTGCCGCTTCTTCTTTTGCAAAACCGGCTTCCGCCTGCGCTTTGCTAGGGTGAACCTGTACCGACAGCGCTTTTTCAGCACACAGCACTTTGAACAGGTAAGGCAGTTCACCAAATTGTTGGGTAGTGGATGCGCCCAGAATGTTTTCCATGTCTGAGCTGATGAAATCTGACAGCAGGGTTTCTTTTTTATCGACAGCAATTTTTGAACAGCCATTTGGGTGAGCACCCATCCAGATTTCCGCTTGCGGTTTGTTCTCTGGGTTTGGCATATCAAACAGTTCAGTCAGCGAAGTGTGACTGCCCCAGGCATAGTCCTGGATAACGTTTTTCAGAGGAAAAAATTGAGTTGTCATTGTTCTTCTTTAAGCCTTCGAAATCTGGCAAGGAGTCTATCAAATTATGACTGTGCGTAGCTGATTTCACGCAAATAAAACGCTCCCCTTAGGGAGCGTTCTTCGCAAGATTAAGCTGTTGCTACTTCGTTTTGCGCTTTCGCCTGACGCATTTTCTTCAGGGATACTGCAACCAGCGCGGTCACCACTGCACCCGCTGCCATACATGCCAGAGCCAGTACAGGTTTGTTCATTGCACCCAGAAGGGCAACTACTGGACCACCGTGAGCCACGCTGTTAGTGATACCGAAGGAGAAGGCCATTACCGCAGCAACCATTGAGCCGATAACGTTCGCAGGAATCACTGACATTGGGTCTTGTGCTGCGAAAGGAATCGCACCTTCAGAGATACCCACCAGACCCATGGCACCGGAAGCTTTACCCGCTTCTATTTCAGACTGTTCGAAGATGTTGAACTTGCGGCCAATAACCGTAGCCAGCGCCATACCTAGAGGAGCAACAGGAATCGCACATGCCATCGCACCCATGAACTGTGTTTGACCGCTTGCAATCATGCCGACAGAGAACAGGAATGCCACTTTGTTGAATGGACCGCCCATGTCGAAGCCAGCCATACCACCCAGCACAATACCCAGCAGGATAACGTTACCTGTGCTCATGTTGGTCAGCATAGTATTCAGGCCTTCCATCAGTCCCGCGATTGGCGCGCCGATCACGAAGATGAACAGACCAGCAATGAACAGAGAACCTGTGATTGGTGCAATCATGATTGGCACCAATGGCTGGATAAACTTGTGATAGTTACGGGTAGCTACCCATTTCACGAAGTAACCCACCAGCAGACCTGCAACGATAGCACCGATGAAGCCTGTACCTGCTTCTGCGCCATAGAACGAACCGTTGTTGGCAATCCAGCCACCAATCAGGCCAGGAGCCAGACCTGGACGGTCAGCAATCGCGTAAGCAATGTAACCGGCAAGGATTGGGATCATCAGGGTGAAGGCAACCACGCCCACATCCAACACTTTGTTCCACATGCTGCCAGGAGGGATCGCCATGCCTGCTTCGGTAGGCTGACCACCAATTGCCAGTGCCAGTGCGATCAAAAGGCCACCGGTTACTACGAATGGGATCATGTGAGATACGCCATTCATCAGGTAACGATACAAATCAGAGCGTGCCTGAGAAGCTTTGCTTTCAGACGACTCAGATGCTTTGTCATCAGCAGAAGCAACGTATGCTGGAGCTTCCAGCGCTTGATTGATCAAGCCTTTTGCATCTTTGATTGGCGCTTTAACTCCGGTTTTGATCAGACGTTTGCCAGCAAAACGGGTCATGTCCACTTGCTTGTCACAGGAAACGATAATCGCTTCTGCGCGGGCAATTTCTTCTGCAGTCGGGCTGTTTTTCACGCCGATAGAACCGTTGGTTTCTACCTTCATTTCATAGCCCAGTTCTGCTGCACCTTTCTCCAGTGCTTCTGCCGCCAGATAAGTGTGTGCAACACCTGCAGGGCAACCAGTCACACCAATCAGCAAACCTTTATTGGCTTCTGGTGTTTCCAGTTCTTGTTTTTTCTCGAGTAGCAGAGCGAGCGCCTCTCTAGCGCTTTCGGCTTTCATGAAGCTTTCGATAAAGCCATCTTCAATCAGTTTTGAAGACAGTTCAGCCAGCACTTCAATATGGTGGTTTGCGCCGCCGTCTGGCGAAGCAATCATGAAAAAGAGTTTTGAAGGCAGGCCATCTTCAGCACCGTATTCGATGCCTTCGCGGCTGATACCGATAGCAACAGCAGGCTCAATCACTGCAGCACTTTTTGCGTGCGGCAGGGCAACGCCATCTTCGAAGCCGGTGTTACCCAGTTCTTCACGGGCGTAAATATCAGCCAGGAACTGTGCTTTGTCGTTGACTCTGCCCTGAGCATGCAGAAGTTCAATCATCTCGGCAAAAACGTCTTCTTTGGACGTTGCTTTCAGGTTCAGGCAAATCAGATCTTCATTGATTAGCGATGTAATCATGATGTCTATCCCTCAAAAGTTTTTGTTTTTAACGGTTCTCACCAATAGATATATTTTCCCGTTTTCGCGCGTACTGTTTGAAGAGGAGAGATAAGGCTTTTACTGGATATTTGTAACATTAAAAGTGAGGTGTGATCTTGTTCTCATTAAGAGAAGAGTTATGATTTAGTAAGGAGGTAACTTTAAATATATAATATTCATGTACTTATATTTGTTCATTTATCATCTGTTAGTGCGCGAGATTTGGAGTATTTTCAATGGTGCTAGAGATTAGTAACCTATAAGTGGTAGCAGAGACCGCATTTTTGGTGAGCCTTGTCACGCAATGAGTACGTGCCGTGGAGAATATGTGGTTGGTTAAATTACGCGAGCGCATAATCGGCGCGTTATTGAGTACTAGAAAAAATAACCATGAGTCAGGTCTTTCAACTGCTGCTGGAGAATCTTCTGGCAGAGCGCGAACACTTCAATCGCATCTGGTTTGCGAGCGATCAAGTGACGCCACCTCAATTCAGTTATCAGGTCAACTTTCCCCGCGTTGAACTGGTGATCAGCGGTGAATATCCCAACCTTTTGGAAAACCCCGACAAGTCGATCACTGAATCGAAACTATTGGCAGGGGATGCTTTGTATGTGCCGCCAAACAGCTGGAACAAACCCAACTGGGACACAGACTGCTCCGTCCTGAGCCTTTTGTTCGGCAAGCGCCAACTGGGCTTCAGTTTGGTGAGTAAGGCTAAAAATCAACCGGGTTTTTATGACGTGCAAAAGTACAGTCTCCAAACCCGAACCGGCCATGCGATTGACCATATTCTCGCTGCGCTGAATACACTTGCCAAAGAGCCCGTGCAAACGCCGATGGATGGATACCTGCTCCATGCGCTGTTGAGCTATTGCCAGCAGACGCTTACCGCGCCCGCTGCTGGTACACGTAACCGGGTGGAAGATTTGTATCAGGGGATTTGTATCTACATTCAGGAGAACTTTCACCGCCACATCACTCGTGAGTCGATAGCGCACCGCTTCAATATCACGCCGAATCACCTGTCGCGGCTTTTCCGACAGCAAGGCCATATGCGGATGGCGGATTACATTACCTGGGTGCGGATAGACCGAGCCAAGTTCATGTTGAAACGTTATGATTTTCGGTTGGGGGAAGTGGCAACCCGTTGTGGCTTTCAGGATGTCAATTACTTCTACCGCGTGTTTAAGTCCAAAACTGGCATGACACCGTCTGAATATCGGGGCTCAGACTGACGCATTGGAAAGGGAATGGATGATGATGGTTTCCAGAATATCCGTATCCTGGTTATCGGTGAGATATCGGCAGAAATGTTCTTCCAATAGCAATTGAGAAAAGCCAGAAAAGGCGACCACGTGCGCGCGAACCGGTGGCGCAGGGAGCATCATTCCTATCACCCGCGTCACTTCACCTCGCTGAGAGCCCCAATCCAATGGTAAGGATGTGGTCGCTATCATCAGATGCGCCTTGGTGACATTCGGCGAAATGATATGGGGCAGTGCAATGCCATTGCCCATAAAGGTCGCTGAAACACTCTCCCGTTTATACAGCGCGTTGAACAAGTCTTCCTGACTGGCAGGTTCAGTCATTGAAACTTTCAGGGCGAACTCTGCCAATAACGCGTGTTTATCTAGTGGAGATCTATCAATGCGGTGGATGCAGCCCGTGAAGGGTAGGGTGACATGATCTGAAGGCTCAAATGGCGCACTATTTTTGCCACCGGAAAGTACGTGAGCATGTTCATCCAGAAAATCGGTGAGCACCATGGAAGCAAGCTCGGCATCAGACCCTTCAATCAATAACTGGCAGAGATCGCCCGGCTTGATACTCAGGCTCATCATCCTTATAGGGTGTTCGACACTGGCTTGTTTGCGCTGGGAGATATTGCAGAACATCGTGACGGATCGGAAATAGCCCGCCAGCGTTTTCAGACGGTTCAGCCTCCATGCTGCCAAGCCTTCTTCATCAACAAAGAAGGTGATCCTCCGGGTGATCATAATGTTTTGCAGCGCTCCAATACTTTCACGGGATCCGTCAAGACTTCTTCAATGGTCACACAGTGGATTTTACTGCCAGTGAAACGGGCGCGGTCTTCTACTTCAATGTCTGAGGCAATCAATACCACATTCGCGCGGGCGATATCCTGAATGCTGAGTGGGTTCTCAATACCCATCGCGCCCTGGGTTTCTACTGCGATTTGAATACCGATTTGTTGCGCAGCTTTTTTGAGTTCAGCAGCAGCCATATAAGTGTGGGCGATACCTGTAGGGCAGGCTGTGACAGCAACGATTTTCATTTTTCTGGATTGTCTTGTTTGAGTGAAAAAAAGCGGTGTATTTTCAGCTAAGAACTTCAATCAGTCCGTGATTTAGCCCACGTTGTTGTAGCCTGATGGTTCTGCTTTGCCGTATGGGCAGTGGCGACAGCCATTGCCACAACAGGTGCCACGGCGTAAATGGTACCAAGCTGAGAATACATAAAGTCCACGTTCGATGGTGTAATCCAGTCCTTCTACTAACTCTTTATGCTCGCGATAGGGCTTTGCCAGACGAATCAAGTCATTGGTGCTGTATTCCTGATAGAGGGTTTTCAGCTTCTCGTTAATGCGTTTAGCCAGACAGGTTTTACACAGACACGAGAGGTTGTCCTCTGCTGCGGGAGGAAGAATATTGGGATACTGCATGCACCAGCATTGACCAGACTCAGCAGTGCATTCAAGCGCGTTTCCGCACTCAGGACATTGACTCATGCTTACCACGGGTTAGAGAAATGAGCGGGAATTGTACCTGAAAGGACGCTTGCGATCCTTCCCCAATACTCTGCGATCTAATTCACTCTTTTTGAGAACTTATTTTACTGCAAAAAGAAATGATAATAATTTGCATTCAATATTGTTTTGGGAGTGAATCTACATGGCAAGTGAACACGCCTTTCATAGTGACCCTTTGTTAAGGGTTCGAGATCTTTGCGTTGACTACATCACGGATGATGGTCATTTCCGTGCGGTGAAATCGGTCAGTTTTGATATTGGCCGAGGTGAAGTCTTCGGCTTGGCAGGGGAATCCGGCTGCGGAAAAAGTACCATCGCATTTTCGGTGAACAATCTGCACAAGCCACCTGCGTACATTTCCGGCGGCGAAATCTGGCTGGAAGCGAGAAACCTACGCACGCTGTCCAAAAAAGAGCTGGCAGCGGTTCGTTGGAGCGAGATCGCCATGGTATTCCAAAGTGCCATGAATTCCCTGAACCCAGTGCTCACGGTCGAAGAGCAATTCGTGGATGTGATTTGCCACCACAAAGGTTGGACGCGCGCTGAGGCAATTGATCGCGCTTACAAGATGTTGGACTTGGTGAATATTCCCCGTGATAGGTTGGGAGACTACCCGCACCAGTTCAGTGGCGGCATGCGTCAGCGTTTGGTGATTGCGATTGCACTGAGCTTGAGTCCGAAACTTATCATCATGGATGAACCCACAACGGCGTTGGATGTGGTGGTGCAACGCGAAATCCTTCAGCAGATTTTCACCCTCAAAGAAGAGTTTGGCTTCTCTGTGCTTTTCATTACCCATGATCTGGCTTTGATGACTCAACTGAGCGACCGCATTGCCATCATGCGCCACGGTGAAATAGTGGAAGTGAATAGCTCAAAAGAAATCCGACAGAACCCGCAGCACGAATATACCAAGAAGCTCTGGGCTTCTTTCCCGAATATTCACGACCGTGAAGGCAGCAAAGCCAAGTTTGAAGAGGGGGCAACCGCATGAGCCAGCCAATCATTGAAGTTAAGAACGTTTCAAAAACCTTCCTTGCAGGCGGCGGTTTCTCCAAAAAAGAACCCTTTGAAGCACTGCGCGGCATCAGCTTTGATCTTCACAAAGGGCGCGCATTAGCGTTGGTCGGAGAATCCGGTTGCGGAAAAAGTACCGTGGCACGTCTTATCACCAAGGTGCATGGTATTACGTCGGGAGACATTCTGTTTAAAGGGCAGAACATCAATAGCATCAATTCGGGCAAAGCACTGCGCGAATACCGGAGTAATGTGCAGATGGTCTTTCAAGACCCGTTTGGTTCGCTCAATCCGGCTCACACTATCGATCACCATATCGCTCGACCGCTGAAAATCCACAACCAGGCCACGACCGAAGAGGAAGTGAAACAACGCCAACGCGAACTGATGGAACTGGTCGAACTGGATCCGGATTGTCTCTCCAAGTTTCCTCACCAGCTTAGTGGTGGTCAGCGTCAGCGCATCAATCTGGCAAGAGCGTTGGGTGTGGGTGCAGAAGTGATTCTGGCGGATGAACCAACCTCAATGCTGGATGTTTCAATCCGTTTGGGCGTGTTGAACCTCATGCAGCGCATGAAGAAAGAGATGGGAATTGGTTTTCTCTACATCACTCATGACCTAGCCACAGCGCACTACATTGCGGAAGAAACGGCGGTGATGTATCGCGGACAAATCGTAGAGTGGGGCGATACACAGGAGATTCTCTCCAATCCACAACACCCTTACACCAAGCTTCTGATTTCTGCCGTGCCAGATCCGGATCTGCCATTTGCGGATCTTATCCATCAAACCGAAAACTACTCCCAGAACGCCGATGAGGTTCGTATTCTCAGTGCGAAACTGCAGCCTGAAATCCAGAAAGTTTCGGACAATCACTTTGTGCGCAATTGGGAGTCGGCGGCATGAATCGGTCCAATGAACTGACCGTGGATGTCTGGTTGGGTGAGGTTCAAAACTGGTACTGTAATCAAAACATCAATGAAATCTGCTGTCTTGAAGAAATGGTGAAGCAGGCGCCGCCGTCACTGTTTCTTCCATACATTGATGAGTCTAAGAGTCAGGCGATTGGTTACTGGTTGGATGCGTGTATGCGCATTCATCATCACCTTAATGCTCAGGACAGTTTCGAAGGCGCTTACGCTTTCCTCCAATTCGCCTACAGCAAGATGCAGGAAATGGGCAGCAACATTGGGCACGATTTGAAAGTGAAGAAATGGTGCCTGCAACGGATGGATGCTTTAGTCGTGGTACTGCTTGAGTACTGCCAGTGTCAGGACGGCGAGTACTGGCAAAGCGAAGCCAAAACCTTAATTGAAGCCCACGTGAGTTTCATGACCGCACAGAATCACTTAAACCTTTCCCAGGAAGTCGCAGCAGGATAGAACCTGCTGCAAGACTCGCCAATTATCTGTCTTTATTCCCATGCAGCATATTTCGTTAATGGCTCGTTAACAAAAACTTCAAAATCACTCAAATTCGAGACAAAGCGGAATTTCAATTCACGATATATCTATTGCCAGTTGTGAGGATACCCGAAATAAGTCGCTCGCTACTGGTTAATTTTTAAGCTAATTCAACCACTTTCTCATTGAGTGAATGGAATATCTCTCTTTGTGACTAATTATGCATAATTAGCTCGTGCAAATTTTGCCAATTGCCAGTAAGCAAGACAAAAGAAAGGGTTTTCACGACTGCATAACTAAAGTCATGGAGGCAATATGGTAGACGCAGCATCAAACGGTGATGGCAAGATGAGCCTAACCGCCAAGGTTATTGTCGGTTTGGTAGCCGGTATTATTCTTGGACTTGCTATTAACATTCTGGGTTTAAACCCAGCAGGTGGATTTGTTGACACCTACATCACAAACGGCTTGTTCCACGTTGTGGGCAAAATGTTTGTTAACGCGTTGAAAATGATGGTTGTCCCGCTTGTACTCTTCTCGCTGATTTGCGGGGTATGCGGGATTGGTGACATTAAAACGCTCGGCAGAGTGGGTTCGAAATCTTTCGCGCTTTATATTCTGACGACCGCTGTTGCGATTGCTGTAGCAATCACCATCGCATCAATCAGCGGTATCGGTACCGGCATGCAAATGGCGGCGGATACTGCGTTCTCGGGCCGTGAAGCGCCGCCACTTTCTCAAGTGCTTATCGACATCATCCCTAACAACCCAGTGAATGCGCTTTCCGAAGGCGAGATGCTGCAAATCATCTTCTTCGCCATCCTGATGGGTGTGTGTATTTTGATGGTGGGTAAAGAAGCGAAGAAAGTCGTTGAGCTGGTGGAAGTGCTGAACGAAATCATGATGAAGATGGTTACCCTCATCATGGAAATCGCACCTTACGCTGTGTTCTGTTTGATCGCCAAAGCCATGGCCAACCTCGGCTTGGGGCTCTTTGTTGAGTTGATTGGCTATGTGGTTGTTCTGATTGGTATCCTGCTGGTTCACCTCTTTGTGGTTATCCCAACCATCCTGAAAGTGTTCTCAGGCCTGAACATCGTCACTTTCATGAAGAAAGCCCGCAACATGCAGGTATTCGCTTTCAGTACTGCAAGCTCGAACGCAACCATTCCTGTTACGCTGCGTACCGTGACTGAGCGTATGGGCGTTAAGAACTCTGTCGGTTCTTTCACCGTTCCGTTTGGTGCAACCATCAACATGGATGGTACGGCGATTATGCAGGGTGTCGCGACGGTATTTATCGCTAACATCTACGGTATTGATCTGGGTGTAGGTGGCTTCCTGACTGTGATTCTGATGGCTGTACTAGCTTCTATCGGTACTGCTGGTGTACCGGGTGTTGGCCTGATCATGCTGTCGATGGTATTCGCACAGGTTGGTCTGCCACTGGAAGGTATCGGCCTTATCCTGGGTGTTGACCGTCTGCTGGATATGGTTCGTACCGCGGTTAACGTTACTGGTGATGCGGCAGTTAGCTGTATCGTTGCGAAGAGCGAAGGCAAGCTGGATGAGTCAGTCTTCAACGATCCAAACGCTGGTGTGATTACGCATGTGGAAATTGACCACGATGCGGAAAAAGAACTGGCAGATATCGCGAAAGGCTAATTTGGTCTTCTAAATGAAAAGAGCGCCTCAGGGCGCTCTTTTTTGTGGCGGGCTGTTGGCGAGTTATCTGCTGAGTTTCGGAACCAACCAAGATAACAGCACAGCCAACAAGGCAAACCCCAGTGTGGTTGCAGCAAGAATTTCGATACTTGAGTTGGACACTTGCCCAACGCCGCCAATCAGCCCGGCGACTCCCGCGACACTGACCAATGACCAGATAAATCCCTTCTTACCCAAAGGTGTTTCAATAGCCGGGGTTCGCTTTTTGGTCAGGAACAGCATCACAGCGAAAGTCAGTGAAAAAGCCGCACAGTAGAGAAAAGTTGGCTGGATCTGGGTGGCGGCAAGCGGAAGAGAGACAACGCCAATCAGTGCCCACAATACTGGCGAAACAACTTTGCTCTGGCGTTGAGTCAAAGCGTGTGAAACTGACACCACCAACGTACCAATCACGGCTCCGGCCAGCACGTCGGTGATATAATGGACACCAAGATAAACACGGCTTAATGCCACCAATACCGACGGTATTAACCAAATAGCGAGATATCCCTTACCTGCTTGTTTCAACCACAGATAAACCAGTCCCCACACTGCGAAGGCTGTGGCTGTATGGCCACTCGGGAAAGCAAAGCCTGAAGCGCCTGTAAGCTGAAGATCTGGGAACAGATAAAAGGGTCTTGGAACAGCAAAATGCAGCTTTGCGAAGCTGACAATCAAGGTGACAGCGACGGTTGTAAACATCAATTGAGAAACCCGTTTTACGCCGCCAGATGCCATTGCAATTGGGATAAGCAAGAAGAACAACACGCCGCCTCCCATTGCCGAGGACGCTGTAAGCAGTCCACCAAAAATAGAAGGCATCGCTTTGATGGCGTCTTGGAATGCTTGGTTAATCGACGCATTCCACACATTGAATTCAGCACTCATGTGGCTGAAATCATCAAAATGCGCGGTTTCACTGGGGGTGGCTGTCTCCAGCCAGGTTGGGATCATCATTACCTGATTGGGGAATCGGACTTCTTTAATGTCTACAGAGCTTGGCGTCATCATGGCAACATTTCTCACCTCACGGCCAAAATGTTCTGCTTGCCAACTGGCCACCATAGCATTGCCATCTTCCTGATTATGGATAGCAATAGGGGATAGGGCGCGACAATCAAACAAAACGGCTCTATCTAACCGCGCAAACTCCTTGACCACTTCAACCGCAATACCCGTCTCTTCGAGTGTCTCGCGGATCGCAGCATCAGCGGGGTTGTCGCTATCCACAAAGCCGCCAGGTATTGAAATTCGGTTATTCAGAATATCCCGGGTGACTAACACACGGCCTTGATCATCTGAGACTAAACAGGCTGCGCCTCTGATGGTTTCCGGTTGTTCGGTAGCAAATGCGGGTGAAAGGGCAAAAAAGCAAAGAAAGAAGGTGAGCAGTTTTCTTGTCATCGTCATATTCGAATTGTTTTAGTTAATGGGCATTCTAGCAGTCACTGACATTCAGGGTGCGAGAAAGTTTAAAATTCGTTTTGAAGGTTAATTTCCCATTTTTAAGATGTTGGGTTTTCTGATGTGCAGCAAGAAAATGCATAGTTCCTGGTGGCTTTTTGAGCATTTGAGTTAAAACATGCAAAAAGGGGGTTTACAGCCTTCCTAGACCTCGCTAATATTCGCCGCACTTACGGAGAGATGGCTGAGTGGTTGAAAGCACCGGTCTTGAAAACCGGCATACGTTAATAGCGTATCTAGGGTTCAAATCCCTATCTCTCCGCCACATTCTGGAAGTTGGGCTGAAAAGCTGGATTTCACAAGAATTGGAGCGGTAGTTCAGTTGGTTAGAATACCGGCCTGTCACGCCGGGGGTCGCGGGTTCGAGTCCCGTCCGCTCCGCCAACACAACAAAGCCCTGCAGGAAACTGCGGGGCTTTTTTGTATTTATCAGATTCCAATGGGGGGACTCTCACGAGCCATACGGCTTGAGTCCCGCTGGAGCGCCAGCCCGGCCGTTCCGCCAACGATTTAAGCCTGATGCGAAAGCGTCAGGCTTTTTTCTTATACGCGCCCCAGAAAGTGCTGCGCACTTTGGGCCGCGTCCGGGAGCCCGGCGCGCTCTAGTCCGTCCGCTCCGCCAACACAATGAAGCCTCGACAGAAATGTCGGGGCTTTTTCGTATCTTAAAATCCCACTCACTTGAGCTTTGTCGGAACTTTTTACGTCAAATAGCTGCCTGAGTAACAAGGGAAGCGACACATGTCGTTACACAGGATGAGTTATCCAACCTTTACATCTCGCGGCTGTCAGGGAACAATTCAACAAAGCCTGAAAAATAACATGGCGCTTTAAACTGGAAGATTATGAGTAATACCGAAACCAAAAAGCCGAACGCACTGTTCGAAATTGTCTTTAACGTATTTTTGCCTTCGTTCATTTTGATGAAGTTCAGTGGCGAAGAACACCTAGGCACCGTGATGGCGCTGGTGGTGGCGCTGGCCTTTCCGGTAGCTTACGGTGGATTGGAACTTGTTCGTAGCAAGAAACTGAATCTGATTGCCGCGCTGGGCTTTGTGAGTGTGTTGCTGACTGGCGGGATTGGGTTGCTAGAGCTGGATACGCAATGGCTGGCGATTAAAGAAGCCTTGATTCCTGGTGTGATTGGTCTGGCGGTGTTGATTTCCACTTTCACGCCTTATCCGATTGTGAAGAAGCTGGTTTTTAACGATACCCTCCTGAATCTCGAACTTATTAAAGAACGTCTCGCACAAACCAACAACACGGATGCGTTTGACCGCTGTCTGACCATCTCAAACTATCTGTTCGCCAGCACGTTTGTGTTCTCTTCCGTGATGAATTATTTCCTCGCAACCTGGATTGTGACCAGCCCAGCAGGCACGGTGGCGTTCAATGAAGAGTTGGGTAAGATGACGCTCTACAGCTATCCGATGATTGCGATTCCAAGCACATTGATGATGCTGGGTATTTTCTACTACGTGTGGCGTCAGGTGCGAGCGATGACGTCACTGGAAACAGAACAAATCTTCCACTTGAAGTGAGTTCAGCTCAAAGAAACATCGACAAGCCCGGCATTTTAGCCGGGCTTTCTCGTTTTAGTTTTATTCAAATCAGCCTCTTGAGCCTGTTTTGCCATCAGACCGTGAAATTTAACAAAAGTGATCATTGTCACGTACGGTTTGGCTTTGCTATATTCCCCGCCCGGTTAAAGCGAGCGCTTTTCGTTAACGAATGGCGTGAATAACCAAGCTTTCAATCGGCTGCAAAATGGAAACTTGCCCCAAGGAACTGGGCCCAGCGTAACTGTGAGCATTAGTACCCAAACAAACTACATCCTGCCTCTGCAGGTCGTTTGGGTATATGGGCCTTTGATATTCGCCTTTGGGTAAGACAACATCTGCAGCCTCCTGCCATGTTGCCTCTGCCTGCGCGCGTCTAATCAAAACCCGCCAAAATCCAGATACATAAGCAAGGTAACATAATGCAAATCATCTACAGCTTGGCCGGCGTATTGGCCCTGTTAGCGTGTGCTTACGCACTTTCAGACAGTCGTCGTGACATTAATTGGCGAACTGTTCTTGGCGCTTTCTCCCTTCAAGCCGGTTTTGCCGCGTTGGTTCTCTATTTCCCTCTTGGTCAATCTCTTCTCGGTTCAATCAGCAACGGCGTTTCAGGATTATTAGCTTTTGCGGACGAAGGAATCGGTTTTGTTTTCGGTGATCTGGCAAGTGGTAATTTCATTTTTGCTATCCGCGTTCTTCCTCTCATCATCTTCCTTTCTGCCATCATTTCTCTTCTCTACTACCTCGGTATCATGCAATGGCTAATCAAAGTGATTGGCGGTGCAATTCGACGTCTTCTGGGTACTTCTCAGGTCGAGTCTTTGGCTGCAACCAGCAACATTTTTCTCTCCCAGAGTGAGTCTTCACTGGTTATCCGCCCATTCTTGAAGAACATGACCCGTTCAGAGCTGTTCGCCATCATGGTAGGTGGCATGGCGTCTGTGGCAGGTTCCGTGCTTGGTGGATATGCGGCGCTGGGCATCGAACTGAAATATTTGATTGCAGCAAGCTTTATGGCCGCACCAGGTGGATTGCTGATGGCGAAGATGTTGGTGCCAGAACGTGAAGTCGCGATTGAGCAGGAAAACATCGAATTGGAAAAAAGCGCAGACGTTAACGCGGTTGATGCACTGGCTTCCGGTGCGATGAACGGCGTAAAAGTGGCAGTAGCTGTCGGTACCATGCTGATTGCGTTCGTCAGCGTTATTGCCATGGTGAATGCTGGCTTTGAGATTGTCGGTACCTGGTTTGGCTTTGAAGGCCTAACCTTGCAACTGATTTTTGGTTACCTGTTCTCGCCACTGGCATTTGCAGCCGGTATTCCATGGAGCGAAGCACTGAGTGCGGGTGCACTGATTGGTCAAAAAACCATTCTGAACGAGTTCGTGGCATTTATGGACTTTGTGAACGTGAAGGATACCCTGTCTGAACATAGCCAGATTATCGTGACCTTTGCGCTTTGTGGTTTTGCGAACATCGGTTCGATTGCGATTAACCTAGGTTCAATTGGTGCGATGGCACCAGAGCGTCGTCAGGATGTGGCGAAGTTAGGTTTTCGCGCCGTTGTCGCTGCAACTCTTGCTAACCTGATGAGTGCAGCATTGGCCGGTGTGTTTATCGCGTTATAACAGGTCTACAGACCCTAGTGCCTAGTGACTTAGCCCGTTTGTAGCGGGCTTTGTTTTTCGTCCTCGAAAGAAGTTTTCAGCTCAACGTCTTCTTTGTTGTCACTGATTCTTTCAAAGTGCGCAACGTAGAATTGCAGGTCATCCCCTTCGCTATGCTGGGCTTTCATTCTTGCTTTCACGCGAACGCCGTATCCGGATTTGTGCCTGAGGCCCAACTCGCCTTCCCAGCGACCGCGCCCCAACAAAGACAACCAGATCTGAGTATGAAAGGACTTGTCTGACGGGTTTTCTGTCAAAGAGCGGGGCTTCTCGCCAATGATGTCTTCCGGTTTATATCCCAAAATCTCGCAAAACGCGGAATTCGCTCGGATAACATGGCCTTTGGCGTCGGCTATCAGCATTGGAAACGCCAGTTCAAATGCCTGCGCATTCTGTCGTCGTTCTTCTTCCCGCGCTTTTTGCTTTGAAATATCGCGTATGTAAGAGACGAAGATGTAACCTGCTTTGGTTTTTGCCGAGGATATGGATATTTCAACGGGGAACTCGCGCCCACTTTTGCGCATTGCAGAAAGCTCAATTCTCTGGTCGAGCACCTGACCTTCACCGGTTTGCAGTAAGTGTTGCATTCCCATGATGTGGTTCTTTCGCATCCTTTCGGGAATGATGGTTTCTGCCAGTCTCAGTCCAAGAATTTCTTCTCTCGCCCAGCCAAAAAGCTGCTCTGCCGTCGGGTTGAATTCAATGATGGTATCTTGCTCGTCAACAACAACGATAGCGTCCAGTGATGCGCTGTATATTGCCTGGCTGCGTTCTTCGACTATCTGGGTTTGCTGGTAGGAAAACTCATGGTCCCGTAATGAGGACTGGAGCCTGTTGTAGCTTCGGTCCATCTTTTGCCTGAGTTGATTGACTTCATTGACCGTCGTCTCGATCTCGTCCACGTTAAAGAGACTGAATTTTGCGCTTCCCTCGTCGCCATCACTCAGTTGATGAAGTTTGCGAAGCGGACGGGTAATGGAAAAAAGCAAAACGTAAATCACCACAATGGCCAATAAACCGATACCGCTGGTACCCCAAATCAGCACCTGACCGACAGGGGAGGCCATATTGTCAGAGTAATGATTGCGGTAGCCGACAATGACAGTACCGAGTTTTCCCTCATCGTTTTCAACTTCCTCAATCACAACAGTGATGCCATCCTCCGGCGTTTCCAAACTGCGGCTGTGTGCAATCAGCGTGTCACCCTGATCTATGGTCAGGTAGGTTAAATCTTCGTGGGCGACAAAGCGGTCTGTCATATCTCGGATAATGGTGTGATTCTTTTCAAGTAAGGGAATCTCAAAGGTGACAGACACGAGCTCGGCAAGTTCTTTGGCGCGGTAATTCATTTCTTCCTTGCGCGCATCGGCCAGATAACCAAATGCCAGTGTGATAAAGGCGAGGATGACAGCAGTAAAAAAGAACGCGGTAAAAAGAACCGCTCTGGCTCGGATATTCACACCTTCTCCCTTGTTCTGAAACTGTTATGTCTGATCTAACTATAAGACATTTTGCCCAAACTACCTGACACGGTGGGGCTTCAATGAGGGAGGGAGCATGCGAAAGTCAACACACCCGGAAGGTGACACTCCCAATACCGACAATGTTGATAGCCGGTAAGGGAGAGTCAGAGGGATAGCTTAACAGCCCCTATAGGTGCTTACTCTTAAACACCAGCATTTTGTCGCGTGTCATCTCGTGCATGGAATACTGAATGCCTCCCAGCCCGACGCCAGAAGCATCACGGCCGCCAAATGGCATCCAGTCGACGCGAAATGCAGTATGGTCGTTAACCATAACAGCCGTTGCGTTGAGTTGTTGAGTGACATTCAGGGCGTCTTCCAAATCATTGGTGAAAACCGCAGCTTGGAACGCATAAGGTAATCCGTTCGCACGATCGATAGCAGTTTGCTTGTCGGCGTATGAGTAAACACAGACCACTGGGCCAAAGATCTCCATTTGAGATACGCGCGCATCATCTGGCGGATTGAGCAATACAGTTGGGGCGTAACAGGTGTCCGAGATTTTCTTGCCACCACAAAGCAACTCTGCACCGCCTTGCACTGCTTCCTGAACCCATTCATCAACACGATCGACTTCGCGAGGAAGAATCAGCGGGCCGACCTCTGTTCCCGGATCCAGGGGATCGCCTACTTTCATTTTTTCGGCAGCCTGAGCCAGTCTGACTGCTAATTCACGGCAGAATCCCTGCTGCGCATACACTCGCTGAACAGACACACAAACTTGCCCAGCATGGTAAAAACCGCCTTTGGCAAGCATAGGCACCACTTCGTCGATATTGGCGCTGTCATCCACAATCACAGGGGCGGCTCCACCATGCTCGAGTGCACAGCGTGTGCCCGGCGCGAGTTGCGAGCGTAGCATCCAGCCGACTTTTGCTGAGCCAATAAATGAAAGGAAGTTAATCCTAGGGTCAGACACCAATTTGCTAGACGCATCGTTGTCGCAAACCAATGCCTGGCACCAGCCTTTCGGCAAGCCAGCTTCGTGCAGGATTTCAACCAATCTCAGACATGAAAGAGGTGTGGTGAGTGCGGGTTTCACAATCACCGGACAACCGACAGCCAGTGCTGGAATCACCTGATGCACAATGAGGTTGAGCGGGTGGTTGAACGCACTGACAGAAGCGACCACGCCGATGGGTTCACGAATCGTGAAGGCCAGACGGTTCACGGACGCCGCGGTTTGTCCCATTGGGATCTGCTCGCCTTTGATTTGCGATATATGCTCGATAGCCAGTTTGACGCCGTTAATGGCGCGAAGCACTTCCACTTTAGAATCAATGTATGGCTTGCCACCTTCTTCCGCCGCCATACGGGTGAGAGATTCCACCTGTGATGACATGATTTCAATGGTTCTCTCCAGAATTTCAATGCGCTGATGCGGTGGCATCCAAGCACTTCTGTCGAGAAACAGCCCGTGAGCAGTGGCCAGCGCTGTTTCTACATCGTCCGCTGTCTGCATTGGCAGCGACCGAATCAAACCGCCATCATAGGGGCGATAGACGTTCAGTTCAGACATAATGATGATTCTCTCCCTTTATCCGATTGAACGGCTTTCCTTGATAAGAACATTCAAAATGGAGTGGTTCAGTGAGTAATCCACTGGCAAATCGATAAGGTGGACGCCCGGGGAATTCAGTGCATGTTTGAGAATGGACTGGAACTCGTCATGGCTATCGGGACGGTGACCAATTGCTCCGAAGCTGTTGGCATATTTCACAAAATCAGGGTTACCGAAATCCAGACCAAAATTATCGAAGTCCATGCCTTCCTGCTTCCACTTAATCATGCCGTAGGCGCTGTCATTCAGAATGATCACCACCAGATCAAGGCCCATGCGCACCGCGGTTTCGATTTCCTGCGAGTTCATCATAAAACCGCCGTCGCCGTTAACCGACACTACTTTCTTGTTGGGATAAAGCTGCTTCGCCACCATGGCTGAAGGCAAACCTGCCCCCATGGTTGCTAACGCATTATCCAGCAGCAGAGTGTTATTCGTGTGGCATTGGTAGTTACGTGCAAACCAGATTTTGTATACGCCGTTATCGAGGGTGACGATGTCTTCATCGTCCAACTGATCACGGAGAATTTTCACCAAACGCTGGGGCAGAATAGGGAAGCGGCGATCTTCGAAGTATTTGGTCGTACGCTCATCAACATGGGCTTTGACACGGCCGAAGTAGCTCATGTCTTGCGACAGCTCACCGACTTTCTCTGTTAAGCGACCTACTGAAGAACAGATGTCGCCAACAACGTTAAGCTGCGGGAAGTAGACTTCATCAGTGCGCGCGGCAAAGAAATTGATGTGAATAACTTTGGTGCCACCTTTCTCCATAAAGAACGGCGGTTTCTCAATCACATCGTGACCTACATTGATAATCAGATCGGCTTTTTCAATCGCACAGTGCAGGAAGTCGTGGCTTGAAAGAGCGGCAGTACCGATAAAGCGCTCATGACGTTCATCCACCACGCCTTTACCCATCTGAGTGTTGAAGAAATAGATACCCGTTTTATCGATGAATTCTTTTAGGGCTTTACTTGAGCGCTTACGGTTCGCGCCTGCACCAATCAGCAGAAGCGGCATTTTGGCTTTTTTGATCATTTCCGCCGCTTGGTCGAGGCATTTCTCGTTGGCATCGGGTCTGCGGTGCTCAACAACATCGAATACTGTCGCACCTGAGTCTTCGTCTGCAATGTCCTCTGGCAGTTCCAGATAACCTGCTCCCGGGCGCTCTTCCTTACATACGCGGAATGATTCGCGTACCATCGCAGGGACGTTATTGCCATCGACGACTTGCTCGGAGTATTTGGTAATTGGTTTCATCAAATTAACGACATCAACAATCTGGAATCGGCCTTGTTTACTTTTACGAATAGGCTTCTGGCCACCCAGCATGATCATCGGCATCGCACCAAGTTGTGCATAGGCAGCAGCAGTCACAAAGTTTGTTGCACCGGGGCCAAGGGTTGAGAGGCAAACACCAGGTCTACCGGTTAAACGGCCGTAAGTCGCTGCCATAAATCCGGCTGCCTGCTCATGTCGCGTCAGGATAAGTTCAATTTTGGAGTCTTTTAGCGAGTTCAGAAAATCGAGGTTTTCCTCACCCGGAATGCCGTAGATATATTCGACACCTTCATTTTCCAGCGCGCGTACAAACAAATCTGAAGTTTTCATCGTTATCTCTCTTCTCGTTGGCTAATGACCTTGTGCTCCACGAGACGACTTCCAGACTTGTCTGCAACGTTCAATGTTAAGCAGAGAGAGTCTTCATCTCTTCGGTTATCAAAGTGATACACCTATCAATAACGCAAGGCTTTTTTCATCAGTGTAGTCACAACCTTGAGAAACTGGCTAAATCAGAAGGTTAATTGCGCCTTTCAGCGTTGAAGTTGCGTCTTTTAGCTGTGTGGTCTTGGGATTTTGCGTCTTATACCGCCGATGCGTTTAAAAAAGAGGCACTTAAACGCGAATGTGCAGAAAAGGGGTTTACAGTATTCCACGACCCCGTTAATATTCGCCGCACTTACGGAGAGATGGCTGAGTGGTTGAAAGCACCGGTCTTGAAAACCGGCATACGTTAATAGCGTATCTAGGGTTCAAATCCCTATCTCTCCGCCACCTTAGAAAAGGCCGCTGAATTATCAGCGGCCTTTTTGCATTTTTAACCCTAGCAAGCCCTAGACCCTAGGTTCAGCCGAGCGAAGCGAGACAACGTTGCCCGGCGAAGCCGAATAGGCAACGGCCCGAAGGGAAGGGCGCGAAGCGACCGTATAAATCCCGCTATTCTTTGCTTCTGGCTCCGCCACATTTGATTAAGCCCGCTCATTGAGCGGGATTTTTCATATTTGAGCAATCAAAAATTTAGTTTAATCACTACTCATCTTCGAAGGCATTTTCTCAACCAGAAAATCTACCAAGGCTCTGGTTTTTGCAGGAATAAACTCTCTTTCCGGATAAACCACGTAAGTGGGCAATCCGCCGACCACTTGATAGTTATCAAGCAAGGAAATCAGTCTTCCTTCTTCGATGGCGTTGCCAAGTAATCCTCTGTTAATCAGTAACACCCCTGCACCATCCAAAGCTGCAGTAATCAACACGCCGGGGTCATTAATTGAAAAAGGTCCCGATACGGTGACTTCTTCTTCGCCATGTTCTCCAAAGAACGTCCAGGTGTTCATGCTGACTTTCGAATTTCGATAGTAAAGGCAACGGTGATTGAGTAAATCACTCGGCGTTTTTAGTGGTGTTGCTGTTTCTAAGTATTTGGGGGAAGCACAAAGCACCCAAGACACGTCGCCGAGCTTTCGTGCGATGAGTGAAGAATCTGGCAAGTAACCGACACGAATAGAAACATCGACATTCTCCGCGATCATGTCGATAAACCTGTCTTCAAGTTGAAGATTGACGGTGACGTTGGGGTGGAGATTGATAAATTCGGTGAGTAGTGGGGCGATATGGATTCGCCCCTGAGCAATAGGGGCAGAGATATTGATATGCCCTGAGACCACTGAGCGAGAGTCTTCACTAATATGCTCGATTCGCTGAAGTGCTGATTCAACGCTATGTGCTTCCTGCAACACTTTACGGCCAACATCGGTTAGCACGATTTTTCTTGTTGTCCGGTTGAACAGCCTTGAACCAATCTTCTTCTCTAATGCCGCAAGCTGTTTACTGACTGATGAGCGACTGATACCTAAAAGATCGGCAGCAGCAGACAGACTCCCTTGTCGGTTTATGTGAGCAAAAAGAATCAATGCTTGAAAATTCTCGTCTCTAAAAGCCATTTCAATATCAATTGTTGAAGTGATGGAAACAATATAGTGACGATTAACTGTCTAATCAAGGCGGTTCAATCCGTGTACGCTTTGCTCATATTCAAACCAAACGTTCAAAGAGGAAAGTGATGACTGGTTCAATGAAGGCAGTTCAAATTAGTGAATTTGGTGGCAGGGAAGTGCTGTCACTGAATGATATTAACATCCCGGTACCAGCTGCAAACGAAGTGCTGATTAAAGTGCGTGCAGCGGCAGTAAATCCCGTAGATTGGAAGATCCGAGAGGGTTACTTACAGCCATTACTGAATCACCCTTTGCCACTAACACTGGGGTGGGATGTCGCAGGTGAAGTGGTTGCCATTGGCGAAGGTGTAAGCAGCTTGGCGATAGGTGATGAAGTTTATAGCCGACCTGACATTGCTAAGAACGGTAGTTATGCGGAATACATGACGGCAGCTGCAGACGAAGTGGCTTTGAAGCCAAAGTCGTTCAGTTGGCAACAGGCTGCTGGTGTGCCTTTGGCGGCACTAACAGCATGGCAAGCACTTTTTGAGTATGTCGATCTGAAGGAAGGCGAAAAAGTGCTGATCCACGGTGGTTCGGGAGCGGTTGGTCAGTTCGCTATCCAATTTGCAAAGCAAAAGGGGGCGAATGTTTATACGACAACGTCATCGCGTAACATTGAGCTTGTAAAAGGCCTTGGCGCTGACAACGTTATCGATTATCGCAATGAGGACTTTTCTGAACTGACAGATATGGATGTTGTTTTCGACACCATTGGCGGTGAAACGCAAAACCAGAGCTACAAAACACTGAAAAAAGGTGGTCGCTTGGTGTCTATCGCGACATCTCCTGAAGAAGAAATGGCCGCTAAATATGGTGTAAATGCGCAATTCTGCTTCGTTCAGCCAAACCGTGCACAATTAGAACAACTTGCTGAGCTGGCCGATGCAGGGAAATTGAAAGTAAGTATCGACAGTGAGTTCACGCTAGGGCAGGTCGCTGAAGCGCATGAGCGCAGCGAAACAGGTCGCGCACGAGGCAAAATCATCATCAATGTTTCTGCCTGATAAGGACTGAAGAAGTGACCATAAAGGGATTTCAGGTGATATCCCTTTTCAGAAATACTCATTAGGGAAAGGGATATGCTGAAGAAATTATTTGGAATTGCACCTAAACAGGAAGCTGATGGTTCCTATTCGCCATCAAAACTGGCTCTGAAGTTAGCAACAGTTGATAAAACTGACTTCGATAATGTCACATATCAAAAGTACAACGGTAGCCGTAAAAAAGTATTGGTGATCTTCACTGAGCAAAAAAACATGACCATGCAAAATGGGAAAATGTTTTCGACAGGTAATCATCCTGTGGAAGCGATTTTACCCATGCTTCATCTTAAAAATGCTGGCTTTGAATTTGAGATAGTCACACCAACAGGGAAGCCTGTGGTCTTAGAAATGTGGGCGTTCCCAGAGAAAGATGAATACGTGAAAGCTTTCTATGAGGAATATAAGCAGCAATTCGAAGCACCGGGTTCATTGCAGCACTTTGTGGAAACATCATTGCAAAACAATGATGAATACGCCGCGGTGTTTATCCCAGGTGGACATGGAGCCATGTTGGGCATTCCAGACGATCACAATGTTGATAAAGTACTTCGATGGGCGGATAGCAATGATTTGTTCACGATTACCCTATGTCATGGCCCTGCAGCCTTGTTGGCGACCACGCTTGATGAACAGCCATTTCTCTATGAAGGTTATAAGCTGGCCGTTTTCCCTGATTCCGTTGATGAGATGACCCCCAAGGTGGGGTATTTGCCAGGAAAAATGCCAAGTAGAGTGAGCGGAAAGCTAGAAGGCCTGGGTATGACGCTGATGAACACCAAATCGGATAACACTGTTTGTCGTGATCGTTTGTTGCTGACTGGCGCGAGTCCACTTGCCGCCAACGAGTTGGGTAAGCTGGCAGCAAAAACATTGTTAGATGCGTATAACGACGTTGATATCTAAGCGTTTTTCATCGATACAGAAGCCTGCCTATGTGGCGGACTTTTGTTATGTGCTCTCAATGTGCAACAAAAATGCTTGGAAATCATGGAGGTGCATTTCCTGCAATTGCGGTTGCAAACAATTCCAAATATCCCTCAGCCTTAGCTTGTACGCTGTCATCAATTCGAGCTGACCCAAGAAGTTAGCGTTGTATATACCTCGCTGTTGATTTAGGGGGGAGTGATGACACAACCAACTTATGCCCATTGCCTTCGCCCGTTGTCATTTCAGGACAACGGCACTTTTACTGCAGACCTCTGCTATCGGGAACGCACTGACACCGTCGTTCTTTCTTGGAGCGATATGTTTTGCCTTGCCGGTATGCAAGATGGCTCCGTCCGCGCTACATCAAAATTCTTACCTGCTCTGTTTCCGCTGAACCGTTGGGGTGATGCAGAAAGTACAGCTATGCTGGTGCGTGAGCTGCAGTCCACGGCTTGCCATATGCTGAGACTATATGCTCCACCTTCAGAAGCCGTACGCAAAGAATTGGAGAAGCTGAATTTCAGCCCGTTGCAATTATGTAGGTTAAGCGGGTACTCCCAAGGGAATTTCAGCCGTACAGTTGAAAGCAAGAAAGAGGCGGACATGGCACTTAGTCTTGTTCTCTCCACGCTCCATCGGCTCCGTGCGCTGACCATCATGTCAGGACAGCAGGGGCGGGCGGCTGCGACCGATAGCAAAGACCAAATGTTAGCTTCGTTTAGGGTCAAACTTCGAAATGTAGAAGATATGAGCCGTCCTTTGGTTGGAACCCAACGTGCTGATTTACCTTCTGTTGTGTTCGATCTCATGGGGTACGGCGTTGTGCGTCTGACTGTCATAGACATGGTTCAACTCATGATAGGCGAACGCCTTCCACCGCCACTTGCTAGTTTGGAAGAAAGACTGAACCATGATGAGCAAATGAAGGCAGAACTGGTGCGGGTCAGTTATGAAGTGCTTCTCAAAAAATGGATGAGCAAATCTGTCTGGCAGCATGTTCTGACTGAGTTTGAACTCAGCACCGGTGACATCTATCAGCTTGGTGCACCGTTTACAGAAGCAGTATTGTCCGACACGTCTTCAGCGTTTGACTGTCCGCAACCGCCTTGGCTGATTTGGATAATCCCTTTTCTGACCAACTCAGGCGTAGGAAGAACGGTTCCTAAGCATGCGGATTATGCGCCACAGGCTCCTGCGAGCGAGATAGCGCCACCTCCAGTATTTAGTTAGTTGTCGCGAAAGAAAAAGAGTGCTTTTACAGCAAAGGGATGCAAAAACTGCAAACTAATGTGCACTTATTTCCATAGCGTGGGATGTCCTGAAAATTAATCATAGATACCGACAATCTGACGCTCTCAGGAACGAGTGCCTCAGATTGTTCGGATATTTGAACACAGCCAAGATGCTTGAATTTTTCACGCGGCTGTCCTGATTTGTAGCCTGGACGCTGGAGACGCAATGAATAATATCAGTATGGACACGATGACGGTGGTGGAAGCGAATAACGGCTTCGACACCCGTTTCCCCGCAAAAGAGGATTTGTCGCTTCCTTATCGCCAACTCTTTCCCCTTATTACCAAAGCAGCAAACACCCCATTTCACGCCATGTTACCCCATCGAATTAAGCAAAATATTGTGGGTCTGAAGCATGTACTTTCCCGATATTTAGGAGAGCGTTTTCAGGTGTTGTATGCCATGAAAACCAATCGTTCTGCTGCGTTGGTAAAGGCCGCTGCTGAGGAAGGGATTGGCATTGATGTGTCATCGCTTGAAGAGTTTCAACTAGCACTCACGCAAGGAGTGTGCGGGCGAGACTGCAGCTTATCTGGGCCATTTAAATCAGTGGAGTTTTTGACACTGGCACTGAGGCAGAATGCTCGAATTGTTGTCGATAGCGATGAAGAGTTGCTTCAAATCCAGAATCTTGCTGTATCGATTGGAAAAACTGCCCGTGTGCTACTTCGCTGGAATGCAGAACAGCCTCATACTCGTTTTGGGATGAATACAGTCAAGTTGAAAGCCGCCTCTTTGGTCGCTGACAGCTTGTCGAATATTGAGCTGGAAGGGGCAGGCTTTCACCTTTCCGGTTACTGCCCACTAGAACGTGGTAAAGCACTCTCTGACTTACTGGATGCGGCTGATGCGCTGCGGTATGGCGCTGACATTCGTTGGAAAGTAATAAACATCGGTGGTGGCTACCCGCTTCGCTACGTCGAAGAAGCCACTTGGCGACGTTTCCAAAATGCCATCGACAAGCAGGACTTTGTTGCGGGCCGAATGCCAAAAAGTTTTTACCCTTACTGGCACCCAGATACGCTGGAGACTGCCGTAGAAAAAGTGCTGATCGAAAGTGGCAATGCAGAACGTTTGAAAGCCAACAACATTGAGCTCAGTGTTGAACCGGGGCGAGCATTAACGGATGGCGCTGGCTTCACCGCTTTTGAAGTGCTGGGCACTAAAACCACCAATGCTGGGGATCACTGTGTTGTTGTGAAAGGCCTCAGCTTCAGCTTCTCGGAAACCTGGTTCAATTCGGAATTTATCGTTGACCCTGTCCATCTTCCTGCCTCTCAAGAAACGACTAAATCGACAAATCCTGTCCGCGCCTATATCGCCGGTCAAAGCTGCCTTGAAGAAGATGTGCTGACTTACCGCAAGGTGCCTTTCTCTCAAATGCCCAAAGCTGGCGACTTACTGGTTTTCAACAATACAGCCGGTTACCTGATGGACCTGCTGGAAACCCGTTTTCATGGTTTGCCTATTCCTAACAAAGTTGTTCTGGATAACAAGGAAGATTCTTTTTCAATCGAGGAGGTACGAGGATGAAACTCTGCACAGCGATGCACCAGATGATTGGTGAGACACCGATGCTTGCCCTGAGGTTTGCCCACAGTGATTGGACACTTTGGCTAAAAGTGGAAAAGAATAATCCCGGACAAAGCATGAAAGATCGCATGGCGCGTGAAATGCTTTTTGATGCTCTACGCTCTGGCCGATTAAAGCGTGGCGGAACAGTGGTGGAATCTTCTTCCGGAAACACAGCCACTGCACTGGCTTATATGTGCGCCGAGATTGGCATCAACTTCATTGCAGTTGTCGATCACCATGCGGCACCTGACAAGCTTGCAGCAGTCAAAGCCTATGGCGGGAAAATACACCTGTTGGAAGGCGACTTTGCTGATGATGAAGTGGCGACGGTTGCCCGCATTGAAACTGCTCGAAACCTTGCCGCTTCCATTGATGGCGGTCTGTTTATGGACCAGTGCAATAACGCCGCGAACCCTGCAGGTTACACCAACACGCTGGCGGTAGAGCTCCAGGAGCAGCTTGGCGACAACCTCGATAGTCTGGTTTGTTGCGTTGGCACAGGCGGGAGCATCGTCGGCGTAGGCGAGGCGCTTCGCGTGCGTTATCCAACGCTGGAAATTATTGGAGTCGAACCGGTTGGTTCAGTCATTTTCGGCTTCCCAAGTGGTCCTTACTGGCAATCTGGAACAGGCATGCCAGAAGGGGATGTGATGGGGCCATTTTATGACCCTGAACTTCTCGACGAAGGCGTTCGTGTCAGCGATGCTGAAGCTTTCACTACCTGCCGATATTTGGCCCGCGAGCACGGATTGTTGGTGGGTGGTTCAGCAGGTGGCGCGATTTACGAAGCCATTAAACGCTGTGCGAAACGCGAAGGCAGCGGCAACATGGTTTGCCTGATTTGCGATGGCGGAGAAAAGTACCTGAACACGGTTTACAACGATGATTGGTTACATGGTAAAGGACTTTACCATGGCTCTGTTTATGAGTACTTAAACGATGTTGTTGCTAAACCACAGCGTATGGAAACGCCTTGGTTTGATGCTGAGCAAGAGGACAAGGAGGCGTCTTTTGCATAGAGAAACACATTGGACTGGGTTGGCGATGATTTTCCTGGCTGTCGTTTCCGCGACAGCCATGGATGCATTCATCAAGCTCGCTGGTGGTGATATAGGCACTTGGCAGTTGCTCTTTATGCGCTGGATAATCGGCGCTTTAGTCATCCTGCCTGTGGTGGCCTACTACTGGAAAAAACGCGAGAAGATTAAAGATCGCCGTATCTACTACTGGCGCTTTGCGCTCAATCTGGTGGGTTGTTACGCGTTGTTTTACTCACTGGCCAACCTGCCGTTTGCCACCGTGATTACCATTCTGTTTGCAGAACCCATTTTCATTATCCCGCTGGCTGTTTTTTTACTCGGTGAAAAGATTTCGTTGAAGAACGTGATCGCGAGTCTAGTCGGTTTTGGTGCAGTGTTTTACATCAATCGACCTGAAGATGCAGGCAGCGGATTCAGTGTGATTGCGCCCATTGTGGCGGCGTTGACGCTGGCGATTGAGCACGTGCTGAATAAGCGTTTGGGTTCAGAAGAAAACCCTCAGTTTATGCTGTTCTGGTTGGCGGTACCGTTGGCCGCGGTATCTCTGCCAATGACAGTGTTTGTGGAAGGCTGGGTAGAAATATCTGCCATGCAATGGGGTATCGTACTTCTCGCGGCAGTGTTGGGTAATGCCTACAACTATTTCATTATTATGGGATTCCGTCGTGCGCATGTTGCAACAGGCAGTGTGTTGTTGTACCTGTCAGTACCTATGGCATTTCTCATCGGCGTGATGTTCTTCAATGAAATTCCAACATTGTCTGATGTGGTTTGTGGTGCGTTGATTTTAGGGGCAAGTATGTTGGCAAACATGCGAAGACCGGGTGACAAGCAGCGCGAAGATTCTGGTGAGGAAGTGCCAGTAAACTCTTGATGCGCTCAGTTTGATGACCCACCAAACACTTTAAAAACTCGCCCTAGGGCGAGTTTTTTTATGCGACGTCAGCCTGTGATGGCGCTGGGAGAGTAAACTGGCAATTTTCTGTCAGCCACTTTTCCAGAAAACGGTAAGCGTCTTCGTCCGGCATCACGCGTGAGCCAGCAAGCTTATAACCAAAACCTGTCGGCACAACTTGCGGTGTCACCATGATCAACTCTCCAGTGGCGAGTTCATTTTGAATAAAGAGAGGATCGACAACTGCTATTCCACCGATCTCTTTCACGATAGAAATCGCGCTGCTAATTGAGTCCGTCATCATTCTTTGCGAACACCAACTTTGGCGAACATCCATATCTAGCTTGTCCAGGAAGATCTCCCAGTCAGCTTCTGTTGACGAAGGGTGAACGATACGTCCGTGTTTGAGTAACTCCGGCCAAGAGGCGTCGATGAGCGTTTCGAGATATTCAGGCTTAGCGACGGCAACAAGCTGCTCATCGTAGAACTTTTGGTCTTTGCTGTTAACGGTATAAACCACGGCCATATCAAAGTCTTCATCGGCAAAGTCGATGGTATGGCTGTAGGCAACATGAAAGTGAAATTGGCCGAACTCGGAGACTAATGAAAAGTTATCGTGAGTATTGGGAAGCAGCCAGCGCAGTCCGAAAGAAATAGGAAGTTTTACATTCAGCGAATCATCTTTTTTCAGGGTTGAACAAGCAGAGTTGATGATCTCGAAGCCATCATTCAACTGCTTTGCCAATTGCTTTCCGGCTTCACTGAGTTTTACGTTCCCCTTACTGCCAAGCACCAGTCGCTGATCAAAGTAATTCTCGACAGTCTTAATGTGCTTGTAGACGCCTGTTGCATCGATACACATTTCCTCTCCCGCGAGGAAATAGGATTGGGTTCTGGCAACAGCGAGGAACACTTCAAGGCTTTTATAAGAGGGAGTGCATCGTGACATCGGTTAATTATTGAGTCCTGTTTCAATAGTGGAAAGATTATATGACCTCTGTTGTCTCGGTGTTGCAATACATGTCCGAATTTTTGGGTTTGATATGAGAGGTGAATCTAATTATGTTCACAGGCGTGTTACAGGGAGTAGTGAGTCATCGCTTTGTTTACCCCTGTATCTAGTACTTTTGTCGGAAAACTTTACACTTCATCCAGTTTTGTGGTCATTTCGGCTTGAAAAGATGATGTATGTTTATTTGGTCATATTGTTGTCAGAACGATCAATGGATGGTGTCGATAAGGTGGGTAGATGGAACAGCAATTCCCTTTTTTTGTTATGCTCACTCATCTGTCACAACAAATTGAAAATGTCCCGCGCACTTTCGAAGAATAAGACAGATCTCAACTTGCTGTGTTTTGCGATGACACCTGCTTTTTTATCTTTGTGCTAAGTTTTTATCTCGCCTAAATTCAAACTCTTAAATTAAGATGAATTCATTGAGCTTTGATTCATTGAAGGTGGGTTGGGTGCAAATTAAGACGATTTTGACAGGGGCTTTTTTGTCATTGGTGGCTTTAGCTTCGCAGGCTGTTCCGTTTAATGCTTATCCCAAAATCGACATCGACTCCCGCCAAATTTACTCTCTTGAACGCTTCCCTTACTACGATTACTTCGTTTGTCTGAAAATATCACCATCTGGTCAAGCCGTTTTAAACGTACTCGACACTGATCAGGTTTTCAGGAAAGCTTTGAAGCAAGTCGCAGGTGAGGCTGCGGCTCGTCAATATCGCTATCTCAATGAATTACCGGCCAAGCGCGCCTACTTTTCTAACATGGTCACCGCACCTTCTTTTCCTCAAAAGGAGCAGGTGCCTTTTGGTGCAGATGAGAGATACGAATACAGCCACCAATACCTGAAACAGCCAAAATCTGCTTATCACTATGATTTAGCGACACTTGGGATCTATCAGGAACGTTTTGACCGTGGGACAAAACGCCACTGGCTGGTGGTTGGTATTCAGTTCCTGCAACGTGAATCAGATTGGAAAGTGGCGCCAATGAGCAACATTGGAGAGTTGATTATTCTACTTTCCCTCGACATCAAACAAATCCAACAAGCTGCCAACGAGCAGCAAGCCTATCAATATGCGCAGAATGCCGCTGAAGCCTATTTCTTTGCTGCCAACCCAGATAACTGTCATTCGAAACTACACTGATTCATCACCCTGTTAAGGAGAGAGAAATGAGCCGAGAAAAGGTCGCGAACCTGATTGCTGGATGGAGTCTCAAAGAGAAAGTCGGGCAATTGTTCATTCTGGCGTTTCCCGGGAAATCAGCTGCCACAGCAGAGCGCATGATTACCGAGTACAACCTTGGTGGCTGTTACCTGAGCCAAGACAATGCGGAAACTTTTGAAGAGGCCCACAACCTCAACAAAGCGCTTGATGAGTTGCTGGAAAGAAATCATCGACTGCCGCTGTTGCTTGGTGTTGATCAGGAAGGTGCATGGGGCGTGTTGGTGGGTGAATCCACAACAGGCCCAGGCAATCTGGCTTTAGGCGTGCAAAACAGCACTGAAGGGACAGAGTTGATGTACAAAGTCTGCGGCGATGAAATGCGAAACGCAGGCTTTAACTGTATTCTCGGCCCTTGCTGTGATGTGAACCTGAACCCAGCCTCTCCGATCATCGACACGCGATCTTTTGGTGATCAGCCGGATAAAGTCAGTGACCACTCAGCCGCTGCGGTTAAAGGTCTTCACGCAGGCAGTATTGTCGCCTGTGCCAAACACTTTCCGGGACATGGTGATACCCATGGTGACACGCACCGTGAAATACCACGGGTTGATAAATCCTATGAGGAACTTAAATCCAACGATTTAGCGCCATTCCAGGCCGCAATCGATGCAGGTGTTGATCTCATCATGACCAGTCATATTCTCTATCCACAAATTGACAGGGAATATCCGGCTACCTTGTCTCCGGCGATTTTGCAGCAGGTGCTGCGTCAAGACATGGGCTTCGATGGCATCATTATTTCAGACAGCATGAACATGGGGGCGATCCAAAACCATTACACCCCAGTAGATGCGGCTGTGAAGGCAATGAAAGCGGGTATCACCATGATTATGCTTTCAGAAGAGCATTACGATCATTCTGATGCGTATCTCGACAAGCAGCTGGCAATGATCCATGGCCTGATAGATGCGGTGGAATCTGGTGATTTAGACGAGTCCGTGATTGATGCTGCGCTGGAGCGCGTCGTGGCATTTAAACTCGACAAGCTGGTGCCTCAGGCGCGTTATGCCGAGGTCTCCTTCGCGCAAAACAGGCTGATTGCCAGTGAAGTGGCGGAAAACGCCGTTACCTGGGTGCGTGGTGGCTTGGAAGATGTGGCTGAGAAACCGGTTTACTTGCTGAACGCTACGCCTGCGGAAAGCTATCACAACCTGATGAATCCGCGTGGCATAGGTCCGAATCAGGCAGAATCTGCGTTTGGCACGTTTAGAGAGGTGCTTCTGCAGGAACATGGCAACAGCCGTGAGGTGACACTAGAAACACTGAACCGCTGTGAAGATGGCTATCTGGTGGTGGTCACAGAAAATTACCCACTGCCGGGAGAAGACTTTGATCAGGTGAAGGCGAAAGAAACGGTTCAACAGCTCAGCCGGGATTTCGACAACTTGATTGTGGTTGCATTGCGAAGTCCTTATGACCTATTGGTTTACCCTGATGTGATTCACTACCTCTGCGCGCACTCTTCAAGACCGGAAAGTGCAGAAGCAGCGGCCAATGTTCTACTAGGGAGAATCCCCGAGGCTTACGGTATCGCGGTGAGTCGCGTGAAATGATGTTCGGTTGGAAAAAATAGCCGCTATAAGCGGCTATTATTTTGTCTGGCTCCTTTCATTCTCAAAGGGCGACAGCCTCTAAGATAACTGGGCGGGCAAGGCCTCACTCAAGTAGTTCCATACCGCATCAACGGCTTTGCTTCGGGTATGTTTACCGAGGCACACAAGCTGTATCGGTAGCCGTGCTGGGCTTGGGAAATGCTCAAGGATAGGCACCAGATGGCCCGATTGTAATTCGGCTTCTACTGTTTGTCGGTCAACGTGAACAATACCCAGCCCGTGAACCGCCATGTCGATCAGTGCTCGTCCGCTATTGGCGACAATCGATTCCTCAACGGCGATGGAGGTAATGCCACCCTCTTTACTTTCAAACTGCCAGTGGTTCATCTTGCTCTTGTTGTTTTTGAAGACAAGACAATCATGTTCACGCAAAGCTTCGGGGGTTTTGGGCTCACCATGACAAGCAAGATAATCTGGTGAGGCAAAGCAGCCAGAATCCTTCCATCCAATCAGTTTTGCCACCAACGAAGAGTCGGGAAGCTTCCCGGTTCTGATGGCGATATCAATCCCTTCATCAAGCAGATCTTCGACATCATCAGAATAACTGATATGAAGTGTCACCTTTGGAAACTGAGTACGAATCATTTTGATGTGAGGTGTCAGATATTGCTGCCCTATGAGTGAAGACGTACTTAACGTCACGCGCCCAACAGGCTCTGCCTGCTTTTCGATGAGTATGTCTCGGGTGCCAGAAAGTAAACCCTCTAGGCCGGAAGTGGCTTCGAGAAGGCGAAGCCCATCCTCGGTCAACTTCAAATTCCGAGTGCTGCGTTGTAATAGTCTTTGCTGCAAATAGTCTTCAAGTTGAGCAACCTTTTTGCTCACGGATGAGCGGGGAATGTTTAACTGTGTGGCAGCTGCCTGAAAACTGCCTAGCTCGCTAACTAATCGAAAAATGTACACATTAGGTAGTTGTAGGTGAAGTTGCTCCATCAGTTTGGTTCTTTTATGGAAACATTGTGATTCGATATTAGTGACTTATTTGGAAACAATCCAGCCGCTACTATGAATTCTCCATAACGCGCATGTCTAGGAGAATGACGATGAAAAATAAAACTATTTTAGTAACGGGTGGCACAGCAGGCATTGGCTATCAAGTGGCTTCTGAATTGAAAGCGCTTGGTGCGAACGTCTTCATTACAGGAAGAAACAATACGAAGTTGGATAACGTATCGAATGAGCTAGGTGTGTCTGCATACCATTGTGATAGTGGAAAGCCTGAAGACATTCAGGCGCTGGCTGAAACGCTGAAGAAGCAAGATGTTACTCTCGATGGTTTGGTGCTAAATGCGGGTGTCTTTTTTCCAAAGCCAATGGGTGAAGTAGATGTGGATGATTTCAATCATACATTTGCCATCAATACCTTTGGCCCGTACCTGACGCTTCAGGCGTTGCTTCCATTGATGAAAAATCCTTCCAGCGTCGTGTTTGTTTCCAGTGTGGTTGTTGAAAAGGCGTTTCCGGGCACGGCGGTATATACCGCCAGCAAAGCGGCACTTGAAGGGATGGCGGGGATATTGAACCTTGAGCTTGCCCCTCGGGGAATTCGCGTAAACTCCGTGCGACCTGGCGTGACGCTGACAGAGATCCAGTCGAAAGCGGGTTTGTCGGAAGATCAGATAGACGCGCTGGCTAAGGATATGGAAACAACACCAATTGGACGAGCATTGAAGGCTGGTGATATCAGTGGTTCAGTGGCTTTCCTCTTGTCTGATGCTTCATTGGCAATGCGAAATACATCGGTGACGGTTGATGGCGGTGTTCGTCTCTAGTCATAAAATGCGCCGCTCAAGCGCGGCGCATTCCTCGCTCTTTTAGAGCTTCACACTCTTCACCATACCTGCTTCTGCGTGGCCTGGGATGTTACAGGCAAATTCCACATTCTTGTCACCATGGAAATGCCACAGCAGTTGCTTCGCTTTACCCGGCTTCACGGTCACAGTACTGCCTGAATCATGGTCATGATGGCCTGTCATGGTTTTCATCATCTCACGGTGTTTCAGTTGCTCTTCCATAGAACCGATAGAAAATTCGTGGTCGATTTTACCTACGTTCAATACAACGAACTGCACCACGTCGTTTGGCTCGATAGTCACGTCTTTTTTGAAGTTGATGCGCATGTCATCAGTCAGAATAACGTGAACCACTTTGTCCGGCTTCGCACCGTTAGCTGGCATACCTACCGCTGACATGCCTTCCATATTCATCATGTTTGAATGGTCCATTTTAGAGTGGTCCATATCACCATGACCCATGGCGCTGTGATCCATTTCTCCATGATTCATCGTGCTGTGGTCCATAGAACCATGATCCATTGAGCCATGATCCATTTTCGAATGATCCATTGCTTGTGCAAATACACCAGTGGTAACCAGAGCCAGATAAAGTGCAATCAGTGTCTTTTTCATCGTATTTTTCCTTTTAAAATTGGTTATCACTGAGCTTTTCAGCCCAGTGAATTTGTTATGCGTTTTGGGTGACTTCTTTGTTTTTCCAAAGCTTGAAGATGGCTGGGAGAACCAGCAGGGTAAGTAACAGGGCAGAGGCCATGCCACCAATCATTGGTGCAGCGATACGCTGCATAACCTCAGAGCCAGTGCCCTCGCCATACATGATGGGGATAAGGCCGATGATGACTGTCAGCACCGTCATCATGACCGGACGCACACGCAAGCCAGCGCCTTCGCGAATCGCGTCGGTCAGATCTTTCCCTGTCAGTGGTTGGTTTTCTTCCTGCGCATGGAGTTTGCGGTAGTGCCAAGCCTGATTGAGGTAAACCAGCATGATGACCCCAATCTCCACAGCAACACCAGCGAGAGCAATAAAACCAACACCAACAGCAACGGAGAAGTTGAAGCCAAGGTAGTGCATCAGCCACAGGCCGCCGACCAGAGAGAGTGGCAGGGTAGCCATGATGATCAGCACTTCACCGACGCGGCGGAAGCTCATGTAAAGCAGCAGCATGATGATGGCAATCGTCACAGGAACCACAACGCTCAGGCGTTCTTTGGCGCGTTCCATGTATTCGTATTGCCCTGACCAAGCGAGTGAGTACCCTGCTGGCAGTACCAACTGTTCTGCGACGGTTTGCTGTGCTTCTGCCACATAAGAGCCCAGATCACGGCCGTCGATATCGACAAACACCCAGCCGTTAGGACGCGCGTTTTCCGTTTTGATCATTGGAGGGCCATCTTCATAGCGAATATCTGCGACATCCGCCAGTGCAATACGCGCACCGTTTGGTGTTACCAAAGGCAGCTCCTGAAGCTTCACCACTGAGTCGCGGTAATCTTGCGGATAGCGCACGTTGATCGGGTAGCGCTCCAAGCCTTCGATGGTTTCGCCGACATTCATGCCACCCACTGCAGTAGTAATCACCTGCTGAACATCTTTGATGCTGAGGCCGTAACGGGCGGCGGCACGACGTTTGATGTCGATGGTGACGTAACGCCCGCCAGCAACGCGTTCTGCGTAAACTGAGGCTGTTCCTTCAACGCCGTTCAGGATTGGCTCAAGTTGGGAACCAATGGTTTCAATTACTGCCAAGTCTGGGCCTGCGATCTTGATACCAATCGGTGTCTTGATGCCTGTCGCCAGCATGTCGATACGGGTTTTAATCGGCATCACCCATGCGTTGGTTAATCCCGGGAATTTCACCAGATCATCGAACTCTTTACGCAATGAATCGGTCGTGACGCCGTCACGCCATTCTTCACGTGGTTTCAATTGGATCACGGTTTCAATCATGGTCAGCGGTGCAGGGTCCGTCGCGGTCTCGGCACGGCCAATCTTGCCCCAGACAGATTCCACTTCAGGTACGGTTTTGATCAGCTTGTTAGTCTGTTGCAGCAGTTCGCGCGCTTTACCGATGGAAATGCCAGGGTAAGTGGTAGGCATGTACATCAGATCGCCTTCATCCAGTGGTGGGATGAATTCGCTGCCGAGCTTACTGGTGGGGTAGTACGCCGACGCCATCAGAGCGATTGCTACCACAATCATGGTTTTCGGGAACGTCAGGCTGAGGTTCAACAGTGGGCGATACAGCGCCACCAAACCACGGTTTACCGGGTTCTTGTTCTCTGGCAGTACCTTTCCGCGAATGAAATAACCCATCAGCACAGGCACGAGCGTGATCGCTAAGCCCGCAGCGGCAGCCATTGCGTAGGTTTTGGTGAATGCCAGCGGCGAGAACATCTTGCCTTCCTGACCTTCCAGTGCGAACACCGGGACAAAACTCAGCGTAATGATCAGCAGCGAGAAGAACAGCGGCGCACCGACTTCCTCTGCCGCTTTGCTGATCACCTGCCAGCGATTTTTGTCCGTCAGTGGCGTTCGTTCAATGTGCTTATGGACGTTCTCTATCATCACGATCGCGCCGTCCACCATGGCACCGATGGCGATGGCAATACCGCCTAACGACATGATGTTGGCGTTAATGCCTTGCCAGTGCATCACGATAAAAGCAGACAGAATTCCGATGGGTAAACTGATGGCGATAACCAGCGACGAGCGGATATGGAACAGGAACAGGGCACAGACCACCGCAACCACGATGAACTCTTCCGCGAGCTTCTTCCAGAGGTTCTCAACGGCCGCATCAATCAGCGTCGAGCGGTCATAGGTCGGGGCGATTTCCACACCTTCCGGCAAGCTGCGTTTGAGGTCTTCCAGTTTCGTTTTAACGTTGGCAATCACCTCGCTGGCGTTCTCGCCAAAGCGCATGACAATCACGCCGCCAACTGCTTCACCTTCACCGTTAAACTCGGAAATACCGCGGCGCATTTGCGGGCCGATGTTGATATCCGCGATGTCACCCAGTAACAGAGGTGTGCCTTTGTCGGTTACCTTGATAGGCAGTGATTGAATATCTTCCACGCTGGAAAGGTAACCGGTAGTGCGTACCATGTGCTCAGCTTCGGCGATTTCGATCACCGACGCGCCCGCTTCTTGGTTGCCGTTCTGGATTGCCATATTGACCTGTTGCAAGGTCAGGTCGTAAGCACGCAGTTTGGCAGGGTCAATTTGCACCTGATATTGCTTCACCATGCCGCCGACAGTGGCCACTTCTGACACACCTTCGACCGTTTGAAGCTCATACTTCAGGAACCAGTCTTGTAAGCTGCGAAGTTCAGCCAGATCGTGTTGCCCGGTTTTGTCCTGCAACACGTAGCTGTAAATCCAGCCCACACCGGTAGCATCCGGACCCAGTGTGGGTTTAGCATTTGGAGGCAGTTTGGGTGCAACCTGGCTTAGGTATTCCAACACACGGGAGCGAGCCCAATACATGTCGGTATCATCATTGAAAATGATGTAAACGTACGAGTCGCCAAAGAAGGAATACCCGCGAACGGTTTCCGCGCCCGGTACCGCCAACATCGCGGTAGTGAGCGGATAGGTAACCTGATCTTCCACTACCTGTGGCGCTTGGCCGGGATAGGTGGTTTTGATGATCACCTGAACATCAGATAAATCAGGAATCGCATCAACAGGCGTATTTTTTACGCTGTAGAGACCACCCAACGTCAGGAATAAGGTCGCGACCAACACCAGAAAACGGTTGGCAATCGACCAGCGAATAATTGCGCCAATCATTGATTACCTCCATTCAGCTCCAGCGCTTTCAGTGTGAAGTCAGAACCGTTTTTCTGAACCTGAAAACGTACCGTCTGACCTTCTGCAAAGCTGCCAAGGTCAACGTCTCCATCCACTGAGAAGTTCATTTCTCCTGCTTCCCAGTTCCACTCATCTACCGGCTGGTGGTTGAGTGTGATCATGCCGAAATCTGCCATTAACATGGAGATATCGCCGACGACCCACACTTCATTTGGTGTTGTGCTTTCACTGACTTTGTAATCAACGATTTCGTATTGACCGGAAGCGCCTTTCTGCATCTCGAAGTCGATTGCCTGACCTGCAAAGAAGTCGCCCATTTCGATGCCTTCTGCAAAGGTGAAATCCATCACCATGCCCGGCCAGTTCCATTCAGGAACGGGTTCATGGTTGATGGTCAGCATGCGGTGGCCTGGCATCACGTTAGTGATTTCGCCTTTTGCCCATTGGGTTTCAGGTGGCGGCTCTACACCATTGATGCGCGCTAAATCGGCAGATTGGCTAGACTCAGAATCCAGCATGAAGTGCGCAGAAGTGACAATACGATCTTGCTCTGTCAGCCCTTGCAGCACCTCGATCTTATCGCCTGCTTCGCGACCAACCTCGATGCGGGCAGAGCGATATTTGCCTTCACCTTCGGCTAATACAATGCGGGTCATGCCGCCAGAGCGGATCACTGACGACTTAGGAATGGTCAACACTGCCTCATCGGTCACTGGTTGCAATGCAATATTGGCGAACATGTTAGGCTTGAGATCGCCATCCTGATTCGAGAATTTCAGGCGAACGCGAAGGGTCCGGGTTTTCGGGTCCAGAATCGGATAAACATAGTCAACCTTACCTTGCCATTCCTGACCGGGAATCGCGTCGAGCGTCATGGTGGCTTTGCTGCCTGCTTTCACCCAATGTGCCTGACGTTCGAAGACTTCGGCATCAACCCAGACTTCTTCCAATGGGCCAGCACTGATCACCGCTTGAGCAGGGGAAAGATAACCCCCTTCTCGAATGTTCAGGCTTGCGATGACACCGTCTGCCAGTGCTTTTACTTCAATGGTTTGGGAAGCTTTGCCACGCTTTTTGATTTGCTGGATCTGTTCACGGTCGACGCCAAGTGAAACCAGACGTTCAGTCGCGCCTTTGACCAGCCCATTTCGGCCAGTGCGGTAGGCGTTGAGCAGTTCTTCCTGCGCTTTGACCAGTTCAGGAGAGTAGAGCGTGAAAAGCACATCGCCTTTACTGACTTTCTCTCCGACTGCGTTGATGTAAAGTTTCTCAACCCAGCCCGCGACACGGACGTTGGTTTGCCATAGCAGGCTCTCATCGAAGGCGATGTAACCGACGGTTTCGATGCGTGGAGATAGTTGGGATAACTCAACGGCCGCCGTTTTCACGCCAAGGTTATTTTCAACTGCAGGGTCGATTTTCACTGTCCCGGGTTTGTCGTTACCCCCAGCCAGGTCTTCGGCATAAACCGGGATCAAATCCATCCCCATCGGTGATTTACCCGGCTTATCTCGCTGATAGTTAGGGTCCATTGGCGCGACCCAGTACAGAGGCTCGTCTGAGCCTGCAGATGAAGTGCTTTCCGCCATGGCCGACATATCATGGCTGTGCGCCGAAGAGAGGTGCTCTGCCATAAATTGATTCGCGCTAAACCCAATCACGCCACCGACCAGTAACGCCAATGTGGCTATTTGCATTGTTTTCATTGTTCTTTCCCCGTTACTGATGAGCGTTTCTTGTTGTTGGTTGTGCGATATCCGGCGTATCGACGCGATAGTCAAAGCCACCCAGCAAAGCAGCGAGGTTGCTGTTCACTAAGTTCAGGTCAGTGATAAGGCGCTGTTTTTCCAGCGCGAGTGTCAGCTCATCGCTGGCAGCGGCAATCACATCGCTGAACTGTGCGGTGTTGTTCTGATATCCACGTTCAACGGCTTGAGTACGCGCCTTTGCTTGTTCAATCAGGGTGTTTCGGTAGCGCTCCAAACGCTGTTCCAGGCTTTCCCTGTCAACGAGCAAGGCATTCACCTTGGCGTTCATCTGTGCGAGGAGAAGATCTTTCTGGGATTTGGCTGCACCTACCTGGTACTGGGCAGCAGCATGGTTTTTATCCTGACGGTTATCCGTAAACAGCGGTAAATCCATGGTCAGGTAAGCACTGACCAAATCGGATGCTGGTTGACCGTTCATGCCGTTTGCCTGTCGGTAGGCGTACATGACTTCTACACCAAATTGCGGCGCATAAGCTTGCTCTGCAATTTCCACCTGTGTTTCGCTGGCTGAAATGGCGGCATCGGTCATTTTGACCATAGGGTGAGCGACCAACAGCGCGTAATGCTCTGTGCCGTCAGAGCGTTCAATGCGTTGGTTCAGGTGTTGCCAATCGAGTTGGTTTGACGTGAGAAGTTGGCCATTTTGTGCCAGCCATTCTGTACCCAGCCACTCGGAAAGCTGCGAGGTAATGCGTCGCTGCATTTGTGCATTTGCCTGAAGCTTTTCATCCAGCTTGCTCACTTGTAGTTGAGCATTCAGAAGGTCCTGCGCTTCATTCTTACCAATCGAGTAATTGGTTTGAATGAAGTTGGCCAGTTCACGCATCAGGCGTTGGTTCTCTTTCAGAATATCTTCGGCTTGTTGCTGATACCCCAATTCCAGCCAAAGTTGAGTAATACCATTGGCAATATCGCGCTCGCGGGCGTCGACCTGAAGGGACATACCGTCAGCCTGCTGATTGGCTTTTTTCTGCTGTAGCGAGAGGGTTTCACCACGTTCGAATTGTTGCATCAGACCCAAAGAGATATTGGTCATTGGGTCTTGGTCGAACTGAAAACTGTCGACAGGTAACCCGCCGAACCCGACTTTTAGTTTCGGATCCATCAGTGTTGCGCTGGCAATGCCGGTTTCACGCATGGCTTGAGATTGCGCATAAAACTGTTTGCGACTGGCATCATAGCGCAGCGCTTGTTCAATCAACTGTGTCAGAGAGTCTTGCTTGGCCGTTATCTCAGCTGCTGTTGCCATATTGTGGGCAAAAACAGGTGCAGAGACAGAGACCAGAGCATAGACCGACAAAGCCAGTAAGCTTGGTTTGAATTTCATAACTAAATCCATTTCTGGCGTCGAAAAGCGACGCGAAAACACACTCAGCGCCTTATTTCGGGCGCAATAAGGTCAAGATGATGGATTTAGGATATTGGAGGTCTGTAGAGAGACTGTGGCTGATAGACCGTCGGAGCTGACAGGTCGGTATTCATCAGTGCCAGTTTGGCCTGATTGAGGGGGGATGTTTGTTGGTCTGTGAAAAGCGCAAAAGCAGAGAAGCAGGTTGCTGGGCAACAGTTGTGGTCCATGCCGGACGTTGAACCGCAGTCAGGGGCAGAGGCTTCGGTCATCATGGTGTGACTGACATGTGGGTTAGCCATTTGCTCTTTCATTTCGCAGGCGACAACAGGCTGATGATGTTGGGTCATCATTTCCATCGCATTCATTGGAGAGCCAGATGCAATAGCCGACACCAGCATGGCAAGCAGGCTGATGATGGATATCCAGTATTTTCTGAGAGAAGAAATACGCATCTGACTTCAATAGCGAAACAACATTCGATTTAGAATAAACCTTCCCCCTACGGTAAGGTCAATGATTTTCCCTATCACTCGCTACTGACTGCTGGTTTTTCCCACCAGTGCGCGGCTTTCCACAGAACAAAACGTTGAATCTTACTTAGTGATTGCGCTAAATACCGAACTTGTTACTATCAGAGAAATAGTCGGGGAGCCATTTGGCTGAGAACGCATCGCGTGACCCGTTGAACCTGAGGCAGTTAGTACTGACGTAGGGAACTATGATTTCGAACGATATGCATTCCTTCAGATTTCTTCTATCGCTCGTCCTCTGTTCCCTGAGTCTTTAAAGGGAACCCATATGAACACATCTTCCAATCCCATATCATCAAAATGCACTCCTATTGTGTTGACCATTGCTGGTTCTGATAGCGGTGGCGGCGCAGGTATTCAAGCGGATATCAAAGCCATGTCAGCGACCGGCAGTTATGCGTGCTCGGTGATCACAGCAATTACCGCACAGAACACCCGTGGCGTGTCTGCCATTTTTCCTATTCCTATCGAGCATGTAGCCCACCAGTTGGATGCGGTGTTTTCCGATCTTAATGTGGTCGCGGTGAAAGTCGGTATGTTGGCAGATGCCAATATCATCAAAGTTGTCGCAGACAAAATCCGCCATTATCGCCCTCAGTATCTGGTGGTTGACCCTGTGATGGTCGCAACCAGTGGCGATTTGCTGTTGAAGCAAGAGGCCATCAGCACGCTGAAAAGTGAACTGCTGCCGTTGGCCAATATCATTACACCCAATTTGCCGGAAGGCTCAGCATTAACAGGCGCGGAGGTGCCCCAAACAGAGCAAGAGATGAGTGAGATGATTGCAGACCTGCGCGCTCTGGGTGCTGGGTCGGTGCTTTTGAAAGGTGGGCATTTGGAGTCCGACGAAAACAGCAATGACCTTTTGATTTTCGAAGACCACGTAGAAACTTTCTCTGCCAAACGCACGCAGACCAAAAATACGCACGGCACTGGTTGCACGCTGTCTTCGGCTATTGCGTCTTATCTGGCGCAAGGCAATGAGTTAAGTCAGGCTGTAGCGCTGGCCAAACGCTATATCTCTGAGGCCATTTCTCACGCAGACGAACTCGACGTAGGGCAGGGCCAGGGCCCGGTAAATCACTTTTACCAAGGACACGGCGCGGTGCGCTGAAAAGGAGCAGGCGATGAACACAGAAACGATCGTAGCGGCACTTAAACAGGTTAGAGAGTCCAAACCGCTGGTGGTGAACATTACTAACTATGTGGTGATGAATAACTCTGCCAACGCGTTGCTGGCGCTCGGTGCGTCCCCAATCATGGCGCACTCCCAGCATGAAATGGCAGAGATGATGTCATTTGCCGGTGCCTTGGTGATCAATATCGGTACGTTAGACAGCGCTTGGACGCCGCGCATGATTCATGCTGTTGAGCAAGCCAACCTGAATAAGAAAACCGTGGTGCTGGATCCTGTCGGTTGTGGAGCCAGCGCGCTTCGCACCGAGACTTCAAGACAAATCGCAGCCTGGGCTGAATCCCTCATCATTCGGGGCAATGCCTCAGAAATCATTGCATTGGCCGGAGAGCGAGCGCAAAGCAAAGGTGTGGATGCGCTGGACAGCAGCGAAGCCGCTCTTGGGGCAGCGCGGTATTTGGTTGAAGCTTACAACTGTAACGTTGTGGTCTCTGGCGCGACAGATTACATCGTGACATCTCAAAGTGAAGTCCAGCTCAACAACGGTCATGAAATGATGCCTTACGTCACGGGTATGGGGTGCTCGCTATCTGCTCTTACTGGCGCATTTGCAGCTGTCGGGGAGAACACTGGACTTGCAGCCGCAGCCGTCATGGGCGTGGTAGGAGAAATTGCCGCTGAAAGGGCAAAGGGACCGGGCAGTTTGCAAGTTGAGATCCTGGATGCACTTTACCAACTGGATGAAGCGACGCTTCTCAAACGCCTGAAAATCTCATGAACACGGAAAAGACGTTAAACCCATATCGCTTGTATCTGGTGACTGATGACCAACAGGATTTGGATACGTTGAAAAACGTGGTATCCGAAGCCGTGGCAGGTGGTGTCACCATGGTGCAGGTGCGAGAGAAGCACGGTGATGTCAGGGCGTTTATCGAGCGGGTAAAAGCGGTGAAAGCGATTCTGGCAGGAACCGGCGTTCCACTTATCATCAATGACCGCGTTGATGTGGCTTTAGCGGTTGATGCGGATGGCGTGCACCTTGGCCAATCGGACATGCCAGCAGAGATTGCTCGTGATTTGATTGGTCCTAACAAACTGCTGGGGCTATCTATTGAAACCGAAGCCCAGCTTGAAGAAGCCGATAACTTACCTGTCGATTATCTTGGTCTCAGTGCGATATTCGCGACGCCAACAAAAACCAATATCAAGAAAGAGTGGGGTGTTGAAGGGCTACGAAAAGCCGTTGAGCAAAGCGGCTATCCGATTGTTGCGATTGGTGGCATTAACACCTCTAACCTTAATGAGGTGATGGCGACAAGGCTTGCGGGTGTTGCGCTGGTGTCAGCGATTTGCCGTGCGGAATCGCCAAAGCGGGCGGCTGAGGAAATCCTTGCCCAAATGAACCGCGCAGATTGAATCAAAGTCAGTCTTGAAAACCCGCCCAGCGCGGGTTTTCTTTTGCATCCCACTGTCTTGGCAACAAAACATAGTGCAAGTGGGCTGAGAACTATACTCCCTTCGGATTAGTCTCTCAGGTGACCAGATTGCACATTCATCTTCTTCAAAAAGCTCTCGATTTCTGGCGTCGTGTTCGTCACTCTCTAGTCGCCGCATTGGTATTTATCAATGGCTTTCTGATATTCCAGTCTGTGTGGGGGCAAAACCTCGATTTGGTGGCGCTGTTCCACATCAAAAGCTTTACCGACATTAACTGGACACATGCGGTCAATGGGCCTTGGTTACTCCTCGGTATCTTCTTGATGCTGAACGCCTTTGGTTTGTTGTTCAGAGCGCGGATTGCCTGGGCGGTGAGTCTCATTCTGTTGATGATTGTGTTCACCTTTACCTGGCATTTTTTCCCGCATCTTGGCGCGCATTTGTATTGGAGCGCCAGCGCCGTATTACTGTTGATTTTGCTGAGCAAAGACTTCAACCACTCAAGTGCCACAGCGGGTGGTATTGCAGCCTTTATAAGCTTTGCCGTCTTGCTGTTTTATTCCACTTACGGTGCGCTCTATTTCGGTGAAGGCTTCCATCCCGCTATCCATGATTTGATGACGGCGTTTTACTTTTCCATGGTGACTATGACCACCGTCGGTTATGGCGACATTATCCCTCAAACTGAGGCGGCGAGGCTGTTCACCATTTCTGTCATCATCGCGGGAATTACCGTATTCGCCACCTCTTTGACTACCGTATTTGGCCCGATTATTCGGGGCGGTTTGAACAAGCTTGTGAAAGGAGTACAAAAGCCAATGAACAGGAAAAATCACTTTATTGTGTGTGGCACTTCAGTGCTGGCATCCAGCACCATTTGGCAACTTCACAAGCGTGAATTACCCGTGACCATGGTGACGATTGAAGATGAAGACAAGTTTGCCCAGATTGAACAAAGAGTCGGAACCAAGCTCGATATTATCTCTGGTGACAGCACCGACAGTGATGTGCTGCTGGAAGCGGGTGTTGAGCATTGTCGCGCCGTGTTGGCCTTAACGGAAGATGACGCCACCAACGCATTTATCGTGCTTTCGGTAAAGGCGATTTCACCTGATATCAAAGTAGTCACCGCGGTGAATGACGCCAAAAACATGAAGAAAGTAAAACGGGTGAACGCTGATGTGCTGCTGTCACCACAGTTGTTTGGCAGTGAAATCCTTGCCAGTGTGTTGTCGGGCGAACCAATCAGCAACGAACAGTTGTTGGGTATGCTGCTGCGCTCCGGTGATGGTCTGGTCGAAGACAAAGAAAGCTAACGACTTTGCCTTCGCTGGCCCCATAAGGTGTGAACTGCCAATGTTGCGACAATAATGCCTGCGCCCAATGCCACCGCTGGTGTTGGGGCTTCACCTAAAATCAGCCAGACCAAAAGTGGCCCGAACAAGACTTCCAGAAGCAGAATTAAACTCGCCTCAGCAGCAGGCAGGTATTTGGGGCCAACATTGATGAGAAGAAAGGAACCTGGTAGCACGACACCGCCCAGCAACAGCATAAAAATGTCCTGCTGGCTATCGAAGGAAAACGGCTTAGCCCCCGCCAACATTGCAATCATCGCAGTAAACAAACCCGAATAGATAAGAAATACCGTGGCGTAAGCTGCTTTGGTTTTTCGCAGCATGATGAGATAGACAGACATAGAGATAGCGGTAACTAATGCCAACGCATCTCCCATCAGTGCGGAGGACGAAGGTGAGTAGCCAAACACTAGCCATATCCCGCCTACTGCCACCAAAATCGCTATCACTGTTGAGGTATCTAGCCGTTCTTTGAGGAAAATAAAAGCCAGAACTGCGGTGATGAGTGGGGCGGTATTAATGATCACCAAGGTGCTGGTGACTTCAGTATGATCAAGAGAAAACACAAAGCAAATCGTAGAAGCACTGAACAGCGCGGCAGTCAGAACTGTGCTGATCGCTGGGCGATAGAAATGCTTTTCCAGCACAGCCTTATCCATCTTCCATTGAGCGAGAAAGAAGATGGTCGCAGGCAGCAATCCTCGCCAGAAAATCAGTGTCCACTCATCACTGTCGATGAGCCTCACCAACAAACTGTCAAAACTCAGGATCATCACGCCTAGCAAGGTATAAACCCGGCCTTTGGTTTCTACAGTGAGAGAGGTAAGTGTCTTTGATAGCGAGTTCAATCCGCTCTATTCCATGCTTTCTGTTTGTTTTTAAGAAGCTAGCTGAGCGGGATGCGAGCAAGTGAAACGAATCTGTGACTGTCTGAAGGAAAACGCCTGCGTGAATGCAGGCGTTGGGGTTCAGCTTGCGGAAAGTCCGATGACTTCCTTCAGCGTTTTCAGGTAGCGACGACTGATTGGAATGGTAAACCCGCTGGTGGTAATCACTTCCGCCAGCCCATTTTCCAGCAATTTGATTTCGCTAATGTGATTGACGCTAACCAGATACTGACGGTGACAGCGCAGCAGTGGCGTCTTTTCTTCCAACGTTTTTAGGGTGAGTTGAGTCGTTGGCGTTTTGTCTGCAGTATGAACATGAACACCACTGATGTCGCTGTAAACACTCTCAACCTGATCAATCGGTATTAGCAGAATGCGGTTATGGCCTGTGCAGGGGATTTGGCACAGCTTTTCCGGTGCCAGTGCGGATAGATTCTGTGGGACAGACTGTTTTTTCACTGTGCGGGTCAGTTTCTGCACGGTTTTGGTCAGACGGCTTGGCTCAACAGGTTTTAGCAGATAGTCAAAGGCATTCTCTTCGAATGCTTCAATGGCGTATTGATCGTACGCAGTGACAAAAACTACAAACGGCATGTTCTCCGGGTCGAGCATGGAAAGCAGTTCCAGCCCGGTGATTTGCGGCATCTGGATATCCAGAAACACCACATCCGGCTTCAATTCGTTGATTTTCTTGAGGCCGATGATAGCGTTGGGCGCTTCACCGACGATCTCTATCTCGCCGGTTTCTTCCAATAATGTTGCGAGTTCTTCGCGGGCAAACTGTTCGTCGTCAATGACCAGTGCAGTTAACATCCTACCTTTGCACCTGTGCTTACTTCTGAGGCCGGAATAATAAACGTCATCCGGGTGAATTCATTGGGTTCACTTTCAATTTTCAGCGATGAGTCACGCCCAAATTGATGTTCAAGCCGTTTCGTAACAATTTCGAGTCCTAGCCCCTGATGATTCTCCGGGGGTGGCACGAAACAACCCGCGTTGTCTTCCACTGAAATCGAAAATCCGTCAGCCGTTGCCTGGCTGAAAATACGTACGGTTCCACCTTCCAACAGGTTTGATATACCGTGTTTGATAGCGTTTTCGACCAGCGGCTGAAGGGTGAAACTCGGGATTTGCACATCCAGCAAACAATCGTCGATTTGTATGTCGACATTAAGCCTGTCAGTGAAGCGTGCTTTTTCAATGCTTAGGTAAGCATTCACATGCTCGAGTTCATCGCGTAGCGAAACTGAGCGAACGTTTTGCTTAAGGTTGCTTCGGAAGAATTGCGACAGGTTCTGAATCAATTCGCGGGCTTTGTCCGCATCGCGGCGAACTACCGCGCTAATGGTATTGAGTGCGTTGAACAGAAAATGCGGGTTCACCTGTGCATGAAGCAGCTTCACTTCCGCTTGGGTCAGCAAGGACTTCTGTTGTAGGTAGCCACTGAACAGGATTTGGCTGGAAAGCAGCTGGGCAATCCCTTCAGCCATCGACATATTGATGGTCGAAAATAGCTTATGTTTGCGCTCATAAAGCTTGATGGTGCCGACCACTTCTTCGCCGGAACGAAGCGGAATGATGAGAGCCGAACCAAGTTTACAATCTGCTGAGAGCGAGCATTGGTAAGACTTTTCTGCGCCATCAAGATACATGATTTTGTTCATCTCAATGGCATCAAGCGTGTTCTGCGAAGAGATTTTGGTTTCCGGTAAGTGGTGGTCATCGCCAATGCCAACAAAGGCCAGAATCTTTTCCTTGTCGGTAATAGACACCGCGCCAACCTGCGTCTCCTCATAGATGATTCGGGCGATTTTCCCAGCGGATTCACCGTTCAAACCGTTGTGGAGAATACCCACGCAGCGGTCAGCAATAGTCAATGCGCGACGGGAGAAAGAGGCAGAGTACTTTTCAAAGATGGTTTTTCTGTCCTGAAGGATGCTCATAAACAGCGCAGCGCCGCAGGAGTTGGCAATGATCATCGGCGCGGCGATGGTCGAAACCAGCGCATAGGATTGGTCAAACGGCTTGGCGACAATCAACAGAATCGCCATTTGCACCACTTCCGCCACAAAGGTAATACCGAATACCACCACTGGGCTAAATAGCTGGCTAACACGGTTTCGCTTCACGAAATACACATGCATCAGACCGCCAATCAAACCTTCTGCGGTAGTGGAGATCGCGCAGGCTAAGTCAGTGAATCCACCCAGAGAATAACGGTGAATGCCGCCCGTTAAACCCACGAAAAAGCCAACAACAGGCCCGCCAAAAAGGCCACCCATCACAGCGCCAATTGCGCGGGTATTGGCGATAGCATCATTGATCTGAAGACCAAAATAGGTGCCGAGAATACAAAAGCCGGAGAAGAGCACGTAACAAATCAGGCGGTGGCTTAAGCGGGATGAAATGTTCAGCAAAGGCAGGACAATCGGTGTTTTGCTGAGCATATAAGCCAGCACCAGATACACGCACATTTGCTGCAGCAGCGAAATAACCAGTTCCATGATGAACCTTTGTTTAGTTTTCTTCATTGTATCTGCGCTAAATCCAGATACAACAAGAGCCTGCTAAGCAGGCTCTTTTTCTAACGTTTTGTTATATCAGGCAGTTTTGGTTTCCACCTTTGGCTGCTCTTCATCAGCCAGGTCAGTTTCACCTTTACCTTTCGAGGTTTTAATCACGTAGCCTGCAGCAGTCAGGGCAAACAGTACGCCAGCACCGGTCGAGATATTCATTGGCAGACCAAAACCCAGAGTGCTGTTGTTCAGAATGAAGGTCACACACACAGACGTCATGAACATCGCAGGAATGGTGGTGATCCAGTGCAGCTTGTTGTGACGCAGCAAGTAAGCAGATGCAGTCCACAGCATCATCACTGCTGTCGCTTGGTTCGCAAAGCCGAAGTAGCGCCAGATAATGCCGAAGTCGACCTGAGTCAGGATGCCACCGATAACAAACAGAGGTACAGCCATCATCAGGCGGTTACGCAGTGTTTTCTGTTCCATGTTGAAGTACTCAGCAAGGATAAGGCGACTAGAGCGGAATGCGGTGTCGCCAGATGTGATAGGTAGGATAACCACACCCAGGAAGGCGATGATGCCACCGAACACACCCAGCAGGCCAAATGATGCGCTGTAGACCACGTTGCCTGGGCCGCCGTTTGCGACTGCTTCATTCAGTCCCTCCAGTGTGCCGAAGAAAGACAGGGCAATCGCACACCAAATCAGCGCGATGATGCCTTCACCAATCATTGCACCGTAGAACACAAAGCGGCCGTTCTTTTCGTTTTCCATACAGCGTGCCATCAGCGGAGACTGGGTCGCGTGGAAGCCAGAGATTGCGCCACAAGCTATGGTGATGAACAGGGCAGGCCACAATGGCATGTCATTAGGGTTCAGGTTACTGAACATATCGCTGACTTCAAAACTGCCCATCACTGTGTGCTCGTCAGAGAAGCCAATCGCGGTCATCAGGCCAACAGACATGAAGATCAGCAGCGCGCCGAAGAACGGGTAGAAGCGACCGATGATTTTATCGACAGGGACAATGGTCGCGATGATGTAGTAAGCGAAAATGATGACGACCATGCTGGTCATGGTGACCGTCAGACTGGTTTGCTCGTTGATCAGGTTAGTGATCATGCCAGCAGGGGCTGAAACGAACACAACACCGACCAGAAGCAGAAGGATAATGGCAAAAATGTTCATGAAATGTTTTGCGCCGTTACCCAGATAGCGACCGGTAATCGTTGGTACTGATGCGCCGCCATTGCGGACAGACAACATGCCAGAGAAGTAGTCGTGTACGGCACCTGCGAAGATACATCCCACCACAATCCAAAGCATCGCCGCTGGGCCGTAAAGGGCGCCCATGATCGGACCGAAGATTGGGCCCACACCAGCAATGTTCAGAAGTTGAACCAGATATACCTTAGGGGTCGACATCGGCACATAGTCAACGCCATCTGTTTTGGTGTGAGCAGGGGTTTTACGGTGTTCGTTAACGCCGAACACTTTTTCGATAAACGCCCCGTAGAGGAAGTAGCCGCCAATCAGCGCAGCGACACAGGTGAGAAACCACATCATAGCCATTGTCCTTATTGAGTTGATTCACGGTGCCAACTCTACGGCTCGCCTTACAATCGCGCATTCGCTCAGTGGTTGAGTGGTGGAATAGAAAATTAAGTGGTCGCTTAGAAGGTTAAGCGGCAGCTTAAAATTCTTGCTGCCGACTCACCCTACATGCTCATTCCCATGCCCGCGTTGGCTTTCTTCCCAACCTGATAAAACCAGAAGGATAGAGGAATGAAGATAAGGTTCATCACAGTGGTGAAGTTCATACCGAAGCCATCTTGAATCAAAGGTCGCAGTGTTTCGCTCGAAACAGAAACACCAAACAAGGTGAATAGGGCATCGATACTCAGTCCGGTAAAGACGATGCCAACAAAGAGCAAGCCGACAATCCATTTGGTCGGTTCAGTGCCGTAATATTTTTGGTATACCCGCATCATGGGAATGGTAAGAACATCGGCCAGAATAAAGCCAATGACGCCACCAAAGGAAATGCCGCCATGCCATAGTGCCGCGGCCAGCAACAGGTTACCCACCGAGCACACATAGGCAATCATGGCCACGAACACGCCAATCACCACGTCGATAAGAGAATGCAGAAATGCGGGAATATTGGCGTCATTGCTAATAAACAGGGTGCGCCAGCCGTCAATCGGTACCACCGCAATCAGCAGGGAAGAAACGACTACTCCAATTAAGATTTCTTTGCCAATCATGGCGAGATCCATGTGGAAGAAACCAGCGGCTTTTCGGACTTTTGCCATGGACGAACTATCATCTTTCGGTGTCATGTCCATCTGCATATGGTGGCGTTGATGTTCACTGTGGTGCATGGCTGACATGTCCATGCCACAGTCATCGCCTTTGTCTTTTGCCATCTCCATATGATGGTGTTCATGTTTGCTGTGGCTCATGGTGGGCATGTCCATGCCGCAATCATCATCGCCTTTTTGCATGGCTGACATATCCATACCACAGTCACTCATGCCAGATGTTTCTGGCTTTGATTCCGCATCAAGTTTGGCGTGAAGCTGCGCTTCCACTTCTTTGGGATAGAAACGCTCAAACAGGAAAGCCACCGCCATGATCAGGATGAGCCCGCCGATAATCTCTCCCCAGAAGAAGGTCCAGCCAAGTAGTGCGACCAACACGATAAACATTTCCACAATCAGGTTCGTGCTCGAAACCAGAAATGCCATGGCATTGGCAAGCGTCGCTTTCTTGGTTAACAGCGTGTGGGAAAGGGAAGCCGCAGCGTAAGAACAAGATGAAGACATTACGCCCAACAAGGTAGTGAACGTCAGGCTTTTCACATTGGTTTGCCCAAGGTGTTTAACCACAGTCTCCACGGGTAATAAGTGGCGGATAAAGGAAGACAGCATTAAGCCAAATGCCAGTGGCCAGTAGATCTGCCACACCATATTAAAAAACACATCTAACAGATGAAGGATGAAGTCCATACCCGCATTACCCTGACATTGAGCATCTTTGGGAATAAAGCCTAGATTCGTCAACGCCGTGGCAGTGTATCGAATCTGGGTAAAGCCCGACGGTTATCGGGCTGGATTACCTAAAGTCTATCTACTCTCTGTTATTCGTCGTCCTCGTCCGGCCCCATGACAATTGTCACCGGACCATAGTAATGATGATGGTGGTGCGTCGTACGGTGATGGTGGTGAGTCCCTTTGTGGGAATTCACTCCGCCATGTAGATGGTGTCCGTGGCTGGGTTCGTGGGCGCGATAATCGAGGTGATCTTTGTTGTGCTTATGTTCGACGTCGTCACCATAAGCATTTTCCATGGTCTCGTGGGTAGATACTTTTGTTTTTTGCTGAGCCATCACTGACCTCCGTTTTGATATCGGAATAGTATGAGCACCGAACAGTCTGGCACGCATCTCAGCCAGTAGCGGGTGAATCCCGTATTATTGCTGAGACTGAATGTGGATTGTTGCATTGAGCATGATTTCACTTATAGGTGGCCAATGACGTGAGTTGCTGCACTAAAAAGGGCGGATAACATTTTTCTGCCATGCTTTGGCGTTACACTCAAAGTCAGTCTAAATCAGGCTAATAATCTGAAAGGGAAAGCATTTGAGTAAACCGAGCAAAACCAAAACCAGTTTCTATCGTCGCTTGTTGGTAGCGCATCTTATTGACAATGGCGTGAATACCGTCCCTGCCATTATGAGCGAAACTGGCATGCCGAGACGCACGGCTCAGGACACGATTGAAGCGCTTGGCGAGTTGGACATTGAAACCGAATTTGTCGGTGCTAATAAAAACGGTGGGTATGAGATTAAAGACTGGGGCGCGATAAACCGCACCTGGGTGAAAAAGCATCTCGTCGAGATCAAAACTCTTCTGGAATATCCGACGTCTGGCTAAGCGATAAAAAATGGCAGGTTGACCCTGCCATTTTTAGGTTTAGTAGATTCTGAGTGCGTACCATCTAGGGGTGAAGTGCCTTTAAGGCGTCAATATCGACATCTTGGTTGTAGTCGACAGAAGGGAACGCAAAGCCGTTGAGTTGAAGGAATTCACCAAGCACGCCTTGATAGTCTCCGATGGTCTCGAAGTTTTCTGGGGTCATTTCAGCGAGTAGTGCGTCCACTTCAAGCTGAATATCATCACGTAACTCCCAGTCATCAATTCGAATAAGACCTTCTGCATCTCGGTCTGCATCATCATGCCATTTACCGTAGAACAAGCGGTTCATCTGTTCGATACAGCCTTCATGCAAACCTTTGGCCTTCATGACGCGATACAGGGCCAGAAGGTAAGGCGTCAGGCCGGGAATAAATACGCTGGCTTTGGTGACCAACGCCTTACATACCGCGATGTTGGCGTGACCTTCGATACTTTCAAGCAGCGTATTGATGTCATCGCGGGTGTGGTGAAGGTGGGTTTTTGCCAAACCCAACGTACCTTTGTGGTAAATAGCATGGGTGTGCTCGGGGCCAATATAGGAATAGGCCACGGTTTCACAACCTTTTGCCAGCAGGTTTCTCTCGTTGAGGAACTGCATCCAGCTTAGCCAGTCTTCGCCGCCCATCACTTTGATGGTTTCATCGATTTCCTGCTCGGTGGCAGGTGGCAGTGAAACCTTATTCAGGCTGTTTTTCTCGAAGTTGACCGAATATCCCTCTACGGTTTCACCCACTGGACGAATCGCAGAGCGCCAGAACTCGCCTGTTTCGGGGTTAGGTCGAATGCCTGTTGCCAGTGAATAGACCACCAAGTCAACCTGACCACCCAAATCCTGTTCAATGGCTTTTGCCACTTGCTTACGGGTTTCAGAAGAGAAGGCATCACCGACGATGTTAGTGGAGACCAACCCTTCCTGCTCTGCAGCTTGATGGAAGAAGATGTTGTTGTACCAGCCCGCGCTGCCAATGCCTTTGTCTGAAACACCACGTTCGAAAGACACGCCAATGGTGTCCGCTTTTGCAGGGCCAAATGCCAGTGCAATGCGGGACGCCAATCCGAAACCGGACGATGCACCGAGGACCAACACCCGTTTAGGTAAGGCTTTGGACGATGATTGTTGGGTACGTGATTTTTCTATTTGCTCAGAGACGGCGGCCTGGCAACCGAAAGGGTGGCAGCTACGCGCTACCACACCTTGAATTTGGGGCTGGATAATCATGAGGTCGGGTTTATAGCCTTTCAGAAAGATACTTGTCGTAGTCAGGAACTTCGATATCAATTTCGTGCGTCATCATCGGTGACGTGATGAGGTAATTTGCAGAAGCACGGTTAATCGCGACCGGAATGTTCCAAACCGCCGCAATACGCAGCAGGGCTTTGACATCCGGGTCATGAGGCACGGCACTGAGTGGATCCCAGAAGAAGACCAGCACATCGATTTTCTTCTCACAGATCATTGCGCCAAGCTGTTGGTCACCGCCCATCGGACCACTCATCAAAGCAGTGATGGATAAGCCCGTTTCGCGGCTAAGAATGTTGCCCGTTGTCCCTGTCGCGTAAAGGGTATGATGTGACAATGCGTCTCTGTTTTCCTTCACCCAGCGTAACAGTTCGGATTTGCGGTGGTCGTGAGCAACCAAAGCCACTTGTTTGCATGGAGTGACAGTGCGGGTCGTTGAATTCATATCTAACTTCTTATGCATTATAGGAAAGACTCATTTTGATGTTTTTAATCGAAACGGGCGACACAAGAATGGGAAAAGCCGGACATAGATCGTCTATTCGCCCACTATGCGTCTCGTGGGCTGCTGTAAAAATATACAGCAAGCGCCAAGAGCACCTACAAAATGATTGTGGCAGCCAAGCTGAGGTTATTCACGCCAATAAGCTGATTGAACAGGGTGTTTTTACAGTCCAGGCTCATAGGCGAGATATTTCTCATTATCGGACGCCGTTTTCAGCCAATGTTTGATGAAGTCAGCCACATCTTTAGGCGCGTTAATATCAAGGCGAAGGTGGGGCGAAGCTTCAAAGTCTTTCGATAACACATCACACGCAACGGCGACAATATTCTGATCATGAAGATATAGCGCGGGCTTGCCATAACTCGGTCTGTGCACTTCGATTTTGGTCAAGATTTCATCACGAAAACCTTCCACTAAAACAATGTCCAGACGGGAATGGTCGAGTTGCGCCAGACACTCTCTTAGATCTGGCTCTCTGTCCTCGCTATCGTGGTATTCGAAAAACAACATGTGGCGTTTAGAGGTGGCCAGCAAAAGTTGGTCGCTACCTGCATAACGCAGACGATAACTGTCTTTGGTTGGCTTATCAGGTTCGATGTCGTGGTGGCTGTGCTTTAACAAGCCTACCCGCAGCCCTGCTGCCCTCAAATGGGGAATAACAGATTCAAGCAGGGTGGTTTTTCCTGAGCCACTGAAGCCAGCAAAACCAAGTACGGGTGTCAGCGTGTTTGATTGGAATGTCATTTATATCGCCAAAGGCTAATTTTCTAAAAAGTGATAAAACGGTAATGAATATGCCATACGGTTAATGTTTTTTCGTGCAGAAAAAATGAAACGCACTACATTTAGTTGCGTATGTGTCTGTTGCATATTCGTGGTAGCACAGTCGCTAATAATTCCCAGTCGAAACCGGTTTGATGACAAAGGGATGGGATAAACCTCTCTACTTTGGTCACAACTTCCGCAGGGTTACGGCCTAGGGTATACAATCAATTCAGAACACAGCAGGCGCCTTAAAGGGCAAAATTGTTAGGCAAAATGGATGTGCCTTTAGCAAAGACCCGCGTGTGACTTGTGCTCTGACGACCTTCACGAACACAACATTATCATGGAGCGATAATATGTGGGTTACCCTCGATTTTGAAGCCTCTGGCCTAACAGAAGCTTCATATCCGATAGAAGTTGGTTACAGCTTGCCCGATGGCACCAGTGTCAGCCTGCTTATCAACCCCGATACCTCCCCTGAAAACTGGCAACACTGGGACGAGTTTGCGGAAACAGAGATCCATGGTTTGAGCCGCTTTGCATTGAAAAAAGATGGCATGTCAGTTGTCGATGTTTGCTCGCACCTCAACAGCACGCTTTGTTATTACGATGATGTGCTTTGCGATAGCCAATGGGATCTTTTTTGGCTTGGCCGGCTTTATAAAGCTGCGCACATGCGCCCGACTTTTACATTAACGGAAGTGGGTCATTGGTTACTAAACCATGAGAGCATCAACCGCGATGATTTTCTTGCCGCGCTTGAATCCTTGGGGCCAGCACCGCACCGTGCGGAAGCTGATGCCAAATACATTCGTACTGCCTTGTCGATGATTCTTAGCCAAGAACGTTGTTCGCAGTAGATTCAAAAGGTTACCATGCCCAGTTCGAAACGACTGAGTAGTCATCATGGTGCCTGATAGAGAATCATTAAGGTTTGCCACCTTCAATGTGGCGATGTCCGCCGATAACCCGGGGGAGATCTTCGCTGAGTTAAAACTCGCGAAGCATCGCCGCTATAACCATATTGCAGCCATCATTCAGCACATCCAGCCAGATGTGTTGTTGCTCTGCGAATTCGACCACCTCGGACATGGCGGTGATGATGGCATGTTGGCGTTCTTCCAAAAGGAATATTTGGAAAAGCCGCAATGTGGGCAGACTGCCATTCACTTCCCTTATACCTATCTACCTTCCACTAATACCGGTTTACCAGTGGTGGAAGGAGAGGGTGTGTCAGCGTCGCCAGAAAGAGCGCACGGATTTGGCAGACATCACGGCCAGTATGGGTTTGTAGTACTGAGCAAATATCCGCTTGATACCAAAAATAGCCGCAGTTGGCAGACGTTACTCTGGCAAAACTACCCAGGCAGCCGAATGCCTGTGTCCTATTTCGAACAGAAGGGATTAGCACCTATTCGCCTTTCCTCGAAAAATCACATTGCATTGCCCGTGATAGTGAATAACCAGCGCATTCATTTGGTGGCGTGTCACCCGACCCCGCCGGTATTTGATGGGCCGGAAAGGCGCAATCTCAGAAGAAACGCGGATGAGCTTCAACTGCTGCATGACATTGTCAACAACGCTTCCTTTCTGGTCGACGATAACGGTGTTAAGGGTGGCATTGATGAGAGAGAGCCATTTGTCATCATGGGCGATCTCAATGCTGATCCGGTGAATGGCGATGGCGACAAAGCCCAGATTCGGACATTGCTGTCTGACTCTATTCTTCAAGATGTTCAACCCCAAAGCGAAGGCGCAGCCAAGGCGCTTTTCAATTCACGCTCCAGAGGCAAAAGCCGGGCAACCCACGATCGCGGATTGAGGCTCGACTATGTGTTGCCATCTCACCATCTTACACCCATGGCTTCTGGCGTTTTCTGGCCGAAAGTGGACGATGCATTAGCATCATTCATCTATAACGAGAAAGGAAAAGCGGTATCGGGGTGTTCTTCCGACCATCGCCTCGTTTATGTGGATGTGATACTGCAGGAGTCATCACAGAAGCAGCCTTGTGAAAACGAGAGTCAGCGCACGTAAAACCAAGCGGTGTGTGAAAGCGTTCAAGATTTCACCGCAAGCAGAACGATATTTGTCCGTGCTTTGTGGATGAAATGTTAATTTGTCCTATGAATACATATATCCGAATCATATGAAGCTCTGAGTCTTCATATGGCTAGCGTATAAATTTATCAAATAACGGATTTCCTCAATAGATGGAGTATCAAGGATGAAAACGATCACCTCACTGGCTGCAGCAGTTACCCTGGGTCTTATGTCTGCATCGGCGTCAGCAGCTCAGTTCAAGCCTTCTGTCATTTTCGATATGGGTGGTAAGTTCGACAAATCATTCAACCAGGCGGCTTACACTGGCGCAGAAGCGTTTAAGACAGAAACAGGCATCAGCTACGGTGAGTTTGAAATCACCAATGAAGCACAGCGTGAGCAAGCGATGCTGCGTATGGCTCAGCGTGGTTTCAGCCCAATCGTTGCGGTAGGTTTCCAACAAGCACCTATCGTAGAGAAAGTGGCGAAGCAATTCCCTAAAACGGAATTCGTTATCATCGATGCAGTGGTCGATCTGCCAAACGTACGCTCTGTTGTGTTTAAAGAGCACGAAGGTTCGTTCCTGGTAGGTGCGCTGGCAGTCATGAAGAGTGAAAGTGACAAAGTCGGTTTCGTTGGGGGTATGGACATTCCTCTGATCCGTAAGTTTGCGTGTGGCTATGAGCAAGGCGCGAAGTTTGAAGCAGAAGGCGCAGACGTTATCCAGAACATGACAGGCTCAACCCCTGCAGCATGGAACAACCCAACCAAAGGTGCTGAGCTGGCAAAATCGCAGTTCGATAAAGGCGTAGACGTGGTTTACGCAGCAGCGGGTGGTACTGGTGTCGGTGTTTACCAGGCAGCCGTTGACGGTCAAAAATACGCTATTGGCGTTGATTCAAACCAAAACTACCTGCACCCAGGCGTGATGCTGACTTCTATGGTTAAGCGTGTAGACGTTGCGGTACAAGACGCATTCAATGATGCGAAAAACGGCGAATTCACCCCAGGTCTGCAAGCGTTGGGTCTGAAAGAAGGCGGCGTTGACTGGGCACTGGACGAGTACAACCGTGACCTCGTGACCCCAGAAATGGAAGCGCGTGTGAAGCAAATCCGTGATGACATCATCGCAGGTAAGATCGTGGTTCACGATTACTTCAGCACCGATTCTTGCGAATACTAATTTCGTTTGTCTCGCCCCCAGTTTGGTTTGTGCCACTGGGGGCGAATTGCATCAAAAGATAGCGATTTGCCTTGTTACTTAACGTATTGCTCTCACAAGAATAATCGCTTACGTCGTTCTTAAATTGATGCCAAGGAGCAGGCATGACACAACCCGCCATTCAACTGCGAGGAATCAACAAACGATTCGGCGCAGTTCATGCAAATAAAGACATCGACCTCACGGTGATGCCGGGAACCATCCACGGTATTGTCGGGGAAAACGGTGCAGGTAAATCGACGCTGATGTCGATTCTCTACGGTTTCTACCAAGCTGATTCAGGCACCATCGAAGTCGATGGGGAAACCGTAAATATCAAAGATTCTCAAGATGCCATTTCCCATGGCATCGGCATGGTTCACCAGCACTTCATGTTGGTGGAAACCTTCTCTGTTCTCGAAAACATCATGCTCGGTGCAGAAGGACACAGCCTGTTGGACGTGGCCTCAAAAAACGTCGGCGGCGCATTGGAGAAAATTGAAGAAGAATACGGATTGACCGTTGATTCCAATGCCATTGTCGGTGAGCTTCCCGTTGGTATTCAGCAGCGCGTGGAAATTCTCAAAGCCTTGTATCGTGGCGCACGCATTCTGATTCTGGATGAACCGACAGGCGTTTTGACGCCGCAGGAAATTGAACAGTTCTTCGAGATCCTCAACACCCTGAAATCACAGGGTGTCACCATCATTCTGATCACTCATAAACTTAAAGAGATCATGGCAATCACGGATTCTGTGTCTGTCATGCGTCAGGGTGCCATGGTCGCACATCGTCAAACCACAGAAACAAATGTAGATGAACTGGCAGAGTTGATGGTGGGGCGTAAAGTCTTACTGCGCGTCGACAAAACCGAAGCAACGCCGGGCGAAGAACGCCTTAGCGTGAATAACGTTTCCTGGTTCGACAGCCGCGGTGTTAAGCGTTTAAAGAATCTGAATTTCAGCCTGAAAGCAGGCGAAATTCTGGGTGTTGCAGGCGTTTCAGGCAATGGTCAGTCCGAACTGCTTTCTGTGCTCTCAGGTGTCACAGTGCCGCAGGAAGGGGATTTTACCTTAACGACCTCCAAAGGCAGCCAGAAGTTCGCCAGCAAAGACAGTCGTGATGCTAGCTTAATGCGACGTTTGAGTGTCGGTCATATTCCTGAAGACCGTATCAAGCAAGGTTTGGTAAAAGCGATGCCAGCATCAGAAAGCGCGATTCTTGGCTTCCAGCACGACATTGCTTACGGCAAAGGCCTGCTCGATCCGGTGGCGATTGAAAAAGCAACCAAAGACATGATGGAGCAGTACGATGTGCGTCCTGCTGATCCACAACTGAAATCCGCCAACTTCTCCGGTGGTAACCAACAGAAACTCATCATTGCCCGTGAAATGTTGCGTGAGCCAGAAGTGCTTTTGGTGGGTCAGCCAACCCGTGGTGTGGATATCGGTGCGATTGAATTTATTCACCGCAACCTGATTGCCGCCCGAGATGCTGGTGCCGCGATTTTACTGGTTTCGACAGAGCTTGAAGAAATTATGTCGCTGTCCGACCGTATCATCGTATTGGTGGATGGCGAAATCACCGGTGATGTGATTGCTAAAGACATGGACGAGCGTCAACTCGGTATCTTGATGGCGAATGCCGCAGAAGAGGAGGGCGCAGCATGAATGTACCTCAACAAAGCGCCCCAATGTGGGTGAAAACCTTTCTGGTTCCCTTTATTCAGCTTTCTGTCGCGCTGGTGATTTCCAGCTTGGTGGTATTGCTGGTAGGGGAAAGCCCAACTGCAGCATTCAGCGTGATGATTCAGGGGGCGACCAATCTGGAATTTGGTGGTCTGAACAACACCCTGTATTACGCGACAAACTTTGTGTTTACTGGGCTGGCGGTTGCTGTCGCTTTCCACGCAGGTTTGTTCAATATCGGCGGTGAAGGACAGGCCTACATTGCGGGTTTAGGCATCGGCATTTTGATGCTGCTGCTTGATGGTGTACTCAACATGTGGCTGATGGCGCCATTGGCGATTTTGGTTGCGGCGGCTTTCGGTGCGCTTTGGGGCGCAGTGCCGGGCTATCTTCAGGCAAAACGTGGTTCGCACATTGTGGTGACCACCATCATGTTCAACTTTATTGCGTTTTCAGTGATGGGTTACGCGTTGGTTGAGCACATCGCCAAATACGGTGGTAACTCGACCGATTCCCGTTACTTCAACCCTGAAGCAGTGTTCCCGAAACTCTATGAACTCGGCGCAAGTTATGGTCTCGAACTGCCATTCTCTCTGCTGAATCCTTCCATCCTTATCGCATTGCTGGTGGCGTATCTGGTTTGGGTACTGATGTTCAGAACCCGCCTTGGCTACGCGATTCGCGTCGTAGGGCAGAACGCAACAGCGGCAGAGTATGCAGGTATCGACGCGAAGAAAATCATCATTATCGCGATGACCATTTCTGGCGCACTGGCAGGTTTGATGGCGGTGAACGAAGTCTATGGCGCGCAAAACCGCCTGATCCTGAACTTCACGGGTGGCTTTGGTTTCATCGGTATCGCCGTGGCACTGATGGGGCGTAACCACCCGTTCGGGATTGTGGTTGCTGCACTGCTGTTCGGTGCGCTTTACCAAGGTGGTACTGAGCTGCAGTTTGAAATGCCGAGCCTCAACCCAGAGCTGATTATGGTGATTCAAGGTCTGGTGATCTTCTTTACGGGGGCGCTCGACAGATTAATCCGCAAGCCAGTCGAAGGCTTCTTTATGCGCCGTAACGCGCAAGCAGAGGGGGCGTAACATGGAATGGTTTAACTGGATCCTCTCATCGGCTGATTCCACCATACGTCTCGCCATACCGTTAATTTTCGCTGCCATGGCAGGGATTTTCTCTGAACGCGCTGGCGTGGTTGATATCGGTCTTGAGGGTAAAATGCTCTTCGCCGCGTTTGCTGCGGCTGCGGTTTCCTACGTGACGGGTAACCCTTGGCTGGGGCTTCTGGCTGCGATTGCAGGCTCAATGATGTTGGCACTGGTTCATGGCTATGCCTCTATCACCCAAAAGGGCGATCAGATTATCTCTGGCCTTGCGGTGAACTTCTTTGCCTCGGGGATGACGATTACCCTCGGCCACGCTTGGTTTGAGCGTGGTGGTCAAACGCCAACGCTTCACAACGACCAGCGATTCCTTCCGGCTGAATTGCCAGGCGCTGAATGGCTGGGTGACACCATTCCTGTGATTGGTCCGCTTTATCGCGATGTTATTTCCGGCCACAACATTCTGGTGTATCTGGCCTTTATCGCGGTGATCATCACTTGGTGGGTGTTGTTCAGAACACGCTTCGGTTTACGTCTGCGTGCGGTAGGTGAAGAGCCGAATGCCATTGATACGGCAGGTATATCAGTCGTTTGGTTACGTTACCGTGCGGTGCTGATTGCAGGCTTGCTGTGTGGCTTAGCAGGTGCGTACCTTTCTACAGCGCAGAATGCGGCGTTTGGTAAAGAGATGACAGCAGGTCAGGGCTATATCGCGCTGGCAGCAGTTATCTTCGGTAAATGGCAGCCACGCAACGCGCTGTTGGCCTGTTTGCTGTTCGGATTCCTCTCAGCGCTGGAAACGCGTATGCAGGGCGTGTCGATTCCGCTGATTGGCGTATTGCCAACCCAGCTGTTCTCCGCATTGCCTTACGTGTTGACCGTGGTACTGCTGGCGGGCTTTATCGGCAAAGCTGTGGCGCCGAAAGCGATTGGGCGACCTTACGAGAAAGAACGTTAATGGCTTAAATCAGCACAAAACAAAACGAGGGCAAATGCCCTCGTTTTTTATTCTCTAGCAATCTGCGGTTAAGCGCTTCGCTTTGCCAAGTAGTCATCTTGCAGAATGTACATGCGCTTAATGTCGCAGTACTCGCCGTTCACGAAGATTTCCTTCACGAGATGGCCTTCCTCAACGAAGCCACACTTCTTGTACAAGTGAATCGCCTTTTCGTTGTTCACTGCCACATTCAGGTAAACCTTGTGTAGGTTCAGAATCGTAAAGGCATAGTTCAGCGCCTTATTGATAAGTGTTTTCGCGTAGCCGCAACCTTGGAAATCCGGCGCGATAATAATCTGGAACTCAGCATTTCGGTGAATCGAGTTGATCTCGACCAGCTCCACAAGGCCAACCGCCTGCTTCTGCTCGTTCTCTGCGATAAAACGACGCTCAGTGCTGTCGTGAATGTGCTTTCTGAACAGATCTTCCAGCTCATAGTAAGATTCATAAGGTTCTTCGAACCAATATGACATAATAGAGCGGTTGTTGTTTAGCTGGTGGATAAAGCGAAGATCTGTTTGCTCAAGGGCGCGCAATCGAATAGCGTTTTGCATACTATTTCTCGTTCTAAAGTGATTGGTAGCGCGACTGAATTTTTGTCGGCGACGGAAGATATCACCGGATTTCGAAGTAGGGAAATGAAATATTCTGGCGTTTTTGATTGCCCATAGATAAAAGCCGCTGATGTCGGTCAGCGGCTTTTCGTTCTGGCTATCAAGATGGCACTTGAACCAACTCCGGCTCCGTGTCGTCTGTTCTTTTCTTCCGCACCAAATACCAAAGTGGCAGCAGGCCAAAGCTGATCACGGCAAGGGCAACAAGGCCGTTTTTCGCCGCGCCATAGTGAAGCACCACCTGACTACCCAGCAGCGCGCCGCCGCCAATCCCCACATTAAAAATGCCGGAGTAGATAGCCATGGTGATATCAGTCGCTTTCGAGCCGTATTCCAGCGCCCGTGTTTGCAAGGCGAGGGCGACTGTCATCATCACCGCGCCCCAAAGTGCCACACCCGGGAAAAGCTGGAATATGCCAACGCCGGATCTCGAGAGCATAGAAAGGCACAGCGCCAGCAAACCAAAGCCAAGAATCAGCAGGGTGTTTGGATGACGAGGCTGCATGCGGCTGAACAACAAGCTGCCAACAATACCCGCCGCGCCGTAAGTCATCAGTGCCCAAGTGGTGACATCCGCACTCAAATTCCAAACCTGCTGAATCAGCGGTTCAAGATAGGTGTAAGCCGTAAAATGAGCAGTGACGATAATCGCCGTCAACAGATACAGACTCAGCAGGGGCTTATTACGTGCAATCTCTGGCAGGCTTGATAAGTTACCGGAGTTGGAAACCGGCAGCGTCGGCATCCAGCGCCAAAGCGCCAACATCAGCACGCCAGAAATCACGCCAATGCCACCGAAAGTCGTGCGCCAGCCGAACCATTCGCCAACAACGCGACCCAATGGCACGCCCATCACCATGGCTAGCACCGTACCCGTTCCAAGCAGACTGATTGCCACCGCGCCTTTGCCATTTGGTGCCATTCTTACTGCCATCGCGACACTTATCGACCAGAACACCGAGTGCGCAAACGCGATACCAACACGGGAAACCAGCAGCATGTTGTAACTGATAGCCATGGCAGAAATGACATGGCTACCAACAAACAATGCAAATACGCCCAGCATAAGGCGACGACGCTCAAAATTGGCAAGCAGCAACATTACTGGCAAAGAAGCCAGCGCCACAATCCAGGCGTAAATCGTCAGCATTGGCCCGACTTCAGCAGGGCGCATACCAAAGCTTTCGCCAAGGTTCGCCAACATGCCGACTGGGACAAACTCGGTGGTATTGAAAATAAAGGCGCTCAGGGCGATCAGAAACACTCTGAGCCAAGGCAACAGATTTTGGTTTTTGGTGTGCATGGTGATGAGAAGCGACAGGCAAAAAATAAACAACAAACGAAAAAGGAACGCGAGTGTAATGCAGGTTCAAAAAAGAGGCAATGGTCAAAAAAGTGGCAATCAAATCTACGCTTCGTTTAACAGATAAAGACAAGCTTGAACGACTTTTAGGCAACTGAGCCAACCAACCGAGCTATTCATCATTTCATACAGTTTTATACCCAAACGACCTGAAGATGCTCGCATTCATAGGCTATCAATGCGTTCAATTCGAGGCAAATACCACGAGGAATAGTCGTTCTATTTCCGTGGTATTTAACAAAGAAGTGGGCGCATTGATGGCCTCCCTCCGGGCGAGTTGACTGACGCCGTGCTCTTTGTTGTTCCTTTTTGATGGAGATGGCTACACCTGCAAAGGAACGCCGCGATCACAACGCCAGTCAAACTCGCTGAATCCTGCATCTTCAGGTTGTTTGGGTATACTTGCTTTCGCGAATCGGGAACTATGCTAATGTGATTCCCAAATTCCGATAAGAAAGACGATCAACAATGAAAATCTTCAGCAACTTTGACAGCGGCAACATTCAGGTAGTTTCCGCTGACTCACCAGCCAATATTCAGCTTTCAATCCCAGCCGATAACAACACAGAAACCGCGCAATGGTTCCACTTCCGTTTGGAAAGTGATTCGCAGGAACTGCACCAGTTCACGCTGCTGAACCTTGCTAAATCCGCTTACCCAGAAGGTTGGCAGGATTACGATGTCGTCGCGTCTTACGACCGTAACGAGTGGTTCCGTATTCCTTCAGAGTTTGATGGCGACAACCTGCGGTTCTCAGTGATCCCTGAAGCAAGCTCCATGTATTTTGCCTACTTCGCGCCATACTCTTATGAGCGTCATCAGGATTTGCTGCACGAAGCGCAAACCCACTACGCCTGCAAACTGGAAACGCTGGGTGCAACCATTGATGGCAACGACATCAGCCTGTTGACCATTGGCGAACCAGCCGAAGGTAAAAAGAACATTTGGGTCATTGGCCGTCAACACCCGGGTGAAACCATGGCAGAGTGGTTTATCGAAGGCTTGCTGATGCGACTACTGGATGAAACCAACACCGTCGGCAAAGCGCTGATTGATAATGCGGTTATCCGTATCGTGCCTAACATGAACCCAGACGGCAGCATTCGTGGTCATTTGCGTCACAATGCGGTTGGCGCAAACCTTAACCGCGAATGGCAAACGCCGACGGTAGAGCGCAGCCCAGAAGTTTTCTACGTGCGCGAACGCATGTTGGAAACGGGCGTAGATATGTTCCTCGATATTCACGGCGACGAAGCGATCCCATACAACTTTGTGGCAGGCAGTGAGGGTATTCCTTCCTATGATGAAGATTTCGCCGCACTGGAAGCCCACTTCAAGCAAGCGCTACTGACCATCACCCCAGAGTTTCAGGACGAGCACGGTTATCCGAAAAGCGCGCCGGGCACAGCTAACCTGACTGTGGGTTCTAACTGGGTGGCAGAGCAATTTAAGTGTTTGTCTTACACCGTTGAAATGCCATTTAAAGATCACAACGACCAGCCAGACGACGTTTACGGTTGGTCACCAGAGCGAAGCGCAGGATTCGGCCGAGATATGCTGGCGGCGGTTTGGGCGACCTTGCCGAAGCTTTGATGGGTTGATTGAAGAATTGAAATGCAGACGCCACTGGAGGGTGGCGTATAACAAGAGGCTATGGCGCCCACGCCATGACAATACCGCCTCAGCCCACAGATCATCAAATAGAGCTTCCAATCAGTATACAACGGTGCCTCTCTAATAAAGCTCTCCCCCGAGTTTTGTCCATGCTCGGTTAAAACCCTTCGCCCAGAACTGAGTCAGCATTGATGAATCCTCAAAGGGCAGTTGAACGTTTAGCCACTCTTTCTCCGACAGTTCGCGGTGTATGTACCGGCGGCCGGCTTCCGTGTTCGCAATAGCAAAGCTGGCATTCGAGAATGCATCATTTTCAATGCAGTAGATATCCATCGAAACGCGAGTACCGTTTATCTTAGAAACGATGGTTTCTGGTGCTTTACCTGCACCACAAAAGTTACTCCAGATAAACGCAACCGTCTGTTGGCCTGCTTTATCCTTGAATATGTGAGCTGCATACAAGCGATGATTTCGGTACAAAATGGTCAGTTCGTAACTTACGGCTTCTTGGAGCTCTGCCACCTCACTTTTCGTTAGCTTCACACCGTTATGGAGCTCTGCGGGCGTAAACTCAAGCCCCATCTCCATAAGTAGTAGAAAGCTTACATCTACAAGGTGTGGTTCAGGCACTTTCAACGTCTTACCGCCCGATACTCCACTCAGATCATTGAACAGCCACTCGAAGGCTCTAATTTCCCGCTTTGCGAACTCAATATCATGACTTCTGTATGTGCTGTACTCGGAAACGGCAGCATAGTCTTCGTTCACCTCAAACGCGTGGCGCTCTGCGCTGATATGCTTTTGTCTTAAGAAGTTAGTAAAAGAAACATTGAATGCATTCTGAGCTTCTTGCTGCTCGACTTCTGCTTTTGCTTCGGAGCAGGTTAACCCTTCCCCTGCATTGGCTGGAAGAGAAGTAAGTAACAAAATAGCGAGTGGGATTGCGTATTTCATATAGCCTCCATTTCATGTTTATCTTAGGTCGTCGAACTGCCTTACCGGAAGCACACCTCTGCGCGAAGCGCCTTAATCGCTTCATGGATCCGCTGCTGCAATACATCGTCTTCTGACAAACCTGCAAAACGCATTTCGGCACTCAAAGTCTGTAACAAATCGATGAGTGCCTGTTGCTGTGCTTGACTCAATCTTTCATTTTCCATGACGCCGGACCTTTAGGTTGTAATTCGCATAGGGGTGAGCCGACACTGCGACTTCCAGCCAGGTGTAGCGTTTATCAACGTAATACTCGTCCAACTCGTGCCTTATCCCTTCACCGTCAACATAAACATCTACCCTACCTTCCCATTCTTCAACTGTGATGGCGAACCGTTCTCCCATCACACCAAAGATGTAATAGTGGTTTATATGCTCTCCACCGACTTGAAACTTATGAGTAAATGTCTGCTCACCTTCATCGATAGCAATATAGAAATGATCACGACTGAGTGACTCGGTGTGTTTAATCACAGCTCCTTGCACACAGGGAGATAAAAGCACCAATAAAAGAGCAACCCATATTCTCAACTTGATCAACTCCCAAAAATGACAAAGGCTGAGTCCGCTTCATAAAAGAAGCTTGGGTTCTGATTTGGATTAGTAATTTTCATTGCCCTATGAATACGTGTGTCTACGGTATTTTCATAGTGAATATTACCCATCTGCTTTTCGCCGTTTTTGTAGATACCGACATACTTCGAGTGGGTGTGCTCCGCCAACGCGATACCTTGTATTGCGACCTCGCAGTGCCAATGAATTTCATCCAGGACATCTTGCCTTGCACAGCCTTGAAGATCATTTGTCGAAAAAAAAGCCGATACTGAAACTTGAGAATCTAAAGCGTGCGGTAGTTCTGTTTGATGCGCGAGTAATTGAGAAAGTAATAACAATAATGCTTCCGTTACACTAGCTACCTTTTCCTTGTCTATCCAGAAAAAGCTGGGCATTCCTGCTTCGGTATATAAGGGGCGATACTCCAATGCGTTCAGCACGAGCGCCTTTTTTGAATAGGAACCGTATTTTTCTATAAACAGATAGCAACTGCAGTATGGGTTTTCCCAAAACTGTTCGCGCTCAAAGGCGCTGAATCCCTCATCTGTCATCTGTGACGGAAAGTGAAACGCAAACTCTCCGCACGGTGAGCCTGTATCGAGCCAACTAAGCATGTCATCGATCATCTTAAGCTTCGAAGTGTGAGGCAATCGAATAAGCAGCTCCCGCCTGATATCGGTCAATAGGTAAACCAACTCTCGGTTCACATTCATCCCCTTAGGACGTTGATATTGCTCTTTCAAGCATGCCGGGGCTTTGGGCACCTTGCGAATGGCGTTAACTCAAAGTGTTTTGTAATCGTCTGTAACGTGTCGGTTTTTGATCTAAAACAAACAATTAAAGGACAAAAAGGACAGACATAACATGAGGAAAATCATGAGGAAAATGGGTAGATAGATCTTCCCGCTTTTAGAGAACCACGTAATTGGTCGCCTATTTGCAGTGATCAGTGTTGGCTTCGAGTCCCAACTAACGTTTTGGCTTGATTTAAGTCGTTTTCAGGAAGCATAAACATCAGGCTGCAGCCTGATTATCAAAATGAAAGAGAAAAGAAAGGTTTAGCTGTCGGGTAACCGTATACCTGACACTCTTTGACGTTGAAGGTGTGGTAATGCCGCTTTGACGGCGTTTTCAGACCCAACAAGATTACCGGTTTCAATATTGGAGGCTGTTCTTAGCCAAAGGGACGATTCGATGCCAAGGCGTTCCAGTAACGGTGGCAATTTATCGTCTATCTGCCCACGTTTACCATCGCGAAGTTGTCTACCTGTCCAATCAACCAACTCCAGATAGTCCAATAACCGAAAAGGAATGCCTGCTGGTTGGTCTTTACGTGGATATCCCGCGAATACATATAAACCGTCAGCATTAACCTGATCATTTTTCAGTGCTTCAATTCTCGTTTTGACTGAGGTGTACTCAGAGGTCTCAGGCGAGTCAGTAATATCTGCACGAATAGGATTGAGGTCAACATAGGCCATTGCTGCCGCCAATGCTTTTTCATCCAACAATGCCTGGCTCTTAAAACGACCTTCCCAAAAATGTCCGGTGCATTGATCTTCACGGTTTGCTTCTGCTGCAATGTATTGATTCAACGTCCGCATAAACCAACTGATGGAGGTTAAGCGTTCTCGCCACGTTTCAATGAGCTCCATACATCGTTCATTTTCAGCCTCAGACATTTCTTCGCCCCGCATAAAGCGTTGTATCAGCACAGGACCTTGATGAAACGCTAACCATCTCTCTGCGACATCTATTGGTGTTAATGTTTTGGCGTTCTCTATGTTGATATGCAATACGACATGGTAATGATTACTCATAATCGCGTAGGCGCACACATCGATACAGAAAGCTTTAGCTAATGCAAGAAGCCGTTTCTCTATCCAACCTCGACGGTGTTCAAAGCACTTTCCCTGTGTGTTGTCGAAGCCGCAGAGAAATGAGCGTCGAACACAACGTGAAACACAATGATAGTAAGGTGTGGCATCGACATTGATGAGTGAGGCACGAGCGGTTGTCATAGCGAATTCGAATATTTCAGATCATTGTTGAATTCACTTACCCTAACTTAACTCGCCATTCCTTTCTGGATGAATGAACAGGTCTGAGGTGGCATGCACGCAGGGATGAAACTGATAGTTTGGACTTTTTCTAAAAGTGTCTGTCCCTCTAAGGTGCATGGACTTTTTCTAAAAGTGTCTGTCCCTCTAAGGTGCATATGCCCTTCTAAGGTTTCAATGCAAGAATTGTCCAGATAAATTGACATAACATCCAGAATTTCCTATACAAAAATGGGCGCTGGCCCAATGCGGAGCGCTGGCTTTCTCTCTGCATCACATACAACAACAGTTATGGATAAACATTTAAGGGCTCAAGATGAAAACAATAACCAATGCGCTGGTTGTTTCAGCACTACTTTTTAGTGCGGCAACATTTGCGAATAACGACAAGGCAGATCCCCTCCCTCAACTTGGCGCAGACAGTGAAACCGTGACGGTTTCTGGATTATCCTCTGGCGGTGCAATGGCTGTGCAGTACAGCGTTGCTTACTCTTCTGAAGTGAAAGGTGTTGGCGTGATTGCGGGCATTCCGTATGACTGCGTCAATGTACTGAGCTTTGATCCGAAAGATCCTTTGGCAAACCTGAACAGTATTACCCGCGCATTTCACTGCATGGAAAAAGGTGCAGATGTCGACAGCCTGCTGTCTTTAACCAAGAAGCGCGAAAAAGACGGCAAAATCGACGACATCACTAACATTGCCAGTCAAAAAGTGTGGCTGTTCAGTGGCACTGAAGATCCAACTGTAAAACCCGTCACCATGAAAGCAGTAAACGAATACTACGAGCAGGTGAATACGGGCGATAACATCAACTTCGTTGATACCGTTCCCGCAGGACACGCTTTTGTGACTGACGAATTTGGCAGCGAGTGCAACACCACGCAAAGCCCCTACATCAACAACTGTAACTACGACAGTGCTGGCGAGATGCTTTCTTGGATTGTCGGTCCGTTGAAAGAAAAAGCCCCCAAGAAACCCGGCAAACTCCACGTTTTTGACCAACGTCCTTTCTTTACCAGCAGTTTGACCAGCATGGATGATCAGGGCTTCGTGTTCGTCCCAGACAGCTGCACCACAGACAGCGGCTGTAAAGTGCATGTCGCTTTCCACGGATGTCAGCAAAACAAAGACACCATTGGCGATGAATACGCGAAAGAAGTGGGAATTAACGAGTGGGCCGATGCCAACAACATCATTGTGCTGTACCCACAAGCGAAAACTCGTCAACTGATTAACCCGAAAGGCTGCTGGGACTGGTGGGGCTACACCCGGTATGACTACTCCTTTAAATCTGGCCCGCAGATGAATGCGGTCAATAAGATGGTGAAGCACCTGTTGCAAAACCCTAACGCATCTTAAACTCGCGCAGCGCAATTAACGCCACTGTTCCTATGCAGTGGCGTTTTCGTTTCCATGCCTACGATATTGGCTGCCTCTTGAGTCAGTTGAGCATTCGTATTGAAAACCTATACAGCTCCCATCTGTTCAATCCCAATTTAGTCTGTATAATTCGCCGCCTGTTGGTTCGCGCTACTTAGATTGGCGCTCTGAACGCCCTACTTCATTCATCTAGGAATACTTCATTGATTCAAACCGCTAACATCACCATGCAATTTGGCGCGGAGCCGTTGTTTGAAAACATCTCAGCAAAGTTTGGTAACGGTAACCGTTATGGTCTGATCGGCGCTAACGGCTGTGGCAAATCAACCTTTATGAAGATTCTGAGTGGTGCACTTACGCCGAGCTCTGGCAACGTGTCTATCACCCCAGGATTGAAGTTGGGCGTATTGAGTCAGGATCAGTTCGCTTTTGAAAACTTCAACGTGATTGATGTCGTCATCATGGGCGACAAAAAGCTGTGGGAAGTGAAGCAAGAGCGTGACCGCATTTACTCTTTGCCGGAAATGAGCGAAGAAGACGGCATGAAAGTCGCTGAGCTTGAAGTCGAGTTCGCGGAAATGGACGGCTACACAGCAGAAAGTCGCGCGGGCGATATTCTGATCAAAGCGGGTATCGAAGAACACCTACACTTTGGCCTGATGCAGCAAGTTGCGCCGGGCTGGAAACTGCGTGTGCTGTTGGCGCAGGCGCTGTTTGCGAACCCGGATATTCTGCTGCTGGACGAACCGACGAACAACCTGGACATTCACACCATCGGTTGGTTGGCGGAAGAGTTGAGCCAGCGTAAGTGCACCATGATTATTATCTCGCACGACCGTCACTTCCTGAACACAGTCTGTACCCATATGGCAGACATTGATTACGGTGAGCTGCGAATCTATCCAGGTAACTATGATTACTTCTTGGAAGCGTCTGGTTTGCAACGCGAGCAATTGCTGGCGAGTAACGCCAAGAAAGCGGCCGAAATTAGCGAGCTGCAAGAGTTTGTGAACCGCTTCGGTGCCAACGCCTCTAAAGCAAAGCTGGCGAGTTCGCGCGCGAAACGCATGGACAAAATCAAACTGGATGAAGTTAAAACCTCCAGCCGTATCAGTCCGTCGATTGATTTTGGTGAAGGCAAGAAACTGCATCGTCAGGCGCTTGAGCTGCAACAAGTGGGTCACGGCTATAACGGCGAGATGTTGTTTGAAAACGGTAACCTGCTGCTGGAAGCAGGCTCGCGCCTCGCGGTTATCGGTGAGAACGGTGTGGGTAAAACCACGTTGCTGCGCTGCTTGGTGAACGAGCTTGAGCAAACCCAAGGTGTGGTGAAGTGGGCGGAGAATGCGTCTGTCGGTTACTGTCCGCAGGATTGTACTGCTGATTTCGACAACGACATGACCATCTTTGAGTGGATTTCTCAGTGGCGCACCGCAAAGCACAACGACCTGATTGTGCGTGCGATTCTGGGGCGTCTGCTGTTTACCGAAGATGACGTGAACAAGAAAGCCAGAAACTGTTCGGGTGGTGAGAAGAACCGTCTGATCTTCGGCAAGCTGATGATGCAAGACATCAACGTGCTGGTGATGGATGAGCCAACCAACCACATGGACATGGAAGCAATTGAAGCACTGAACAGCGCGCTGAAAGTGTATCCGGGAACGCTGATTTTCGTGAGTCACGACCGTGAGTTTGTATCATCTCTGGCGACGGCGGTTATCGAAATCAAAGACAAGAAGCTGGATTACTTCCAAGGTACTTACGAAGAGTATCTTGCTCATCAGCAGAAAGTATTGAGTGCGGCATAAGCTGCCTATCAGATTTCATTCAAACGCTTGTGATTCAAGGTTTGATAAAAACGAAAACGCCACCTGAAAAGGTGGCGTTTTTTGTTGGGACAACAGCGGACGATTAGCTCGGTGCTGATGTTGGCAGCACACGTTTCAGGATATCTGCCAGTGTCACCACACCAATCATCTTGTCACCTTTGCTTACCACGGCAAGCTGCACACTCGCTTCACGCATACGCGCCAACGCTTCGTAAACTGGTGTGTTTGCATCAAGCACATGCGCTTTACGTGCAACTTCACGCGCAGGTCGGTCAGCGGGTTCCAGCAGGGTATCGCGCACATGAACCACTAGCGGTTTAAGGCCACGATTTCCGAACACCAGAATACGCATGTGTCCTGTTTCCATCGACACCTTGCGCACTTCTGCAACGGTTGCGCGTTTGTCGACATGGGCCATCACCTGACCTTCTGTCACCAGTGTTTCAACCGGAATTGAGCTCAGGTCAATTAGGCCAGAAAGCTGCTTCTGAATACTCGGTTGCAGTGTACCCACTTTACCCGAGTGTTCGACGAGTTGACGGATGGTATCAATGTCTTGTCCACCGACAGCGGCGCTTTCTACAGGCTCTACACCTGACGCTTTTACCAGTCGGTTTGCAATGCTGTTAATCCAGTTCAGCAACGGACGCAGTGGCCACACATAAGCGCGCGCGACCAAACCAATTGCCAGCGCTGATTTTTCTGGGTGTGCAATCGACCAGGATTTCGGTGCCATTTCACCGACAACAAGGTGAAGGAAAGTCACCACAAACAGCGCAAAACCGAACGACGCACCATCTACCGCCCATTCCGGCATGCCCATGGACGCAAACACTGGACCAATCCAATGGTCTACCGCTGGCTTGGTGACTGCACCCAACGCAAAGGTACAGAAGGTAATGCCCAGTTGGGCACCAGCTAACATCAACGTCAGGTCATTCATGCCGCGCAGTGCAGCGCGTGCAGACGCACTTTCCACGGCCATTTCTTCCAGGCGGTGGCGGCGCGCACCCATCAACGCAAATTCGATGATAACGAAGAAGCCACTCAATACGATGAGGGCAGTGGTCACCAGAGTGACAATCAACGGATCAGTCATCATTCTTCACCCTCCTCAATAGGATTCTCTACAAGCTTGACGCGCACCTCTGTTGGAACGTGTCGCTCAATACGCAACACTTCAACTTCAAGGTGGCGTTTGAACAGCTCGCCGGAAGCAAATTCGGATGGGTCGACAGGCAATTCGATAATAACGGTCTCACCTTCAGCTGGAAGTGCACCACGTTCAGCAATCAACATACCGGCGATGGTTTCTACATCGTCTTTCGGCAGGTCGTAGCCAATCGCACGCTCCACTTCATCAATGTGGACGTCACCTTCCATCAACCATACATTGTCGCTCTGCGGCACAACGGCATCAGCCGCGTCCGCGTCGTGCTCGTCGGTGATTTCACCCACGATTTCCATTGCAAGGTCTTCAATCGTTAGCACGCCAGCAAAACCGCCGTACTCGTCAATGACGCACGCCAGATGGTTGGTTGATTTTTCCAACTGGTCGAGGGCGTCTGGCAGGCTCATGAGCGTTGGCAGCACGGTAGCAGGGCGCATCACTGATTCTACAGTGTCGTCAGCATGGCCAGCATCAATACGTGCCAACACATCAGGAAGATGAACTACACCCACAGGTGCATCGTCATCGTTCACCACAGGGTAACGGGTATGTGCTTGTGCCATCAGAGACACCAGCTCAGTCAATGTGGTTTCCGGCTCAACCCAGTCGACTTGTGAACGAGGCACCATGGCGTGTTCTACATCGCGTTCTGGGAAATCCAGAATACGATCCATCATCAGTGACAGTTCGACTGGGATGTCGCCGGTTTCACGCGAGTTAGCGATGATATGGTGCAAGTCTTCTTCTGATGCACTTACATCAAGATCGTGCACAGGTTCAATGCGAACCGCGCGAAGTAGCAGGTTGGCTGACTTGTCGAAGAAGCTGATGAAAAAGCCAAACACAGACATATAAATCAGTGTTGAGCGGGACATCATACGAGCCATTGGTTCTGCGTTCGCAATCGCGAGGTTTTTCGGGTATAGCTCGCCCATGATCATTTGAACGACCATAGCGACACCCAGGGTGATGACGGTACCTAGAGCGATCCCCGCCTCTAGCGATAACCCAAAGCTTTGTAGTAATACACCCAGAGACTGGCCGACCAGAGGTTCCGCGACAAAGCCTAGAACCAGACCGGTTACCGTAATACCAAGTTGGGCACCGGACAGCATAAAGCTGGTACGTTTGGTCACTTTGAGCGCGCGTTTTGCAGCGGCATCACCAGTCGCAGCAAGGGTTGCGAGTTTTGCTCTATCCACAGCCATGTACGCGAACTCTTGGGCAACGAAGTAGCCGTTTGCTGCGATAATAGCCAAGATAAATAGAATGCCGAACAGAAGGGTAAGGAGGGTCTCAATCATTGCTGTGTCCTCCCTTGATGACAAGAAGCCAGTAAGGTTTGACACAATCGACTAGAGTTGGGGTCCACAAAGTATTCCTACAGTAATAACAGGAAGCGCAGTATATTTCCGCGATGTGGAAATAGTCTAGTGAATAGTTTGATTATCCCCTGCAAACTTACTGAGACACTCGGCCTGCGGGATTTCCATGTTATGTGCAAATAAGCTGCAATGGCCGAAAATCACGATTAAAACGGCGAGTTTGGCCACTTTGGGGCTTACGGGCTGTTTTAAAAATCTTTGGTGAGTCGGGTTGCGTTATCGGCTTTAGCTATCCAATTTGCCAGAAGCTTTCTTGCCAACAAAATACCCCACGCAGAAAACCGCAATAAATACGATTGTCGCCAGTATGTAAGCCAATGCTTCCGGCGCACCCAAGCCGAAGGCGAAAGCAAAACTGATGCCTAGAAATGCTTCTCTGAGCCATTCTGTAGCAGGTGAGTTGGTGCTCATACCGAGCATACCGATAAAAAGAAGAAGGGCGAGCAGGCCGACTTTGAGGCCGATAAGAGTGGAACGTTGCATACATGGCTCCCGTTAAAAACGGGCGCCAGTATACGACAATTTATCCGGTTATAGGCACTGCGCAAGCTGGCCTTTTTTGGTGGAGGCCATCACGCAGCCGCGTTCGCTGTCTGAAGCCGCTTTACATTGGCTCATCAATTCGCCTGCAGAGGGTGCTAAGGCGCCAAGAATTTTCTGAGCGTGGCTGACCACTTTGTTGCAGTCACTTTCTGCGACAGGATCGTAATCGGAACAGGCGGCAAGGCCGAAAACTGCGGTGGCTAGAAGTGTGGTTTTTATGGTGTTTTTTACGCTGAACATAAATCGCATCCCCTTTTTGCTGACAACTAAAAGGGTAGGAGAGCTTTCCTAACTTTGCGATATTGAAAGGTAACTGAGACAAAAAAGGACGCCAACGCGCCCTTTTACTTTTGTTAGTTACCTGTATCGGGTTCAGTCCCCAATAAAGCCACCGGTTTGATGCTGCCAGAGTTGTGCGTAGATGCCACCGCTGGAAATCAGCTCTTGGTGGGTGCCTTGCTCCACGATTTCGCCCTGATCAAGTACAATCAGTCTGTCCATCGCAGCGATGGTGGAAAGTCGGTGAGCAATGGCGATAACAGTTTTACCTTCCATTAATTGATAAAGACTTTCCTGAATTGCTGCTTCCACCTCCGAATCCAGCGCTGAAGTCGCTTCATCAAGAATCAGAATTGGCGCGTCTTTTAACAGAACACGGGAGATTGCCACACGCTGTCGTTGGCCGCCTGAGAGCTTCACACCGCGTTCACCTACCTGCGAATCGTAACCACGATTGCCATGTGGGTCGCTCAGGGTTTCGATGAAGTCGTGAGCTTGTGCTTTCTTCGCAGCGGCGAGCATCGCGTCTTCGCTGGCATTTGGGTCACCGTAAAGAATGTTCTCACGGATAGAACGGTGCAGCAGGGAAGTGTCTTGCGTCACCATGCCGATGTTGGCGCGTAATGAATCCTGTGTGACGGCAGAAATATTCTGTCCATCGATGCGAATTTCACCGCCCTCGACATCGTGAAAACGCATCAGCAGGTTCACTAAGGTTGATTTACCTGCGCCCGAACGACCAACCAGGCCGACTTTCTCACCCGGTTTGATATTGAGGTTTAGCTTTTCAATCACACCTTTGCCTTCGCCATAGTGGAAGCGCACATCGGTGAAGTTAATGGCACCTTGAGGCACTTCCAGTGCAGGTGCGTTTGGCTTGTCCAACACTTCGACAGGTTTAGAAAGCGTTGCCATGCCGTCGACCACGGTACCAATGTTTTCGAACAGCGAGCCGATTTCCCACATGATCCATTTCGACATGCTGTTGATACGCAAAGCTAGGCTGACCGCAATAGCAATCGCACCCACAGTGATTGCCGAGTCCAGCCATAGCCAGATTGACATGGCACTGATAGAGAACAACAGGGCGTAGTTGGCGATTTCTACCGAGATGTTAAAGCCAGTAGCCAGACGCATTTGACGGTAAACCGTATCCATAAACACGCCCATGCCTTCTTCGGCATATTGGGTTTCACGATCTGTGTGTGAGAACAGTTTGACCGTGGCGATGTTGGTGTAGCTGTCGACGATGCGGCCTGTCATCAAAGAGCGGGCGTCTGCCTGCTCAGTAGAAACCGCTTTCAGCTTAGGCACAAAGTAAATTTGAATGCCGATATATGCCATTAGCCAAATAAGCATCGGCAGCATGAGGCGAATGTCTGCTTGTCCGACGATGAATAGCATGGAGATGAAGTAGACAGCGATGTATACCGCGACATCCAGCAGCTTCATCACGGTTTCGCGAATCGATAGGGCAGTCTGCATCACCTTCGTGGCAATGCGACCTGCGAAGTCATTCTGATAGAAGCCAATGCTTTGCTTCAGCAGGTAACGGTGAGCCATCCAGCGAATGGACATCGGGTAGTTGCCTAGCAAGGATTGGTGCAAAACCAAAGAATGCACAGCGACCAGTATTGGCATACCGATCAGTATCAGCACGCCGATGGCAATCAGGGTATTACCTTCATCGGCGAGAAAACTGGCCTTGTCTTGATTGGTTAGCCAGTCAACCAACTGCCCCATAAAGCCAAACAGTGACACTTCCGCGATAGCAATCATCGCAGTCAGCACCGCCATGGTGATCAGCGGGCGTTCAAAGCCTTTGGTGTAGTGGCGACAAAAGGCGAGCAGGCCATTTGGTGGCTGTTCCGGCTGTTTAGGTGGAAAAGCCATTGTCATGCGTTCGAACAATTTATAAATCATGAATCCTTCCGGAGTAGGACGGTCGCGTTCAAAAACAGAAATGCAGTATGGAAAGAACTGATAATTAAATACTTTCCGGGGCTGGTTAACGCGAACCCAAATGAAAGACGGTGAGATTCTATCAGGTTTATCGCATTGAATAATGCCAATGTTTTCTACGGAACTGTTCAATTATTCTGAACAGATAGGCGTAGGGTCCTTTCGAGTGTGATGGCCAACAAAAAGCCGACTCAATTGAGTCGGCTTTGTCTAGTTAAGCTCGTTAGGTTAGTGGATTAACCACACACTTTGGTCCAGCTACCATCGCTACCTGGAACAGAAGCAGTCCACCAGTTTGCTTGGTAAACAACGCCGTCTTTCACGATTTTGTCACCGGCTGCAGCGTGGCTTGGGTTACCTGCCCAGTCAGTCTGAGGCATATCTGGGTAAACCACGATGCCAGTCGTGTCACAAGTACCCGTGCCACCACCATTGTCACCGCCACCGTTACCACCGCCTGTAGACAGGTCTGCCAACGGCAGGTCGCTGTACTCAGATGCGAATGCGTAATCAACACCGTTGATATTCACTGTGTAGTTCGCAGGGCCAGAGATTGGCAGGTAGTACACGAAGTCAAGTTCGTACGTTGCACCAGGTGCCAGAGAATCCCACGTTGGTAGTGAGAACGCCAGGCGGTGCATAGTACCTTCCAGTCCACCGATGTTGTTCGCTTTGGTGTGGCCAGAAGAGATGACATTCACTTTACCGCCATTCTGACTCTTCGCGTTGTCTGGTGCTGAAGTCGGAATGTCAAACTGGAACTCAGTACCGCCAGGCAGTTCTACGCCAGTGTTGTTAGTGAAAGTGATTTTCGGGTTGATTGGGTAGTTTTGGTCACCGACTTTGAAGCCACCTACGCTAACGGTAATATCAACCGCTTCGGTTGGCATTGCAGTCTCAGACAGTTTCGCACCGTAAGGTGTCGCAGCTGCAAACTTGTCGTAGATTGCTTTGGTCATGGTGTTACCCATGTGGAACTCACCGTTGCCCGTTGCACAAGCATTTTCAGTTGGGTCTACAACGTCAGTACGGTTGCCGTTTGCATCCAGTTGGTAACATGCGTAGTCACCCGCCAGTTCCCAGAACATGATGCCGCCGATACCTTTGTCGATAACGTAGTCAGATTTCACTTTGATTGACGCTTCGTCTTCAGTAGACAGGAACACTTGCTTCTCAGCATTCCACAGCCATGGTGCAACAGCGACTGAGTCGTAGTTGCGCTGGTAAGTACCTTTCAGCACGTCTTGTGGATCGTTTACTGGGTCCAGTTTGTACGCAGATGCGTAGGTACCGAAGATGCCATGCTCAAGGTTCTTCGCATGCCACATTGGGTTAGAACCTGCACCCATTTCGTTACCTTTCGGATCCGTATCGTGCCACATGTTGTCGATACCAATCGCGCCGTTACCACAGTTGTTCTTCTCACCTTCACCAGTGCCTGGTTGACACTCAGCTTGGTTAGGAAGTGCAGCTTTACCCCACAGACCGTTTTCACCGCCTGTTACGCCTTGCCAACCACGGGTGTAGTAAGGAACACCAATGTTGATACGGCCCGCTGGCATTGAGCCGCGGAAGTAGTGATATGCCCAGTCAGTGTTCAGGTAACCGATACCACCGTACTGGCTGGTGCCGTATACGTTCCAAGCTGCCAGCTCAGAGTCTTTACCTGTGTCGAACAGTGCCGCATTGTGACCAACGTGGTCATTCCAAGCACCGTGCAGGTCGTAAGTCATGATGTTCACGTAGTCGAGGTACTTAGTGACATCAAACGTTTCCATACCACGTAGCAGGTAACCAGAAGATGGTGCTGCGATGGTCAGCATGTAGTGGTGACCGTCTTGCTCAGAAGCGATATCGACTTTCTCACGAAGGACGCGCATCAGCTCTTGGTAAGAAGCCCACAGGTATGCACGACGTGGTTCCATGAAGTCTTTATCGTACGGGTTACCTGCACCTGCCATTGAGGTTGGGTATTCGTAGTCGATATCCAGACCATCGAACTTGTACTTACGCATCATTTCAACTGCAGAATCCGCAAACTTCTGGATACCAGCATGGTTGATTGAACCGTCAGCGTTGGTGGTCATGGTGTAGAAGCCGCCGTCTGCTACGCGGTTTCCGTCAAGGCCAAAGTGACCGCCGGTTTCCGCCCAACCACCGATAGAGATCAGTGTCTTAACGTCGTGCTTCGCTTTGTAAGTTGCCAGTGCACCGAAGTGGCCTTTAAAGCCCAGTGCAGGATCAACTTCTACGCCTGGCCATTCTTTACCTACCGCGGCGTTGTTTGGATCGTTCACATCACCGATGTTGACTTTGCCGTCAGCACCGATGCTGACGAACGCATAGTTGATGTGGGTAAGTTCTTCCCAAGGGATATCTTTAACAAGGTAAGCGGCTTGCGGGTCATCGCCTGCGCGCCAGCTGGTGAAGTAACCGATGATACGACGTGGGTGGTCGGCACCCATGTCTTCACGACCTTCTGCATCGTAGATCGTACAGTATGGAACGTTAACACCAGGGGTTTGGAACAGACCTTCTGGACGACAGTTAGATACTGTTGGCGTGCCCGCTACGGTAACAGTGACCTGTGCAGAATCGGTTGATGCGCCTTTGTCATCAGTCGCTTTTGCGTAGATAGAAACGTTGCCAGCTTTGCTTGCAGTCCAGTCCAGTGCGAATGGCGCTGCTGTTTTCGAGCCAACTAACTGGCCAGCAGCATAGAAATCAACTTTTTCCACAGTACCGTCAGTGTCTGCTGCATCTGCAGTCAGGGTAACAACTGCGCCTTGATCAACGGCTGTTGCGGATGCCGCTACAGCGACGGTTGGTGGCTCATTAACCGGGTCAATAACGCCTGGCTGAACAGTGATGCTAAGAGCGGCTGTTTCAGTTACAGCGCCCTTGTCGTCAGTTGCTTTCACTGTGATCGTGTGAGGGCCTTCAGCAGCAGTCCAGTTCAGAGAATAAGGAGAAGTCGTATCTGAACCGACTGAAGCGCCATCAATGAAGAACTCTACTTTGCTGACAGTGCCATCTGAGTCCTCCGCTGTTGCACTTAGCGTGACAACGTCACCATCTTTAATGGTGTCAGTCGCAAGTGGAGAATCCAGAGAAACGGTTGGCGCTTCGTTTACAGGATCAACAACACCAGTGTCACATTGGTCTACAAATTTCCACTCTTTGTAATCGCCTGATGAGGTAGAAGGGTTGTTGCCTTTCGTCCACCAGTTAGCGGTGTAAACGTTGCTTTCGTGCTGAACAGTTGAACCGCCGCCATATGCTTTGTCTGCTGACCATTTTTCAATGTTGGTACAGTCAACAGCAGCTTGAGCATTGAAAGAAAACATACACGCTACGGCGATTGCCGAGAGCGCGAATCCTTTGCTCTTACCTGTCACATCCATTGGATATCCCTCGAAAATAAAATGTTATCTATTGATTTGTATGTTGTTAGCGCACTTAAATCGCGCAATAAATAAAGTAGAGGAGTTGCAAGAGTGAGACACCCCGGATTTCGTCAGATTTAGATCTCTAGTCAGTTCCTGAATTGAAAAGCTTTGCGCTCTTGGTAACGACTCACAGTTTCAATGGGTAAATTTTCACAGGCTGCATGAAATTTGTGCGGTGAATATGTGCTCAATAGCAAGGGTTGAATAGCCAATGCCAGATGGTAAATGTCGACAATAAATGTTTATATTTAGTTGCTGAATGCGTCTCAAATATTGCCGCTGTAAATATTGTCAACAATATCTATTTTTCTGAGATATGTGACGCGGAAGGAATGTTGATAGCTTTGGGATTGAACAGGGAAAGATGCGACACAGTTTGAAGAGTGGCTGAGGGATATACAGGCTTAGTAATAAGTGGAAAAAAAGAAGGCCGCTTAATCCACGGCCTCTTTAAATGGTTGAGCGTTTAGCGAGCATTCACGAAGGCTTTGAAGCGTGCTTGTGTTTCTGCGTCTGCTTTATCAAACCAGTAGTGAAGCTGGTACTCCACTTCATTCAAAGCATCTTTCCCACCCACAACCACTCTTGCACGTGGGGTAGTAGTTGGTTGTGCGACAGGCTGAGCGACAACTTCTGATGCGCCTAACTGTAATGACGCAGGGGCGTCTGTTTGGTTGAAGCGCTGCATTTCTGAAAGGTAATCACGGCTCAACTGGAAGCCTGATTTCAACAGTTTGTTCTGTTCAAATAGAATGGTGTTCTGGCTTCCATCCAGAATTTTAAATTCAGGGCTATCATTGAATTGACGCACCTGACGTTTGTTTTTGTGCTCTGGGAAATCGAAGAAAATCTCGGTGTCTTGTGCTTCAAATTTAACAACCAACACGTCAGAGCGAACAAAAGTGACGTCTTTTCCTTCTTCAAAGCTTTCAACATAGCGAAAAGCTAGTTGCTGGGTACCATCAGCTAAAACAACTGGTTCTTCTTTGCTGAACATCGAAGATTGGTGAGTCTCGCCGTTGTAGGCAAGCAACTCGATATTGTCGTTAAGGTGAAGCGTCACATCAGCGTGCGCACCAAACGAAAGCAATGCGGTCAACACTGACGCAAAGGCGAATTTTCTTTTCATTGTGTTCCCCAAAAATAGGTAGAGTGCAGCCCGTAAACACATTGGCTTCGGGCTGCTGTTTTATTATTTAACGTGGCAAGCGAAGCCTTTCAGGTAGAAACCTTCTGGGTAGCCGCTATCAATTGGGTGGTCAGCAGCTTGCTCAAAACGCTCGATAAATTGAACGCTGCGGTGGGCATCCAGTGCTGCATCGGCAATGATCTTCTGGAACAGCGCATTATCCATCAGACCTGAGCAAGAATATGTCAGCAGTGTGCCGCCTGGCTTCAGGATCTGCATAGCCAACATGTTGATGTCTTTGTAGCCACGACATGCGCCTGTCAGTTGCGCTTTAGATTCAGCAAACTTAGGTGGGTCCATAATGACTACATCAAAGAGTTCCCCGCTATCACGGTATTCGCGCAGTAGCTTAAAGACGTCTGCATTGACGAATTGTGCTTTCGAGAGGTCATAACCGTTCATCTCGGCATTAGACTTTGCGATATCGAGAGCAGGCTGGGAAACATCGACGTTGATGACTTCCGCTGCATTGCCTTTCAGCGAGTACAGGCCAAATCCGCCTGTGTAGCAGAAGCAGTTCAAAACACGCTTGCCGTTAACGTATTTGACGGCCGCTTCACGGCTGTCGCGTTGGTCCAGATAGAATCCGGTTTTGTGGCCACCAGTGATGTCTACGCTGATTTTTACGCCGTTCTCTTCAATGACTACAGATGCTGGTGGCATCTCACCATGAAGAACGCCTGTACGCTCTTTCAGGCCTTCTTTCTTACGCACTGATACATCTGAACGCTCGTAAATGCTGCACTCTGGATATTGTGCGATAAGCGCTTCTACCAGGTTGTCTTTCTGTGCTTCCGCGCCAGCACTTAAAAGCTGACAAACCAAGAAGTTCTCATAGCGATCGATGGTAATACCAGGCAAACCATCAGACTCCGCGGCAATCAGGCGGTAACCAGTCAGGCCATCACGGGCAGCCAAAACATCACGCAGACCTTGCGCTTCCTGAAGGCGTTTTTTAAAGAACTCAACGTTGACTTCTTCTTTTTCGAATGTCCAAACACGGACACGAATTTGGGAATTAGGAGAAAACGCACCGCGGGCCAGCCATTGGCCCTGATGATCATATACATCCACTGTCTGACCGAGGGAGGGTTTACCTTCGACGCGTTGAATACCACGGGAGAACACCCATGGGTGGCGACGGCGCAGTGATTTTTCACGGCCTTTAACCAGATAAACAGACGGATTCATTGGTTTTTCCTAACTTCAATATGGGGATACTGGGAGGGTTGAACCCAGTAACCAGTAAAAGGTGCTGTATTGTCAGAGAAGCTCGCCAATAATGCAAACGGCCGCACAATGGGCGGCCGCTTTTTCATCAAATCGGCGATTATTCTGTACGAAGGCCTTTCACCAGATCTGTAAGACTGGACGATTGTTTTTGCAGATTCGTGACATCTTGAGATGTTTGTTGAATCATTTCGCTCACCTGCCATGCCTGTTGGCGTACGCGCTCAACATCTGATGAAATCGTACCTGCTACGCTGCCTTGTTGGTTCGCAGCCGTGGCGATTTCTGTGCTGCGGTCAGTGATACGCTGACTGCGCTCAGAAATAGAGCTGATTTCCAGATCGATGTTTTGCATCAAGCTTTCACTCGCTGCTGCGTTATCAACGGTGCCTTGCATCACGCCACGCAGATGTGCGGTGTTGTTCTCCAGATCCTGAATCATGCGTTGGATTTCAACCGTCGTCTGCTGTGTGCGTCCAGCCAGAGAGCGCACTTCATCTGCAACAACAGCAAAGCCACGGCCTTGTTCGCCTGCGCGTGCCGCTTCAATCGCTGCGTTCAGTGCCAGCAGGTTGGTCTGCTCTGAAATCGCACTGATGGTTGCAACCATGCTGCCGATTTCATTCGAATTCTGTTCCAATGAAGCCACTGCTTGCGAAGCGGCTTCAATTTCAGATGCCAGAGCTTGAATTGCCTGCAGAGTTTGGGTCACCTGAGTACGGCTTTGTTGGGAAGCTACACCTGCCTCAGAAATTTCGTCTGATGTTTGTTCTGCATGAGAGGCAACATCACGGATAGAACCTGCCATTTCTTCGGTCGCACTGGCCAGAGAATCAAGGTAAGTACGTTGCTCTGTTGAGAGGTTCTCACTGTCTGCACTGCGGCGGCCCAGATCCGCTGACAGCTCCTCCATCAGTTGCGAAGCGCTCTTGATGGCTTTTACCAAACCATGTTCGCGGTCAGCGACATTGTCGACCGTGGTGGCGATAATGCTGAATTCATCGCGAACAGGGAAGAAGTTCATACGACTGGTGAGGTCGCCGTCAAGCATGCGCTGCAGAGCATGGTTCATGGTATACATGGCACCGCCAATAAAGCTCGACACGTAATGCAACGCCATCAAACCCAGAACAAACAACACAACCATCAATACCCAAGACGTTGCGCTGATTTGTGCCAAAAAACTGATGGTATCGGTTGGTGCATAGGATGCTGCAGCACCGTATGCGGAAGTTTGTTTAATACCGTTTTGAGCCAGCACACTTGCGGCTTCGGTGGCACTGATGTCGTAGTGAGACAACACTGCCGTCAGCGCTGCACTATGTTTTTCTTGTACCTGCGCAACTTGGGCTTCAGAAGCAGAGTAGAAAATTGAACCCGTTGCGACAGCAAGAGCAACAATGAAAACATATAGTGCGTAGAATTTTTCTTTTAGACTGAGTTTGATAAGAAACTGGTCAACCCAGCGGAATGGAGTTTCTTTCATGGTGTGAGCTCCTCCAATAAATGTGAGTACATGCATATATACCGTATGGCATATTACACCGTTACATATGCATAACACTAATATAGGGATAGTGATAGATGTCACATATATGCGTCAAAGCTGTCGTTTCTGGTAAAGTTCAAGGTGTTGGGTTCAGGTTTCACACGGCTCATGAAGGCTTAAAGTTATCGCTGAGTGGTTATGCACGAAATGAGTCTGATGGAACAGTGACCGTTTTAATGTGTGGTGACGAGAAGAATGTTGAGGCACTGCTGGCGTGGTTGGACAAAGGACCACCAACGGCGAATGTTACTGGGCTGATTCACGAACATGTCGATTGGCAGGCAATTGATGGCTTTTCTATTCAGTAGCCATACGAAAAGAGGAGCCATCAGGCTCCGCTTTTAAATGCACTTCACTGGCTTTGGCAAACCTGCGAGTTTGGTCGCTTGCTTTGCCGGGCCTTTAGGAAACAGCTTATACAGGTAGCGGCTGTTGCCTTTATCTGGACCATACTTTTGTTCCATCGACTTGACCAGCAGGCGAATAGCAGGGGAGGTGTTGAACTCTTTGTAAAAGTCCTGCACGAAATAAACGACTTCCCAATGCGCCTCAGTCAATTCGATGTTTTCCTGTTCAGCCAGCATCGGAACTAATTCTTCATGCCAATCGGCAAAATTTTTCAGATAACCCTGTGCATCGGTTTCGATTTGCTTACCGTTTAATTCCAACATGGATAACCTCGTACTTCGAACGCGCAAAGGATAATACCTAAACCGTTACAAAAAAAGGCTGAAACAAAAAAAGCTCCCGAAGGAGCTTTTTATCATCAAGCTGTTCGATTAATCATCGCCACCGAAAATGCCAAGCAGTTGCAGCAGGCTCAGGAACAGGTTGTAGATAGACACGTACAGGCTGATGGTCGCTGAGATGTAGTTAGTTTCACCGCCGCGAACAATTGACTGAGTAGTCAGCAGAATAACGCCTGTTGAGAACAGTACGAAGATACCGCTGATTGCTACTGACAGCATTGGCATTTGCAGGAAGATGTTAGCAATCATACCTACTACCAGCACAACAAAACCGGCCAACAGCATGCCGTTCAGGAACGACAGGTCACGTTTAGTGGTCAGTGCGTACGCTGAACAAGCCATAAAGGTCAGTGCTGTGCCACCAAGTGCGGGAGCAATCGCCCAGCCCATGCCAGCGCCTACGTACATGTTCAGGATAGGGCCAAGGGTGTAACCAGTAAAACCTGTAAACAGGAAGGTAAACACCAAACCCATCGAGTTGTTCTTGTTCTTTTCAGTCAAGAACAGCAGACCGTAGAAACCAACCAGTGTGATGATGATGCCAGGGTAAGGCAGGTTCGCAGCCATTGATACGCCGGCTACAACAGCCGCCCATACCAGAGTCAGTGACAACAGAAAGTAGGTGTTACGCAGTACTTTGTTTGTCGCCAATACACTCTCTTGTGTTTGACTGGCTGAAACAAAACGTTCGTTCATAGGTTTCTCCCAATGGGGTACATATTTTGTTTATTACGACATTAATGGCGTCTTCGGCTTAATTTTTCAAGTCGCAATTGTCGCACAAGTGATAATAATGCGGCTTAGCCTCTGAAAATACTAATATATCGTGCCACACGGTCGTATTCGAGTTTGTAAATGGATGTTAATAAGCCGCTACACTCAGTAAGTGTAGCGGCTTTTTATTAACAATTAGTGATGCAGGATTTGGCTGAGGAAGAGCTGAGTGCGGTCAGACTGTGGATTGTTGAAGAATTCCTCTGGAACATTTTCTTCAATAATTTCACCGGCATCCATAAAGATAACGCGGTCTGCCACTTCTTTCGCAAAGCCCATTTCGTGTGTCACACACAGCATGGTCATGCCTTCTTCTGCCAGTTCAACCATAACATCGAGCACCTCACGAACCATTTCTGGGTCGAGTGCCGACGTTGGCTCGTCAAACAGCATGACGTTAGGGTTCATGCACAATGAACGGGCAATCGCTACACGCTGCTGCTGACCACCAGACAATTGACCTGGGTACTTGTCAGCCTGCTCCGGGATTTTCACACGCTCGAGATACTTCATGGCGATCGCTTCTGCTTCGTCTTTCGGCATCTTCTTCACCCAAATAGGGGCAAGGGTGCAGTTTTCCAGAACAGTAAGGTGCGGAAAGAGGTTGAAGTGTTGGAAACACATTCCGACTTCTTTACGCACTGCTTCGATGTTTTTCAAATCGTCCGTCAATTCGGTGCCTGCAACAACGATCGAGCCTTGTTGATGCTCTTCAAGACGGTTTATGCAGCGAATCATGGTTGATTTGCCTGAACCTGAAGGGCCACAAATAACGATTTTCTCGCCTTTCGCGACCGACAGGTTGATGTTTTTCAGTACATGAAACTGACCGTACCATTTGTTCATATCGGTCAGTTTGATAACAGGGGCGTCTTGTTGACTCATAAATACAATCCTTGTTCTTTATCGCTTGTGACCGGTATGAAGCTTGTTTTCCAGATAGATACTGTAGCGGGACATGCCGAAACAGAAGATCCAGAAAACGAGAGCAACGAACACGTAGCTTTCTGTTGCGAAACCGAGCCAGTTCGGGTCGGTATTCGCGGCCTGGCCGATACCTAGTACATCAAACATACCGATAATCAGAACCAGACTGGTGTCTTTAAACAGACCGATAAAGGTATTTACGATGGATGGAATCGTGATTTTGAGCGCCTGAGGAAGGATGATGAGATTCATCTTCTTCCAATATGTGAGTCCCAGGGCATCAGCAGCTTCATACTGGCCTTTTGGAATTGCCTGAAGGCCACCACGTACCACCTCTGCCATGTATGCCGAAGCAAACATGACCACACCAATCAGTGCGCGCACTAACTTGTTGGTTTCCGATTCACCCGACATGAACAATGGCAGCATCACCGACGCCATGAACAGAACGGTGATCAGTGGAACGCCACGCCATACCTCGATATACACGGTAGAAAGGCTTCGGATGATAGGCATTTCTGAGCGTCGGCCCAGTGCCAGCACAATACCGATAGGTAGTGAAATCACGATACCCACGATGGCGATGATCATAGTGATCAACAAGCCACCCCAAAGGTGCGTTTCCACTTTAGGCAGACCAGCAACATCTCCAAACAGCAGGAAGACTGCCATAATGGGGAATGCCACCAAGAACAAGAGCAGAATCCAACCGCGCTTCGGTGTCTTTTCATAGACTAGCAGTGCTGTGAAAATTGCCAGAATCGCGTAAAAGAGTTTAGGGCGCCAGAGCTCTTCGCTTGGATAGAATCCAAACATGAATTGCTCAAAGCGAACATTGATGAATACCCAACAAGCACCGTCGCTTGTGCAGTCTTCACGTGTTGTTCCCACCCAGTCAGAATTCAAAAACGCCCAATCAAACACAGACCAGAGTGCCATCAGGGCGATATAAGCCAGGATGACAGTCATGACCGAATTAAGTGGTGTTGAGAACAGATTCTTTCTCAGCCAACCCACTGCACCTACCGTGTTTGGTGGTGGTGGCAGATCAGGTTGAAACTCATGTTTTCTTGTCATGGGTTACCTCTCAACCAGTGCCATCTTGGCGTTGTATATGTTCATCAGCAGGGACGTTAACAAGCTGAGAGTCAAGTAAACTCCCATCGTCATTGCGATAATTTCGATAGCCTGACCCGTTTGGTTCAAGGTTGTACCCGCAAACACTGACACCAGATCCGGATAACCAATGGCCATCGCGAGTGAAGAGTTCTTTGTCAGGTTCAGGTATTGGCTGGTCAGAGGGGGGATGATGATACGCATTGCTTGCGGGATAATAACTAATCGCAGTGTTTTACCGCGCGGTAAGCCCAATGCCATCGCAGCTTCTGTTTGTCCATGGCTCACAGCATTAATGCCCGAGCGCACGATCTCTGCAATAAAAGAGGCCGTGTAAATAGACAATGCGAGTGTTAACGCCGCTAATTCGGGGATGATGGAAATCCCCCCGCGGAAGTTAAACCCTTTCAGCTCTGGGTATTCCAGTGACACTGGCATGCCCGCAACGAAGAACGCTATCAGCGGTAATCCGATGATGGCTGCCAATGAAATGGTAAATACCGGCGTTTGTTCACCTGTTGTTTCCTGTTTGCGTTTCGCCCATTTGGCCAGCACAAAGCTGAAAACCAGCGCAGCAGCTAACGCAACAAAGATGATGGTGGAACCTTCCTCAAAGACGGGACGGGTAAAGAACATACCTCGCACGTTAAGGAAGAAAGATTCACCAATACTGATACTTTCTCTTGGGGAAGGCAGAGCTTGAAGAACCGCGAAATACCAGAAGAAAATTTGCAGAAGTAGCGGGATATTTCGAAAGATTTCAATATATACCGCTGCAAAACGGCTTAGCAGCCAGTTGTTCGATAGTCTCGCAATACCCATCAGAAACCCGATGATAGTTGCGAAGACGATACCGAGTACGGAGACCAACGCGGTATTTAACAGGCCAATAAAAAAGGTTCGGCCGTAAGAGTACGTTTCATCGTACTCAATCAGCGTCAAACCAATCCCAAATCCCGCTTCCTGTGTTAAAAAGCCAAAACCGGTCGCAATACCACGGGACTCAAGGTTAGTCAGGGCATTGTTCACGATGGTGTAGACAAAAAACACCAGCGCAATAATAGCTACGGCTTGGAAAACAACAGAGCGAAACGTTGGATTGTAAATGATGCTTTGCTTCTTCTCTGGACGAGCGACCGATCCAGAGTTCAGCGCATTATCTTTAGATGCCATACATCTGCACCTCTATCCTTATACGTTAATTGTGGGGCACAGAAAACTGTGCCCCAGCATACGTTTATAAAACGAACGACTTATTAGCGGATAGGTGGCGCATACAGGATGCCGCCGTCAGTCCATAGCGCATTCACACCACGTGAAATTTGCAGTGGAGAGTCTGAGCCTACAGTGCGCTGGAAGCTCTCGTCGTAGTTACCCACTTGTTTGATAACCTGATAACCCCAGTCATCATTCAAGCCAAGGCCTTTACCTTTAGGACCGTCTTGGCCCAGGATACGGCGGATGTTTGGATCTTTAGAGTTAACCATCTCGTCAACGTTTGCAGAAGTGATGTTGAACTCTTCACCATTGATCATGGTGTTCAGCGTCCACTTAGCAATGTTGAACCAGTTGTCATCGCCTTGACGAACAACAGGACCCAGTGGCTCTTTAGAGATGATTTCAGGCAGTACCACAGCACTGTCTGGATCTGCCAGTTTGATACGTGACGCATACAGGCCAGACTGGTCGGTCGTCAGCGTGTCACAGCGGCCAGATTCGAAGCCTTTAACGGTCGCATCGTACGTATCGTAAACCACTGGCTTGAAGGACATGCCGTTAGAGCGGAAGTAGTCAGACAGGTTCAGCTCTGTCGTTGTACCTGATTGAACACATACCGAAGCACCGTCAAGTTCCAGTGCGCTTTTCACGCCCAGATCTTTTTTAACCATGAAGCCTTGGCCGTCATAGTAGTTAACGCCAACGAAGTTCAGGCCCAGTGTGCCGTCACGTTGCAGTGTCCAAGTGGTGTTACGGGAAAGCACGTCGATTTCACCAGATTGCAGCGCGGTGAAACGCTCTTTCGCTGTCAGAGGAACGAATTTAACTTTGCTCTTATCACCAAGTACTGCGGCAGCCATGGCTTGACAGAACTCTACGTCAATACCTTCCCACTCACCGTTAGCGTTAGGGTTAGAGAAACCTGGAAGACCGGTGCTCACACCACAGCTGATAACGCCTGCGTTCTTCACTTTCTCCAGAGTATTTTCACCTTGGGCAGAAGGAGCAGGAGCTTGTGCAGTACTCGCTTTTGCTTCAGACAGTTGCTTTTCTAAGGAAGCCACCTGCTTTTGAAGGTCGTCGATTTGCTTCTGACTTTCAGCGCTGTTACCACCGCTGTCACAGCCTGCAAGCAGTAGAGCTGAGAGCACTGCAAGCCCGAGTGTCGACTTTTTATTAACCATACCTATCAATCCTTTATTGGTTATTACTGGTTGTTACTCATGGACAAGGCTCATAAGAGGCAAGCAGCCTAAAAATGATGTGAACCTCGTAAAACCACTTAGAAGTTTTATTAACACAAAGTTAACAAAATTTAGTATAGGGGGAGAAAACATGGCTGCAAATTGAACAGGTTGGAGGTGTGATCTAGGCATTGATCTTCGAAGAAATGAGACATTTTTCAGGAGAAAATGTGAAGAAGTCTAACTCCTAACATGCTGTTTTTATGTAAATGAGAGGTAAAATTGTTTAACGAACAATCAACACGCAGCAACATCGCCATTACCTGATTGTTTTTTAGCGTTTAGTTTTGACTAGAATCCTGTCTCAAATCTGATTAGATGTTTATGCATTTCCAAATTCAAGGCGCAGCTTGTTTAGAGATAACTGATTGAATATAGGTCAAGAGCTGGTGGTGATATGCGCATGATGGCGTAAATGTATGCATTCGAACCAAAATGCATAAATAATGGGTTTACACGATGCAATGTGCACATTAGTATACGCAGCACTTACGGAGAGATGGCTGAGTGGTTGAAAGCACCGGTCTTGAAAACCGGCATACGTTAATAGCGTATCTAGGGTTCAAATCCCTATCTCTCCGCCATATTAGAAAAGGCCGCTGAACTATCAGCGGCCTTTTTGCATTTTGAGCCTCGTAAGAGATAGGGTGCAGAACCCTAGACCCTGGGTTCAGCCGAGCGAAGCGAGACAACGTTGCCCGGCGAAGCCGAATAGGCAACGGCCCGCAGGGAAGGGCGCGAAGCGACCGCATAAATCCCTATCTCTCCGCCATATTAGAAAAGGCCGCTGAACTATCAGCGGCCTTTTTGCATTTTGAGCCTCGTAAGATATAGGGTGAAGAACCCTAGACTCTAAGTTCAGCCGAGCGAAGCGAGACAACGTTGCCCGGCGAAGCCGAATAGGCAACGGCCCGCAGGGAAGGGCGCGAAGCGACCGCATAAATCCCTATCTCTCCGCCACATTAGAAAAGGCCGCTGAACTATCAGCGGCCTTTTTCGTTTCTATCTGTATTCTGTATTGTTTTCGACCTCTTCACTTATCGATAAAGAAACAGCTTCTTGCTCGCGATGGTAAGTTGTACTAACTGTCTAGCAAGTTCGCGATTCAACCAAAGGTAACCGTAATAACTGATGTCACTGGCATCATCATCTTCAGACAATTGGTGTTTGGGCTTGAGGCTCATCAGGAGCAAGGAATCCGTATCCAAGATATCGACTTCACGGTTCACCAAGCCATCTCTCAACGCATCAAATTTTGATGCTAACTCTTCTTTAGCAGCTTTTAATCCATGAAGATCGCCAATCTTCTCTTTCCCTTGTTGGCTATCCCAGTGTGTGCTGATCAAGGTTTCCAAGTCGGTATAAATGCGTTTTTCTATGGATAGAATAGAGGCCAAGACAGGCTTTAAGGGACCCGATTCTCTCGCAGCATGTGGCAGTAAGCCTTGTTGTTTCTCAATCAGGTCAGACAGCGAAATGGCATTTTGTGGGACAAATGTGTTGTCTGACATGGTTTCATTGTGTTGATGGTAAAACTGACCGCATTGATGGCAAAAGGATTCAAGTAGATAGATGAATTGATCGGTAGCTCTTGCTGGAAAAACATAAAGACTGGCGAGAATCGACAATACTGCTGACCAAACAACGTTGAGAATACGCCAGCCTGCCGCTTCAAAATCGGCTGGGCCACCACCGGCCACGATCACTATGGTTATCGCTGCCATGAGAGCCGCATAAGCGTATCTCTCTTGCGTGAAGTACATAGTGCCGATGAGTAGGCCAAAAAAAGCGAGGTGATGTGTCCAATGATATTGCGGAGGAATGAGGAAAAGGGCCAACCCTACTGTGGCTCCAGCGACCGTGCCCCAAATCCTTTGGTTTGCTTTGGATATCACACCACCGACAAAGGGAATTGCGCCGAGTATGGTGACGGCGGTGATCAGCGCCCAGTAACCATAAGGAAGGTTGAACTGTCTGACAATCACGAGGATTAATCCCATTACCAAGGCGACTCTCAGCATATAAAGCAGCCGTGAATGTCGAATAGCAAAACTGCGGTAATGGGACATAGCGAAAGGCGCTGGAAGAATGATGCAGAAAGCTTATTCACAGACGTGAAAATTTGCTTTTCTAATAGTGCGACAGTCAGGAATAGAAAAATCCCCGCAGGAAGCGGGGATTGTGTTAACCGATGAACGTCAGTGTGGTTTGTAGAATGATCAGGTTGACGATATCAATAAAGAACGCACCAACAATCGGCACCACCATAAAGGCTTGTGGAGATGGACCGAAGCGGTTTACCACCGAACCCATATTCATCACCGCCGTCGGTGTCGCACCAAGACCAAAACCGCAATGTCCACTGGAAATCACCGCGGCATCATAGTTTCTACCCATCACACGATACGTGACAAAGTAAGAAAACAGCGCCAGCATCAATGACTGCACCATCAGAATCGCCAGGAATGGTAACGCCAGATCGAGAATGTTCCAAAGCTTCAGGCTCATTAGCGCCATGGCAAGGAACAGTGCCAGTGAAACCGTACCCAAAATATCGACGGTTTCCACATCCAGCTTTTCCACTTTAGTCACTTCGAGAACGTTGGTAATGACCACGCCGATAAACAGGGCGTAAACAAAGTCAGGGATCATCAGCCAGCTGATTTCAAAGCTGCTAACCCACTGCTCGAGATACTTTGCGCCTGTCACACAGATCAACAACACAAACAGGGTTTCGATTACTTTTTTTGCAGTGACTTTGTCCTGCTCATTCTCGTTATACGTGACCAGCTCCGGGAATTGCTCATGCGTATTGTTGGTGTTGCCGTACTGGGATTTGAGTTTGTTCTTTTCAACCAGACGTTGAGCTACCGGACTGCCAATAATGCCGCCCATCACCAAGCCAAAAGTGGCTGATGCCATGGCTATCTCAAGCACATTTTCCAAGCCATAAACATCCTGGAAGGTTTGAGACCAAGCTGCACCCGTGCCATGACCGCCTGAAAGGGTAATGGAGCCGGCAATCAAGCCCATCAGTGGGTCGAGCCCCAGCGCAGTCGCCATCGAGATACCAATGCCGTTTTGCAGCACGATATACAGCGATGCAACACCGAGGAAAATAAAGACTTTCGCCCCGCCTTTTAGAAGCTGGGTATAGTTCGCTGCCAGTCCAACAGTTGCAAAGAACATCAGCATAAAGGTGTGTTGTAGCGGAAGGTGAAATTCCAGCTCAATGCCATTGAAGTGCAGCGCAGTAATTGCGCCAGCCACCACCAAGCCACCGACAATGGGTTCAGGGATGTTGAACTTCTTAAATGCGGATACGCGGGCGTTAATAAAGTGTCCAAGGAAGAGCACGAAAATCGCAATCAGGAAGGATTCGAGTGCGCCCACGGAAATGAGTTGATTCATAAAGCCTCTGTGTTCTCATCATCGTCCGTAATGAGTGAGAGTCTTCGTTCTAGCGCGCTTTGGAGAGAGTATTTGACTAAATCTGGTGGCGGTATCCATAACCGCAAGCGCTAGCCAGCTTAAAACAGGGCGACGTTATCTCATATTGTTGAATAGAATGACAAGTCTATCCGAGAAAATATTCACATCCCTCCACAAGCGATGAGAACGTGTCGCTACGCCATGTTGACGTTGTCAGAAAAAGCCGGGCGATGTTGAAATTTGAGCCCGGCTTAATAACGTCTTGAGTCAATTAATGTTTATGAGGAATAAGGCCTGCAATCATCATGGTATGAGAGGCGAGCTTTTGGCATTTGGTCGAGCTGGCGCAGCTTTCTAAGGCTGTTTTGTCACTGGCTTTGGTGTAGATAATTTTGCCGTTTTTAATCGTCGTCATCACAGAGATGTTCGCCAGTTTCATTGGATCGATAGTTAGCGGATTATCTGAGAGGAAAACGAGGTCGGCGACCTTGCCAACTTCAATCGATCCCTTAGTGTCTTCTTCGAAATGCTGATACGCAGACCAGATGGTTTGTGCTTTAAGCGCTGTCATGGCGGATACGCGCTGATCTTTACCTAAAATACGGCCACTTCGTGTAATGCGGTTAACTGTTGCAGAGTAAACCCGCATCGAGTCTGGGAAAGCGACGGGCGCATCATGGTGCGAAGTGAAAATCATGCCTCTATCCAGTGCCCAACCCGTTGGGGAAATGTTCTCAGCACGTTCATCACCCAACACGGATTGCGCATGCCAGTCTCCCCAATAGAAGGTGTGCATAGGGAAAAACGAGGGAATCACGTTCAGGTCTTTGAATGCCTGAACTTGATCCTCACGGGCAGTTTGGGCGTGAATCGCCACAAATCGGCGTTCTTTTGCGCCGTATTTCGCTGTCGCATTTTTTACTGCGCGGATGTATTGGTCAATCGATGCATCACCATTCGCGTGGGTTAGCAGTTGCCAGCCATTTTCCATCGCCATGCCGACATATTTCTCCGCTTCTTCGTCAGACATGATGGGATAACCCCGATATTCAGCATTTTGGCCTTCAGGGGGGATTAGGTATGGTTTGGTGAGCCATGCGGTCTTCCCTTGTGGTGAGCCATCCAGTGTCAGTTTCACGCCACCGAGGCGAAAACCGTTGGTGTAGCTATTGCTGAGGTAAGGTGCTGTGAGAGTGTCAGTGCCGAGTTGAATGTCGGTGTAGGCCACTACATCAATAGGAAGCGGCTCTTGCTGGGCAATCTCGTACATGGTTTTGACACTGTCAGACATGGAACGGCCTTCCTGCGCGGTGGTGTACCCATACTTGGCGTACAGATCCATCCCTGCGCGGAATAGCATCTCATTTTCGTCTGGGCTGATTTGCGTGAACAGTGGTATCAGCGCGCCAAAGAAAGCGGACTCTTCCAGCACACCATTGGGTTCATCACTGTCTTTCACACGTCGAATCACGCCACCTGGTGGGTTTTTGCTGGTCGCCGTCAGTTTCATCATCTCCAGCGCTTTGCTGTTCATGACTCCGATATGACCAGATTGGTGAATGATCAGGATGGGAACGTCGGTTGATACTTTATCAAGGTCAAAGCGGGTTGGGTGAATTTGCTCTTTGAGCTGGGAGTCGTCGTAGCCAAAGCCGATGATAAAGTCCTGCGCTTTGTTTACTGGGACTTCAGCCCATTTTCTCAGGGCTTGTTGAAGGCTTGCGATATCAGTCACAGGGCCATCAGGTGGTGACAACAAATTGGCTGATACAGCCTGTAAGCCTGTGTTCATTACGTGGCCGTGAGCATCAATAAAGCCGGGGATCATGGTCAAACCTTTTAAATCCACCACTTTGGTTTTGTCACCCTTTAGCCTGAGAATTTCTTCTGCTTCCCCTACGGCGAGTATTTTTCCGTTTAGGATGGCAACAGCTTCCGCCTCGGGTTGTTTATCATTGACCGTTATGACCTGAGCGTTGTGGTAAATGGTGTCAGCAAAAGGTTTTGGTGGGCTGGTAGCGAAGATTGGAGCAGAAACAAACAGCGCTGAAAGGGCGGCGATTGAAGCTTTCATGGAGACTCCTCTGGAAAAACAAGACGGGCCTAGCCCGTCTGTGATTCAGTGCGTTATGAACCTGATTGGAATCAGTGTATGCCGTGTTTATCCCAAAAGTCGTCCAGATTTTGCATCATTTCCTTCTTGCGTTCTTCGGAGACGAAAGAAGCTTCAATGGCATTTCGGGTAAATTGTGCCAGCTGCTGAGGGCTGGGAGATAAAGCATTATTAAGGGCAATAAAATTGTCCGTCATATATCCACCGAAAAAGGCGGGGTCATCGGAATTGACGGTCACGCAGAGTCCCTGAGCCAGTAGGTTGAGGATGTTGTGGTCTGCCATCTTGTCAAACACGCGAAGCTTGATGTTAGACAGTGGGCAGACGGTGAGAGGCATTCTAGATATCGCCAACTCTTTTACCAGTTCGGGGTCCTCGCTGCTTTTCACGCCATGATCAATGCGGCTGACATGCAAAAGATTAATCGCATCTCTGATGTTACTCGGAGGGCCTTCTTCCCCTGCATGCGCGACAGTTTTCAACCCCAGTGCTCGCGCTTCAGCAAATACACGTTGGAATTTCTCTGGTGGATGGCCTACTTCGGAAGAGTCCAGCCCAACACCAACTAACCGATTTAAGTGAGGCTTCGCCTTTTCCAAAGTTTCAAAGGCCGCTTCTTCCGATAAATGGCGAAGAAAACACATGATCAGCTGGCTTGTAATGCCAAGCTCTTTTTCCCCTTGGCGAAGAGCGTGGTAGATGCCATTGATAGCCGTATCGAATGAAATCCCCCGGTCGGTGTGGGTTTGAGGGTCAAAGAAGATTTCTGTATGCATGACATTGTCGGCTTTACAACGCAGCAGATACGCCCAGGTCAGGTCGAAGAAATCACGTTCAGTAATAAGGACATTGGCCCCTTGATAGTAAATATCGAGGAAGGACTGCAGGTTATGGAATTGGTAGGCGTTGCGGGCTTCCTCAACGCTTGAATAGGGCGTGGAAATACCATTTCTTTCTGCGAGTTCAAACATCAACTCGGGTTCAAGTGAGCCTTCAATATGCAGATGCAACTCCACCTTCGGCAAGCATCGGATAAACTTTTCCATCGTCTTCTCCCTGTTCGTAACTTATTGAAAGGTATATATCGGTAGGGCAAATTTTTGAGAATGGAATGCTGTATGGATCTAAACTAGTTGGTGTTGACTCATCGGTCAAATTTTGGAATTCGCAATACGGCAGCTTGTCATAAGTTCACAAAAATGCCGCCAACGTCAGACGGCATTTTTGCTTTGAAAGGAAGCTTAACCGATGAACTTAGTCATAAAGTTCTGCACATTACTCAGGCTCGAAATTGCCATGATGACAACAATCGCCGCACCTGTAAGGGTTAAATATATAGGGTGTTTGTAATCACCCACAATGTCTTTACGACGCGTCGCAGCCAACACAAACCCCAGTACCACAGGCAGGATGATGCTGTTTACCAAGCCAGCAAGCATCAGTAGCAGGATTGGCATGTTCATCAGCACGGTACCAACGCTGGTAATGATGATGAAGCCACAGCACCAGGCTTTTTCGTTACGGGCAACCACAGGGAACAGTGTTTTGATCAGTGAGATAGCCATGTAGGAGTTACCCACCACCGACGTGATAGACGCAACGAACAGCACCAGACCAAAGATAAAGTAACCTACTTCGCCCGCGCCTTGACGAAACGCGTCTGCGGCTGGGTTTGCAGTGTCCAGCACTGCACCAGCAGCAATCACACCAAACACGGCCATGAAAAGCAGAATGCGGATAACAACAGCGATAGAGATACCTGCCCAGGCAGCTTTGTTGATGTGCTCAACGTTCTCTTTTCCTTGCAGGCCGATATCAACCAAACGTTGTGCGCCAGTGTAGTAACCTCCCACAGCGCCACCAACAATGGTCAGGGTCGGAAGCAAAAGGCTGCCCATGTCTGTTGGCATCACTGCTGCGGATAAGGTTTCCCCCATAGGTGGAAGGCTGGTCATGGCGACATAGGCGATTAAAACAATCATAAACAGGCCGAGGTAGCGCGCCATCTGATCCATACGCTTTGATGCGTTATGAACGACAAACAACAGGCAACCGACAACACCGGTAAACAGCGCACCCCAAGTGGTATCCACGCCAGTCAGCACGTTGATGCCAAGCGCAGCACCACTGACGTTACCGAAGTTGAATGCCACCGCACCTAATGCCAGCAGAATACCGATGAAGTAGCCTGCACCTGGCGCGATTTTGTTCGCGATATCTTGGATACGAAGGCCTGAAACACCCACGATTCGCCACAGGTTCATAACGATACCGAAGGTGATAAACATGGAGGCAAACACAGGGAAAGCCATGTCGATTTTATAGATGTTGGTGAAAACAGCGGTTTGTGTCAGAAAGCCGGGGCCAACTGAAGTGGTAGCCATTAAGAATGCGACGCTGAAAATGGCTTTGGATTGCCAGTTGGCGTTGAGTTGGGTGTGTGCTTTTGCGGTCATGCCGGGTTCCGATTTTGTTGTCTTCCTATTTAATAAAAAAAGAAAAACAACTGACCGGGATCAGCTGATAGAGAGCTGTTAAGCTATTGAAAAGAAAAGCCTTGGTAAGCTCTCTTTTTGCTGGGCGCGGATGTTAATGGCAACCAACTTTCAAGTCAATCATTAAACCGCAAATAGTTTGAGGTTTTTTCATCTTGGTTTTCAATGGTGACTTTTGTGACCAGAAATGGATTCTGGCATACCTAATTCTTTATGCATATGGTACCTTAATAAAAAATGACGAATCGTCAAAAACTATGAAAGAGGATAAATCATGGATGGAATACCCAGTTTCACAGAGCTTTATCGTTATTCGAATAATGCCTACTTTGCAGATAACTACACCAAAGAAATAGATTACAAGGGCGAATCTGCCATGGAGGTTTATCTCCGGGTGATGAACAGCACACCGGATTGGGTGAACAAGCTGATGAAAATCCGCAACGAAGTGGTTTCGAGAATGGGCTTAAAACACCTTGGTAATCTCGATGACTTTTACCCGAAGAAAACGGCGGATGACTATCAGGTGGGCGATAAAGTCGGCATTTTCGAGATGATCTACAAATCTCACTCAGAAGTGATCATGGAAGACAGAGATAAACATCTGGATGTGAAGTTGTCATTCTTTGTTGAACCTCACGGTGACAAAGCGTTGGTGACGGCAAGTTCTGTTGTTCACGTTAAAAATACCTTCGGTAAGATATACATGTTCTTCGTTGGGCCAGTACATAAAATCATCGTGCCAGCGACACTGAAGAAGCTCTGATGTGACAATTGATACGAAGCATAATATCTTTCAAGCCAACTTATCGTTTTAAAGGTATGCGTTGTGCTTCGGTTCCTTCCCTCACTAAAACACTTTTCGCTCGTTGCTGCTTTAGCGCTTTTCTTCGGCTCGGTAACAAGCTCTCACGCTTTAACTCCCGAAAGTTGTGATATTGATGTCTCTGACCTCAACCTGCGCTATGACAATCATCTCGACTACCAAAACAAAAACGTACCCACTGATTTCTTCCTGTTGGTTTACTCCAATTCGCCGGGCTTTTGTAAAACCATGGAACGAAAGGGCCGCGAGGCGTCCGTGCGGTTTCAGTGTGACTCTGGGAATGACTTCGGTTGGGTGGTGCATGGTCTTTGGGGAGAGTCAGAAAAGGCTTATAAGTCAGGCAACAACAAGGGACATCCTCGATTCTGTAAGGGCGACTTAGCACCATTGCCGTTGGAAACTATCAAGCCATATCTGTGTATGAGCCCGGGCACGCGCCTGCTGCAAGGGCAGTGGGAAAAACACGGTTCGTGCGACTTTGATTCAGCAGAAGCGTATTTCGACAAGACGCTCGAACTTGCCGGTCAATTTAAGCTGCCGCCTGCTGACTTGAATGCCAAGAAAGCAATTCGTTGGATGCGCGATAATAATCCTGAACTGAAGAATACTTGGCTGCATCAAAGCCGTCATGAGTTTGGTATCTGTTTCGACAAAAGCTTCAACCTCATGTCTTGCCCGAGAAAACGCTAAACGGGCTTTTCGGCGGCATCGCTATCGTCGGCTTTGTTGTTAGCTATCGCGATGTCGTCGAGCAACTCATTAATCTTCTCTGCTTCTTCAATCGAGGCTCCGTCTAACAACGCTTCCTGCAATAGGTTGTTAATCCGCTCTTTCCTCAAAATAAACAGGTCATGCAGTGAATAAGCGACTTCCAAGCGCCGTTTAGGGAACTGCTCAATCAAGTGGCGCAGCATGTCACCACCTTTTTTCGGATAGGCGAGCACGATGTTCTTCGCCACGTCATGTGCGTTCAGCGAAGAACCTTGTAGAGCGAGTCGGATCAAAATCCCCGGATCGGATGGATTCTGACCCAACGCAGCGATGAGAAGTTTTAGCTCTGGGTTGGCTTTGTCGATGTCCTTGAAATCCATCATTGGGTCATAATCACTCGAACTCCCCATAGGTTGCACGTTGACCTTGAAGGAAGAGGCCGCTGGCAATGTTTCTGTGCGAACAAACAGCTTACGTGCCATCAGGAAGACAAAGACGAAAATATGAACCGTAATGATGTAGTAGTAGAGCCAGACGACGTCGAACTCATTCATCAGGAAACTCGCCACAATCGGCCCAATCACACCACCGACGCCTAGCAATATTTGCATAGTACTGGTGGCAGGCATGGCTTCTTTTTGTTCAATGTGGTCAAACACTTGAGTAACAGCAAGCGGGAAAAGTGCCACGCCTGAACCGCCTGATACCCAAAACAGCACGGCCAACAATTCGATCGGATAAGGGTAAAAGTTATCAAGCACTATCAAGCTGTTGCTGATGATCCCCATAAACATGAGACCTGATGCCACGACACGTTTGTCGTAGCGATCGGCCAGCCACCCGGTTGGAAACTGAGTGAGCAAACCGCCCATTTGGTAAGAACCCAGGATCAGTGATAGCCAGATTCCTGAGATCCCTTTGCTGTAAGCGTAAAGAGAGATAAGTGAAACGCTGGCTGCATTAATCAACCCGGCACAGAAACAAGCGAGCGTGCCTGAAGGGGAGTATTGCCAGAGCTTTTTAAGAGAAATCGGTGTCGCGCGTTTGGGCAATTCCGGTGCCGGTAAACGGCTCATTGACATGATGATGAGGGAAACACAAAGGAATACCGAAATCACCCCAAACAGCCGTGGGTCGTTTTCGTTAAATGCGCTGAAAAGAAAGGGAGCGGTACCGAATCCAATCGCAAAACAGATCTGGTAGGTGCCGTAAACTCGGCCTCGGTTACTTCGATCACTCAGTACATTGAGCCAACTTTCGAGCGTGATAAATGACGTGACATAGCAGAAGCCTGCAATCGCGCGCAGTGCGGCGGTAACAACAATATCGGTCGTGTAGCTATGAACAACAGACACAATAGACAGGGTTGCCGCCATTGAGGCAAACGCGCGAATGTGTCCGGCACGGAGCACTGCCCGGGAACCAAACAACCCTGCACAAATTGCTCCTACAGCAAACATACTCATTGCCAGACCAATATCGGCTGTCGGGTAGCCGTTTTCCTTCATGCGGATAGGTAGCATGACGAAAAAGAGGTTGTGGCTGATAGCAAACCCAAATATCGTGAAGAGTATGGGTCGTATCCGTATGAATATATTCGCTTTCATGTCCGTATATGCCGAGTAATGCAAGTTCCAATAAAGAAAGAATCGGAGCTTAGTTATTGGTGGTTTAAAGAGCAAAAGAATGAAGTTTTTATGAGGGTTTTCTATCAAACCGGCTCTGAGCTTCAAAAATGCGTGTTAGCCTAAAAATGTTACCACTGAGAGAACGTGGAAATGAGAGAACTCAAAGGCTTTCACTGCTGGCTCTCGCAAATCCGACATATTTCTTATTCATGATTGAGTATGGTCTAGTTTTGCTAAATCTGAGGGAATGAATCATGGAAAGATTTCGCGTATCCAACCAATTAGAGCACATGAATATCGACCTCATTCATCAGGTGATATCAGAGTCCTACTGGGCAAAAGGCATTCCAAAAGCGACGTTAGAAAAGGCATTAGCACATTCTCTCTGTTTTGGTGTGTTTGATGAAAACAACACGCAGTTAGCGTTTGCCAGAATGATCACTGACCGGGCGACATTTGCCTATCTGGGAGATGTTTTTGTGGTGGAAGAGCGTCAAGGTGAGGGGATTGCTAGAGTATTGATGGATAGCATTGTGGCACATCCTGACCTACAAGGTCTTCGTCGAACCATGCTGGCAACCCGTGATGCACATGGGTTATATGAAAAGTACGGTTTTACGCCGATTGCCAATCCTGACTCGTTAATGCAGGTATGGCATCCTGACATATATAAATGAAACGTGATCAGGGATTGCTAATATTCTGAAGTGCACGATTTTAAAGGAATACGAATGACAGCGATAAGAAAATTCAAACAGAAAGATGAATATGATGTGCTTAAAATATTATTAGCGGAAGAACAGGTCAAATTTACAGCGCCACCAGAAAATTTCATCAGTGATGTTGAGGAAAACATCAATCGCTTTCTGATTGTCCATGACGATCTCATTGTTGGCTACTTCAAAATTGATACTGCTTTTAATTCTGAAATCGTTGGGGATGGGATTACAGGGGTAGGGCTTCGAAGTTTTGCTATTGATCGTCGCTACCAAGGAAAGGGGATCGGTAAAAAGGCGGTCTCATTATTGGCAGACTCCATTTCCCTCGAGTTTCCTGATGTCTCTTGGCTCTATCTGACGGTGAATTGTAAAAACACGGTTGCTTATCAGACATACCTTAAAGGGGGCTTTGAAGATACAGGATCACTGTATCACGGTGGTCCAGTGGGACCTCAACATGTGATGAAGCTAATGTTGCGTAGATAAAGCCGCTTGGACAGACAAGATCTTGGGCTCAGTCCGAAAGGCTGTACAAGTGTAAAATGCATATATGTATTGCTGGATTGAATTAAAATGTCTTTCTATGTTTATCTTTCCTGTTGAACCAGTCACTTTGAACTATATTAATTCATGCCGTGTTTAAATAAATAATTAAATTCGGTGTTAATTAGGTTTCTTTACAGCCATGTATTATCTTTCTAAATTCCGACCTTGAAGCGGGAATTTATTTTAATTGTTATTCATCTCTCTTTTACTTAATAAATTGTGATACCCCTTCACTTAACAAAAATTTAACCAGATGAGTTTTTTGAAAATTAACACGCTGAGTGTTTGACTGATGACGTCAATTAAAAAGGACGACAAAATGAAAACATTCAACGTTAGTACAAAGAAAGTGTTAGTGGTGGCAATGAGTGCCGCATTACTGACGGGCTTTGCGGGCTGTGAAGACCCAAGATGGGTGGCGAACAAAGTCAGCAAAGCAATGAAAGAGAAAAACTTGTTTGACCATCTTGAGGCGCTCGAAGCAGCTGCCATTCCAACACCAGATGGTAATTCTATTACCCGTGCAGCGGGTACCGATGGTTATGCAAATTCTGTTGACTATATTAAGCAGACGCTGGAAAAACATGGCTACGAGGTGACACTGCAGGAGTTTGATTTCCGCAGTTGGGTTGAACTTGATGGCACGACCCTCAGCGTTAATGGGCAACAACTTGTGCATGTCCGTGATGCGACAGATGACATTCCAGCAGATTACGCCGCCATGTCCTATTCTGGCAGTTCAGATGGTGCAATCAGCGCTGACATCGCTTTTGTTACTCCCGATTTTGATTTTGAATCACCAGATTATGACGACACCGATGGCTGTGAAGCATCGGATTTTGACGGTGTTGATGTGACAGGCAAAGTTGCTGTTATTCAACGCGGTGGCTGTACGTTTGATTCAAAAGTGGTCAACGCCGAAAATGCTGGTGCGGTCGGTGTTATCGTATTTAACCAGGGTAACAACGATGGTCGTAAGAGCGTGGTGAATGGTACTTTGGGTAGCGACTCAGAAGCCACCATTCCAGCGTTTGGAGCACGTTATGACCTCGGTAAAGAATGGTATGACGCGTTGGAGTCAGGTGCCATTACCGCAGCACTTTCTGTTCAAACCGAAGACGAAATTGTGGTGACGGAAAACTTACTGGCTGAAACCAAAGCAGGCGACCCAGATCAGATTGTCATGGTTGGGGCGCACTTGGATTCTGTACCTGAAGGCCCGGGTATTCAGGATAACGGGTCTGGCTCGGCGGCGATTCTTGAATATGCTATCCGCCTCAAGAAAAAAATGAAGCGACTGCCAGTCACCCAGAAAAACAAAGTGCGTTTTGCTTGGTGGGCTGCCGAAGAAGCAGGCCTTGTGGGTTCTGAATACTACACAGGCGAGGTGTTTGGCGCTTACTACGCGGATGCGCAAGCGCAAATCATGGAAGAGTTGGGTATTTCTGACCCGAGTGAGCTGACGGATGAACAGCGTGAGATGGTCGAAGCCCGTTACTTCGAAATCAACCCGATTAAGATGTACCTCAACTTCGACATGATTGCGTCACCTAACTACATCTATGGCGTCATGGATGGCGATTTGTCAGACACCAAAGACAGCCCTGATAACGCTTACCCAGGCGACTTTGAGCCACCAGAAGGCACAGGCCATATTGAAGGTTTGTTCAACGAATTCTTCAATGACAATGACGAGACCACAGTACCTCAAGCCTTGTCAAAGCGTTCAGACTACTCAGGCTTTGCTGATTGGGGCATCGCATTTGGTGGCTTGTTCACCGGTGCAGAGAAAACCAAATCAGCCGAAGAAGTTGAGCAGTTTGGCGGTGAAGTGGATGTTGCCTACGACAAGTGTTATCACCAAGCGTGTGATGACATCAACAACGTGAACAATGTTGCAATGGAAATGAACTCCCGTGCACTGGCTTACGTGGCAACCTTCTATGCGATGAGTGAAGATTTGTATGCTGATGACAAGAACCAACAGGATGCAGCACCAGAAACTCGTACGCTGAGGACACTGGCAGTTCATGATGACCATGAGCACGAACATCGTATCGGGGAGAAGATCAAGTCAGCCTCACGTGAAGTGGCAGACCACGGACACTTCCATGGTGACTTCGACCAAGACCGTAAGTAACACAATGACTTATACAAAAGGGAGCCGTTTGGCTCCCTTTTTTGTCTTCATTTGAATACATTAAGGTGTCAAGTTTTCAGCTATCCTTGCTTTGTTAAAGCAAGGAGCAAACAAATGAAAAAAGTTAAAGTATTAAGGGTGATGCTCTTATCGTCAGTGGCTATGAGTGTGATTGGTTGCGCAGGGACGCCTAAAACGGCCGAAAGTCTTCCAACTGCAAACGGAAATGGAGCTGTTGTAATTCCTATTTCGATGGAAAATACAAACGAAGCGAAAAAGTATCCTTGTCGGTCAATATCTTTTGAAGTTAAGAAGGTATTTCGCGCTCCTGAAGAGTTAGATAAATCAGAAGCGAGAGAGATTTATCTTTTCGACAAGCCTGATTTTGGGCTTATTACAGATCTTGAACCCGGTGAGTATATGTTTGACGAGTTCAAGTGTCATGCAAACTACCGTAGAGTGTTTAATGATGGGCAGTCATATATTAGAAAACGCGCTAGTGTTTACTTTGAGGTTGAGCCGAACACGGTAACTGTTTCAAGTCAGACTTTCGTGGGCGAAAGTGAATACGATGCAACAGGATCATCTTCTTTTAGTGCCCATTTTGAGTATGTCACTGAGCAGGACAAAGAAAAGGCCATCAAAGCTCTGAAAGCAAAAGGGGTTCCAGCTGGTTGGAGCTTCAATTTCTAATCTAATCTTGCATGTGGGCATGCTATTCATTGTGTGCCCTAATCTCCGCTGGCGTCACCCCGAGTTCTCTTACTAGGGCGCGACTTAATGTCCGTCCAGAAGTAAAGCCGAGAGAGAGCGCGATTTTGTCAATAGGGTCATTGGTGTATTTCAAAGCGTTGTAGGCCTTTAAGCGACGCCAGTGGCTAAGGTAAGCGATGGGGGCCATACCCAACGCATCCTGAAAATGGCGAACCAGTGTCGCTTTCGACATACCGACGTGTCTTCCAATCTCTTCGAGTGTCCAGTCTTTACCAGGCTCGCGATGCATCAGCATCAAAGCTTCATGAATGCGTTTATCTTTTACTGCTTTGATAAAACTAAAGCTTTCTGTGGTTTCGTTTAAATAGTGAGACAAAAACTTTAAAAATAACGCTTCTGAAAGTTTATCGACAATAGGATTTTCCCTGTATCCATGCTCCGAAATTTCTTTATCGATGGATATTACGAGGCGCCAAATTGTTGTGTCGTGTCCAATATCCTTGATATGGATAACGGGGGGCAAAGCGTCAACAACCGGGTGGCTGAGTCCGGCATCAAACATGATGAGTCCACACATGAGTTTGTGGGTGGTAGGCCCTTCCTGAAACAGAGGTTTTCCCAGCTCGCAAGCGTCGATGGCGATGTCACTCAGGGTCTTTTTATTGTCGGGAGAGTCCGCTAACCAGTGCGCATCACCTCCCGGTAACAGAAACACATCCATCTCATTTGCGAGAAAAGGCTTATTGCTATCCAACCCTACAAAACAGTTTCCTTTGAGTGCGATATGAAAGCGTGGAAACTCGCGTTTCTCCAGTGCTATGCCCCAAGGTGCACTGAGATCGGAACTGAAGAAAATGCTGCCTTTAAATCTAAGAGTTTCAAAGACATCGGACAGATAATTAAAGGTTTCTTCGCTTTTGATTCGTTGAGGCACCGTTCTGATTCCCTTAGTAACATCATGGCTATGTAATTTAGCTTAGACTAACGCAAGGTGTGCCAAGATGGTGCACCTCAACTGTACTAGAGGTGAGAAAATGGATGTAAAAAACACCAAGGCAGCACTACTAACTGTGGCTTCAATGATTATAGCTGGCGGTTTCGTTTCTACTTCGGCATTTGCCAAAGAGTATTTCACTGTCAAAGACGGTGAACTTCAGAGACCAACCGGCTACCGCGAGTGGGTGTATGTCGGTACGCCTGTGACACCGAATGATATGAACAACGGCAAAGCGGCTTTCCCAGAGCATCACAACGTTTACATTGATCCAGAAAGTTGGGCGGTGTGGAAAGAGAAGGGTGAGTTCAGAGATGGCACCATCATCATCAAAGAGCTCGTCAGTGTGGGAAGCAAGGCTGCAGTCAGTGGTAATGGTTATTTTCAGGGTGACTACATTGGCTTGGAAGCCACCATTAAAAGCAAAAGCCTGAACCCAGATGAGCCGGGTAACTGGTCTTACTACAGCTTTTCAACGCCTGACCATAGTGCGCTGACTGATACTGCGAAAGCTTTTCCTGCAGCAGCTTGTAACGCTTGTCACCAAGCAGCAGCGGCTGATGACTTTGTATTCACTCAGTACTACCCAGTGCTGCGTGCGGGCAAAGCGAAAGGTGAGGCAGCAAGCGGCGGACACAGCTCTAGCCTGAAATAATAAGAAAGTAATGGAGTCATTTATGAAAAAGGCATTTCTTATCGGCTTGCTTGCCACTGGTACAGCGTTTAGTGCGCTTGCTGCGAACGATGCGTTTTCACCTTACGTGGATGAAAAAGGAAACATCAGCTTCCCTAACGATTTCCGAACCAATATGGTCCATTTAGGTTCTTGGTTTGTACCAGAGGGCGGCGCTAGCGGTTTCCATGGTGTGTACACCGAAAAAGAAACGGTGGAAGCGTTTCGAAAAAATGGCAAATTCCCAGACGGTGCAACGCTGGTTAAAGAGTTGCGTGCGCACAACACCGGCAATTATACGACGGGCAGTGGCGTCAGCCATGAGACCGGCGATCTCAAACAGTGGTTTGTGATGGTGAAAGACGGTGAAGGCCGCTTTTCCGATAATGGCTCTTGGGGTGACGGTTGGGGTTGGGCATTGTTCAAAACTGATGACATGACCAAGAACGCCTCAGCAGATTACAAGACTGATTGTCTTGGTTGCCATGTTCCTGCCAAAGCCAATGATTGGATCTACACCGAAGCCTATCCGATTCTTGGCAAGTAACAGAACAGGTTAATCACTATCCCTCGTAAAACAAAGCCAGCTAAAGTGCTGGCTTTTTTAGTCCTAGAGTTTTTATCTAACTTCCCCGGTATGTCGAATACCCATAGGGCGAGACCAGCAATGGGACGTGATAGTGCTGATTGTGGTCGGATACGCCGAAACGAATGACAATCTCATCAAGAAAAGGGATAGCGTCGAGCTGGGCGTTGGAGTGTTGGAAGTAAGAGGCCGTGGCAAACACCAGCTGGTATTGACCAGAAATAAGGTAACCTTCTTCGATGAGAGGTGTATCTGTTCTACCATCATCATTGGTGATGCTTGTGGTCACTGGATGTAAACCTTCGTCATCGATGCGGTACAGTGAGATTTTGACACCTTGTGCTGGCTTTCCCCTAGCGGTGTCGAGAACATGCGTGGTCAGTTTTCCCATTTCACCACCCCAATTTCAAAAGCTCTTGTCTTAACAAAAAATTAGCATTTGCTGCGTTGGCACCCCAACACAAAATGATAAAACTTTGAGCAAGCGCCTAATTCAGTTGAACTTTTAGCATTTTTCAGCAGGTAGAAGACCCGATGGAGAATGGGCAAAAAAGGAAGGCCGGGCCATGATGACCCGGATTCATATCATTACGTGTTCTGCAACACGGGACGCACAACAGGCTTGTCGTTAATCGGCAGGTGGATAAGCGCAGCAGCTATTGCCAGCACCACTGTTGTCCACCAGATAGGTTCATAAGAGCCGTAATAGTCGAATACGCGACCCCCAACCCAGGCACCTATGAAACTGCCGATCTGGTGAGTAAAGAACACCAGACCATAAAGCGTCGACATGTAACGCGCTCCAAAGATCTGACGGACCAAACCAGAAGTCAGCGGCACGGTTCCCAGCCAACAGAAACCAATCGCCGCGCCAAACAAAGTAGCGGTGTGGGTTGTTAGTGGCACGGTGATAAACAAGGTCAATACCACAGCACGCATCATGTACAGCGTGGTCATGACGTAACGTTTATTAAACCTGTCGCCCATTAAGCCCCAGAAATAAGAGCCAAAGATATTGAAGATACCGACATAGGCCAGTGCCATCGCCGCTGTGTTACCCGGCAAACCTTTGTCTGCGATATAGCTCGGCAGGTGAGTCGCAATAAACATGACCTGAAAACCACAGACGAAAAATCCAGCGTGGATCAGCCAATAACCTGGGTGTCTGAACGCTTCGGCCATGGCTTCTTTCAGCGTTTGTTCTGGTTCTGTTTGGCCGGCTGAGGCAGATGAAGGCGCTGCCGTTTTCATAAACACGGCAAAGGCGATCATCAGCGTACAGCACATCGCAAACACTTGCATGGCGGTTTGCCAGTCATAGTTCGCAAGCAGAGACTGAGCGCCAGGGATAACGGCAAACATACCGAACGACCCCATAGCCGTTGTCAGTCCAAACGCTTTTGCGGTGTGTTCTGCCGGTACTACTTTGGCAACAGCTCCCAGCACAATCACGTAGCTGGTCGCACTCAGTCCCAAGCCGATCAGAACACCCATTGATATGTAAAGTACACCAGTGCCTGTGGCCATCGAAGTGAGGTAAAGACCTAGGGCATAAGCTAAACCACCCAGGGTAATGATGCGCTTGGCACCGTATTTGTCTGCTGCTATGCCCACGAAAGGTTGGAAAAGTCCAAACAAAAGGTTTTGAAGGGCGATAGCAAGGCTGAAAAATTCCCGGCCTGACTGAAAGGTGTCTGTGATAGGCATCATGAAGATACCGAAAGATTGCCTGATCCCTAGGCTGATAATCAAAATCCCTATCCCCAGCCACACTAGCAGCGGGAAGCGGAAGATACTCATTAAGTTACCTTTGTTTATTGTGTTGCGTGAGACCCGTGGGCTTGGTGTTGGTCATCCATTTGATGATGTTGATGGCAACCACCATCCACCGCATAGTCGGCAAAAGCGCGTTGTAGAGGAGTGCAATGCTGAACGCTAACCAGAGTGATTGTCAGCACCAGCAACCACCTGACAAGCTGGGCAAAAAGTGATTGTGAATACATGTTGACTCTGCGCGGAAATGGCCAATGGGTTAAAGAAGCGCGTAGGGTAGGGATATTGTGAATATGAAGCAAATGAATTAGATGCAAATAAGCCATGCGCAAAACGCATGGCTTATACCCAAACAACCTGAAGATGCAGGATTCAGGTCGTCTGGGTATATACAAACTTAAAAAAACTGAGAGCTCATTAAGTTGCCGGGCACCATGTATACACGGTATTTACGTCGGTTGCGGGCATTTTGAGAACCTTGTTGCTGCAGCGTATTTCGTTTTGCTTGAGCGCAGCATCCACCGTTTTGCTTGAAGAGAGCTCAGCGAAGTCCAGTATTTGTCCCATAACATGCTCGGGGGATGCGACAAAATCTTCGTAGTTCAGCGTCAGTATATTCAGGTCTAACTCAGAAGCCTCCAACTTGGTGGTTTGAATAAGCTTGTTAAGCTGGAAAGCTGTGCCCGCTACCGCATGACCACGCAGGCGATCGTACTGAGCCAACTCCTGTAACGAATAGGCTCCCCGCCACCAAAGTAGGTTCTTGCCTTGGTATTCCCAATCGTCGGTAGAAATCATTGAATGCACCGTTGAAGCGGGGTCTCGGTTTATATTGATGAACTTGGCATCAGGGAAAATGCTGTGCAGATAGCAAAGGCGTGAGGGGCCAGTGAACCTCAACGCCAAACGGCTTTTATCTGAAAGGGTAACGCGTCGACTCAAAATTTCTCTGATAGATGATATCTCTACCGGGGTGGCATGTTTTCCACGGGAAAAGCCACGGTAAAAGTCGATTTCTTCGCGGGTGTGTTCATCCCAGAAGTTCATGGCTTCCGAAGGCGTGGGAGAAAATTCCCGTGCCAGAGAGCCAAAGAAGGATTTATCCTGCAGCGCTTTATTCCTGAATGCACATTTACGTTTGAAAAGTCGGTGCTGGAAGTCTGATCTAGGGTGTTTTTCAAAGCTCTCGTCAAGCCAACACAGGGCTTCGTGATGCATGACTAAATCTGAGATCAGCGTGACGCCGGAACGTGGTGGTCCGACAAAGATCAACGGCTGCTTCAGGGTAGAGGCTCTGTTCATATCAACACTCCTTCTTGTTTGTAAACAAGAAACAGCAAGTAGAGTGCCAGAGTGATTAAGTTATTAATTCATAGAGATAAAACGGTATGCAATGCGGGAAGCCAACTTGGGTTGCAAAATGAAAATGCGAAATGGCGATTCGACACGAATCGCCGCACGTTATCACTTTAAGGTGTTGTCACTTTTTCCTTGGGCGAGGCAAAAATCGAAAATCAACGAAATGGCCTGCTTTCGATCTCCCTCGCCAAAGCGTTTTAGAGACTCAAGTGCGCTGTCGACAACTTCGTCACCGGCTTTTTCCCTCAGACGCTCAATGAGTTGGGCGAGAAAGTCAGGTGTGAACTCCGGGTGACACTGCATCGTGAGGGCGGTATGAGATTTTTGAGCCATCGCCACGGGACAAAAGTCTGAGCCGGCAATCACTTCAAATCCAGAAGCAGGGGAGAGAACTTGATCCTGATGACAGGCAATCAAATTGAGTTGATCAGAAAGCGGGGTATCTAGCTTGTTTGCTGGGTTTTGAACATTAATGGGATACACGCCCATTCCCCAGCCCTTAGCGGACTTCTCAACCCGTCCCCCTAGCGCATAGTGAATAATTTGGTGTCCAAAGCAGATGCCAATTATAGGGCGATTAAACTCATCACATTCGCGCACAAACTGGGCAACAACTTCAATCCAGGGATCGGTATCATAAACGCCCCATTTACTGCCAGTGACCAGCCAGATATCACATTCGTTGGGGGACGCCGGATAGTCTTCTTCGTGGCAACGATAGCTATGGAATGTAGAGATGCAACTGTCTTCAAACATGCGCTTGAAGGCATCATCGTAATGTCCGTACGTCGGGATGGAGTCAGGGTAGTGGTCGTCACAGAGTAAAATGCCCAGCTTCATGTCGATATTGCACTCCTTGCATGGTTTGTGTGACTGTGAAGGCTTACTGGAAAAGTGAACCTAAAAGAAAGATTTCACCAACCTAATGTGTAAGTAAACGCTAATGACGTACATAAAAAAGCATAAAATATGCTGATTAAGAATATCTGTATGTCGCGCTTTTTAGATATTCATTCATAAATCTGCAAAATGGTTGCAGTGCGTAACTTTATGTACTCAATGGAAAAATTTCTGGTGAATCATCTGCCTGTATCGGATTTACTCACTTTGCTGTTTAAATTATGACTGAATCACTATAAAAACATGCTCTCTTACACAGAATCAAAGTGTTCGGTCTTTTATTGTTGGGTTAAACTCAAGTAAGATGCATCCAAAGTCGAGCGCCATCCCGGCGCATGGCGAGCCAAAATCATAGTGGAGAAACAAGCTTGATTAGTGTTTTCCTTGTAGATGATCACGAGCTGGTTCGCACAGGGATACGCCGTCTTCTTGAAGACGAGCGTGGTGTTAAAGTGGTAGGGGAAGCCGAAAGCGGTGAGGAAGCAGTCAAGTGGTGTCGTGCGAATCATGCAGACATTATCTTGATGGACATGAACATGCCTGGTATTGGCGGTTTGGAAGCGACGCGAAAGCTCCTACGCTATAACCCAGATGCCAAGATTATTGTTCTGACAATTCATACAGAAAATCCATTTCCAACCAAAGTGATGCAAGCCGGTGCCGCTGGCTATCTCACTAAAGGTGCAGGTGCGAGCGAAATGGTGAATGCCATTCGCGCGGTGAACAGTGGTCAGCGCTACATTTCGCCGGAAATTGCACAGCAAATGGCGTTAAGTCAGTTTTCTCCTGCTCAGGAGAATCCTTTCAAAAACCTTTCAGAGCGCGAGCTTCAAATCATGATGATGATTACGAAAGGGCAGAAAGTGACTGACATTTCAGATCAACTGAACCTGAGCCCAAAGACAGTCAACAGCTATCGCTACCGTCTGTTCAGTAAGTTAGGTATCAATGGTGACGTTGAACTGACCCATCTTGCGATTCGTCATGGTATGCTAGACACAGAAACACTTTAACCATTTCTGTTCGCTGTGTTTGATGCCAAAAATTTCCTAAAAACAGTCTCAGACAAACCTGGCGTCTATCGAATGATGGACGCTTCGGGTGAGATCATTTACGTCGGTAAAGCCAAATCTCTCAAGAAGCGGCTTTCCAGCTATTTCCGTACTAATGTCGCTGGAGAGAAGACTCGTGCCTTGGTGAAAAACATCGCCAACGTCGAAGTCACGATCACTCACAGCGAAACAGAAGCACTGATCCTCGAGCACAACCTCATCAAGCAGCACTTGCCGCGTTATAACGTACTGCTTCGTGATGACAAGTCTTATCCGTACATCTTCCTTTCTGCGAGCAAGCATCCGCGAATTGCTGTACATCGTGGCGCGAAAAAGCGTAAAGGTGAGTACTTTGGTCCGTTTCCTGATGCGGGCGCGGTACGCCAAAGCCTGTATTTACTGCAGAAAATTTTCCCCATCCGCCAGTGCGAAGATTCCGTTTATGCCAACCGCACCCGCCCATGTTTGATGTATCAAATCAAACGCTGTGCTGGCCCTTGTGTGAAAGGCATTATTCCCGATGAAGATTACGATGAGCTGGTGAATTTCACTCGCCTGTTCCTGCAAGGCAAAGACAGGCAGGTGATTGCTTCGCTGGTGGAGAAGATGGAAGGCGCAAGCCAGGCGTTGCAGTTTGAAAAAGCGGCTGAATATCGTGACCAGATTCAGGCCCTGCGCCGCGTCCAGGAGCAACAATTTGTTTCGCAAGACAGCGATGACGATCTGGATGCTATCGGCGTTTCCATCGAAAACGGTGTGGCCTGTATCCACGTACTTTTCCTGCGTCAGGGTAAAGTGCTTGGTAGCCGCAGCTACTTCCCGAAAATGCCAGCTGATACCGATGTGAATGAGTTGGTTTCGAGCTTTATCGGCCAGTTCTATGTGAAACAGGCTGAAGGAAACACGATTCCAACCAGCATTTTGATTGGCCAAGACTTGGGTGACGAGTTGGCCGATCTGGCAACCGCGTTGTCTGACATCGCAGGCCGCAAAGTGAACCTGCAATGCAAACCTCGCGGTGCACGCGCCCGTTTCCTAAAGCTTGCCCAGACCAATGCTGCGACTGCACTCACCAGCAAAATCAACCATAAGATGACCATTCATAACCGGTTCAGCGTGCTGTCAGAAGCGCTGGAACTGGAGTCAGTGAAACGCATGGAATGTTTCGACATCAGCCACACCATGGGTGAGCAGACTGTCGCCTCATGCGTGGTGTTTAATCAGGATGGGCCGGTGAAGCAGGAATATCGACGCTACAACATTACCGGCATTACCGGTGGCGATGACTATGCGGCAATGGCGCAAGTGCTAGAGCGCCGCTATAGCAAGCAGGTCGACCCTGAAAAGATCCCCGACATCATTTTGATTGATGGTGGTAAAGGGCAGCTCAACCGTGCTTGGGAAGTGGTGAAGCCGCTGCTTGCCGACTGGCCGAAACATCCGTTGTTACTGGGTGTGGCAAAAGGGACAACTCGACGCCCGGGTCTTGAAACCTTGATTAAGGTGACGGGTGAAGAGTTTTCTATGCCTTCTGATTCACCCGCGTTGCACCTCATCCAACATATCCGCGATGAGAGCCACAACCATGCCATTTCCGGCCACAGAGCGAAACGCGCAAAAGCTCGCAAGAGCAGTGTGTTGCAGGAAATTGAAGGCGTAGGGCCGAAACGCCGTCAGGCGTTGCTCAAATACATGGGTGGAATTCAGGAACTTAAGCGGGCTTCTGTTGAAGAAATCGCCAAAGTGCCGGGTATAAGTCGTGTTTTGGCCGAGAAGATTCATTCGTCATTGCAACAGCAATGACTTTCAAGCACCATAGGCCGTCACTCACAAAGTATTATAAGTATGCGACTGAATATCCCCATTATCCTGACCCTTATACGCATCGCATTAATCCCCGTTTTTGTTATCGCGTTCTATCTGCCTTATGAATGGTCAGCTTTCGCTGCTGCTCTCATCTTTGTCATCGCCGGTGCGACTGACTGGCTGGACGGTTATCTGGCCCGTACCCTTGGACAAACTACCCGTTTTGGTGCCTTCCTTGACCCCGTGGCCGACAAAGTCATGGTGGCAATTGCCCTGGTGCTGATTGCTGAACATTACAATTCTATTTGGGTGACGATTCCGGCGGCGACGATGATTGCCCGTGAAGTGATTATTTCCGCGTTGCGTGAGTGGATGGCAGAATTGGGTAAACGCGCCAGTGTGGCGGTTTCCTGGGTGGGGAAATTCAAAACAGCGGCGCAGATGTTTGCTCTGACTATGCTTCTTTGGCGCGACAGTGAGTGGGTGATTTACGTAGGTTATGCGGCGCTTTACATCGCGACAGCGCTGACTTACTGGTCGATGTACCAGTATCTACTGGCTGCAAAAGATGATTTGCTGAACGCCGATAACTAAACCCGAATCCAATGAAAAGGCCGCAATCGCGGCCTTTTTTGTTTCTGTTGTTTCCAGTGTCAACAGACTTTAGGGGACAACTGGCACTCAATGCCGACTAGCTGACTTTCGGGAAAATCATCACAAAGGCAGCACCTTCCAGTTCGGAATCAATCACACGGATTGAGCCGCCATAACTTTCGACGATTTCGTCACATACCGCCAATCCGATGCCCGTGCCCGGGTTAAGTTGGTCTGCCCGCACCCCGCGTTGGAAAATAGACTCACGCAAAGATTCTTCTACGCCCAATCCATCGTCTTCGATGGTCAGCACATAGTGATCTGAGGCCTCGCTGCTTGAGATTCGCACCTCGCTGATACAAAAACGGAATGCGTTTTCCAGAAGGTTGCCGAGTAGCTCGGTTAAATCCGCTTTGTTGAGCGGCAGAGAAGGCAATGCTTCCAAACGGGTAGTGATATTTACTGGCTTATCACTGTAGACCTTGGCGAACATGCCAGTGAGACTGTCTAACACAGGTTTGAGCTCGGTTTTTTCGCGAACCAGACCTCGTTGCCCCACCAATGCGCGTTTCAGTTGATACTGCACCATGTCATCCATTTGGCTGACTTGCTCAATGATGCGTTTGCTCATGGCTTCGCGGCTTAAGGTGTTGTCGTCCAATAGCGCATTGGTAGCGGCAAGGCGGCTTTTCAGACTATGGGCGAGATCATCCATCGCATGACGATAGCGTTGGGTTTGCTCTTTTCTTAGGGTGATCATCCGGTTCAGCGCGTCCGTGACATCTCCTAATTCTTTGGGGTAATCCGAATCCAGTTTTTCGCGGCGGGATTCCGCGATTTCATTCAGCTCACCTGCGAGTTTTCTTAGCGGACTGAAGCTCCAGTATGACGCGGCATAAAGTAAACCTGTGGCAATCGAAAACAGTAGCCCCATGTATAACCAAGTCTTACGTCTTATCTGAGACAAACTTTCCAGTTGGGCGCTGACTTCACGAAGTACAAAGAATGCTTCTTCTGTCGAGTAAGTCGCTTCTGAGATAACGTGGACGACATATGGCAGTTCGTTGTAGTAGATGAGGTCTGGGCCAGAAAGAGAGTAGGGAATGTGGTGGCAGACATTGTTCATGCCGTTATCGCGCGCGCCGTAAGACATCCAGGAAGCATTGCCGTCACGTTCACAGATAAACGCCAGATAGTTGGTTTGCTTGGTGGTAGGAGTGGGAATGGGTTGATCGCGATGTGGTGCGTTCTCACCGAGTTGTAACATGTTGTCTTGTCTAAGCTCGCCAATGATATGCGGGACTTCTGTCACCAAATCGGCGGAGTACATCGCAATGTAGCTTTTGACATAAATTTGGTTAATCACCACACCAAGCCCTAACGAGAAGGCAAGGATGATGGCAATGGACGTGACCATCACCCGCTTGTGGATTTCGGGCATCATGTTGCGCGTCATATCAGGTCACCTGAAGTTCAAAAATGTAGCCCTGACCACGTACGGTAGAAATCGGATTATCTTGTCCGGCCTGAGTGAGCTTTTTGCGAAGGCGGCTCATCATGACCTCAATGGTGTTTGGGTCACCTTCCTGATCTTGATAAAGCACATCCAGCAGGCGCTGCTTGGAAACGACCTGACGATTGTGGCGCACCATGTATTCCAGTAAATCGTACTCAAAGGCGGTGAGATCAACAGGGGCATCATCAACGGTGACTTTCTTCGCCAGTAAATCCATGGTGATTTTATCGGCTTTGATTTCTGGCTTCACAAACCCGGCGCTGCGACGAACTAATGCATTAAGACGAGCGACCAGTTCTTCTTTCTGAAATGGCTTGACCAGATAGTCATCCGCTCCAGCATCTAACCCAGATACCTTGTCTTGCCAGTTCGCGCGGCCAGTCAGAATGAGAATGGGCATACGGATTTCGGCGCGTCGAATATCTCGGATAAGGCTCAGGCCGTCTCGGTCAGGCAGGCCGAGGTCAACAATGGCAATGTCGTTGGGGTAATCTTTGGCGACGAAAAGGCCTTCAGATGCGGTTTTGGCGCAGTGAACCTGATTGCCCAGTTCAGACAGTTCAGTTTTTAGATGATGACTCAATAGAGGATCGTCTTCGACGATAAGAATGCGCATAAACCGTTACCTTTACTTTGTTTTCCGAATACCAGCTTAACGATGATAACGCGCAAAACGTTGCGCTGATGCAAACAACCTGCGGGTTTGTTACTGACGTGCAGGAAGATTCAGCAAACAGTGTAACTTCTGTTCGCTGAATCATTGCTGACTGCTTTGCCGGATATGCGAGGAGACTATGAGGATTAGGGCTATCAGACCCTAATACCAACAACTCCTAAGTCAGAATAACGAGAAGGGTGCCTGCAAACGTCAGTAAAACGTTGGCGATGGCGTAGGTACCTGCATAGCCGAGAGCAGGAATGGTGCTTCGCGCATGTTGGTTAATCATGTCCATGGCTGGTGCACAGGTACGCGCACCAATGATCGCGCCAAATAGCAGCGCACGGTTCATGTTGAGAATGTATGCACCGACCAGATACGCCAGTATTACCGGCACCACGCTCACAGCCAGTGCACCAAACATGATGGTGAAACCCATTTGCTGCAGGTATTCAATCAAGTTGCCACCTGCGCTCAAACCCACGCCGACCATAAAGGTCATCAGGCCCAGCTCTTTCAGCATGTTGATGGCACCTTGCGGCACGTAACCGAAAGTTGGGTGGTTAGCACGCAGGAAGCCCAGCAAAATACCGGCAATCAGCAGACCCGACGCATTACCTAAGCCCAGGGTCATCTGGCCGAAGGTCATGGTGATCAAACCAAAAATCAGGCCGAAGATGAAGAAAGAACAGAACGCCAACATGTCTGAAACCTGACTGTGAATCGAAATAAAGCCGATTCGTTCAGCAAGTCCCATAACGCGGCGCTTCTCACCACTGACCTGCAGTACATCCCCTTTAGACAGCAAGATGTTGTGGTCCATTGGCATTTCGATTTGCGCACGGACAACGCGGTTTAAGAAACAGCCATACTCAGACAAATTCAAATCTGATAGGCGCTTTCCAATGATGGCGTCGTTCTTAACCACGATTTCTTCTTCAACCACACGAAGGTCCAGCAGGTCACGGTCGAATACCTCTTTCCCGTTTCGAAAAGAAGGGTCGAGTCGGGCGTGGCTATCCGGGTAACCTACCAGTGCGATTTCATCACCTTCCTGCAAAATGGCGTCACCATCGGGGTTGGCGAGAATACCGTTACGGCGGATACGTTCTATATAGCAACCGGTTTGACGGTAAATACCCAGCTCACGAAGGTTACGGCCATCGACCCAGTTGATCAGCTCAGGTCCGACGCGATACGCTCGGATTATCGGCAGGTAAACTTTGCGCTGTGAAGAGTTACCCAGCCCGCGTTCCATCGCAATCTTTTGCGCAGAATGCTCAAGATTCTCCTTTTGCAGCTTCGGCATAAAGTTCGCCAACACAATAAGGCTGATAAGACCGACAAGGTATGCCAGTGCATAACCGACGCTCAGGTTATCAATCATGCCTGCCAGTTGGTCTGGGGTAAAAGAGCCCCCCAAGCCTGCGTTTAAAGCATCTTTCGCACCTACCAATACCGGTGTTGCTGTCATCGCTCCCGCCATCATGCCGGTTGCAATACTGCCGTCTACGCCAAACTGGTACTTCATCAACAGAGTGATACCCACGGAGGTACTCAGCACTGTAAATGCAAGGACGAGATAAGATTTACCGTCGCGGAAGAAGATGCCAAAAAAGTTTGGGCCAGCTTCAATGCCTACACAGAAAATGAACAGCATAAAGCCGATGTTCAGTGCTTCTGGGCTGAACGAAAAGCCTGCATGCCCGAAAGATAAGGCGGTCACCAGCACACCAATAGAGTTACCAAACTGGAAGCTGCCGATTCTGATTTTGCCGATGGTGAGGCCAATGGCCAAAACAACGAAAAGGAGGAGGATGTCGTTATTAACAAGCAGGTTGTAGACGTCTATGTTCACTGAACAGTAATCCGCGCACGGGTCAAGGGAAATTCTGGGGCGCCATTATACTCATTTGCAATGAAATGTAATGGAAACTCGCATGAAAAATAGTATTAAATTTTGCTGACTTTCCTAATGGAAAGTATGAAAGCCTGCATTGGTGCCAACTTTCTGTTTTTGAACAATAAAAAAGCCGGCTTGCTTGCCGGCTTTTTCAGAGAAATCTAAGAGAAATTACTGGTACAGACCCAGATTTTCTTTTGCGTAAGCTTCGAAGTCTGTGAAACCACCTACGTGCTCTTGGTCAACGAAGATTTGTGGCACAGTTTCAACTGGCTTACCTACGGTTTTTTCAAGGTCAGCTTTGCTGATGCCTTCCGCGTGGATGTCTACATAACGGTAGTTGAAATCGTCACGCTCTTCTTTCAGTTTGTCAGCAAGATCCTTTGCACGAACACAGAATGGGCAACCTGGGCGACCAAAAATAACCACGAACATATTCATTTCCTTTCTTATTCAAATTGATTGGATGGTGCCATATAGGGAAGGTGCCCGTGGCTTTATCATCCGATTGGCAATAACTATGCCTCAAGCACTTGGCAGATAAAAGAAGGTTTTGTCTCTTAATTCAATCGAAATTATCTATCAATCGGAAAATGAACAGAGCGCGCATTTTTGAAAGGGTGTGATGGAGGCTGCACATGTTTAAAACGAAGCGGTTTTAACCTCAGAGTCTCTGCTTTGTATCAATTTTATATTCACTTAAGTGCGTAAATTGAGTGTTGAATTTTTTCGGTTTGAGGATCTGCTTTTCGTTTCTGACCAGATCCAGGGAGGTGCCATGTTTCAGTTTATGACCGCTACGCGGATTATTTTTGGTGAAGGCGCGCTCAACAATTCCTTCTCTATCTTCAATAACTACGGATACAGCGCGCTTGTTGTGACAGGGCGTGATGACCAACGTGCCGATCCATTACTCGCTTATCTTTCCCAGCAAAATATTCGTTATCAACGGCTCGCTGTGCACGACGAACCCCTCATTGCCATGGTGGAAGAAATGGCCGCTGCTGGGCGTTTGTTCAAACCTGATATGGTGATAGCGATAGGCGGTGGCAGCGTCATGGATGTGGGCAAGGCGTTGTCAGCACTCATTCCCAACCAAGGTAGTGTCTACGACTACGTGGAAGTCGTTGGGCGTGCATTGCCACTCACTGCCAAGCCACTGCCTTGTATTGCAATACCAACCACAGCCGGGACGGGTTCGGAAGTGACCCGCAATGCAGTGATGATTTCTGCCCAAGAGAACGTCAAAGCAGCAATTCGAAGTCCCGATCTGATTCCTGATGTCGCGATCATCGACCCGACGTTAACCTACGGCACAGAAAAATCGCTTTCGGCAAGATGCGGTATGGATGCATTCACTCATCTAATGGAAGCCTATGTCTGCGGTGAGCCGAACCCGTTGACCGATATGATATGCGAGGAAGGTTTACGCCGTCTGGCCCCGGCGATTATTCATGCCTGCGAAGATGACGACCCGAAAGCCCGCGCGGATATGGCATTTGCTTCCATGCTAGGTGGTATGGCGCAGTCAAACGCCAAATTAGGCGCAGCGCATGGTTTGGCTGCTGCACTGGGTGCGGTGTTGGATGCCCCACATGGAGCAATCACGGCACAACTTGCCCCTTATGTCATGGCAGAGAATATTCTTGCAGCACGTGAAGCAGGGCGTATCAGCCTGCTAAACCGCTACCGCCAGTTGGCTTGTATTCTGACTGGGCGAATGAATGCTGAGCCAAGTGATGGCATCGTGTGGGTACAGCGGATCCTGCGAAGGTTAGATCTTGAAACGCTTCCCCAGCTTGGTCTTTGCGACACCATGTTTGAAGAGGTAGCAGTATCAGCTCTGCGCTCAAGTTCGATTAAAGGTAACCCGTTGCCGCTAAGTGAAAGCCGCCTCATTCATATTCTTCAACAAGTCTGCCAATCTGCGAATCTCGAGGAGAGCTCAGATCCGGCCTAACCTAAAAAGCAAAAGACATAACGCAGTGGACACTTTAGGGCGTCCGCTTTGCAATTGGTTCTTGGCAGTTTGATAATGGTGTTATTCAGGAAGGCACAAACAGGAAGCAGCAATGACGCCGGCTATTGAAACCATTCTCTCTCACCGCTCGATAAGAAAATTTACCGACCAAGCAATCACGGATGAGCAACGCATTGCCATCATTGATAGTGCACGTGCTGCATCAACTTCCAGCTTTATTCAATGCACCAGCATTATTAGAGTCATCGACAAAGAGAAAAGGCAACTTCTGGCTGAATACGCTGGCAATCAGGCTTATGTTGCAGATGCTGCAGAGTTCTTCGTTTTCTGTGCTGACTTCAACCGACATTTACAAATCAAGCCGGATGCGCAAGTAGGCTTTGCCGAACAAACCTTGATTGGTGCGGTAGACGGCGCGTTGATGGCACAAAATGCATTGATAGCGGCTGAATCTTTGGGCTTGGGTGGCGTGTATATCGGTGGGCTTAGAAACAACCCTGATAAAGTGGCCAACCTTCTGAAACTGCCAGAGCAGGTGATTCCATTGTTTGGGCTTTGTCTTGGCTATCCTGCGCAAGATCCTGAAGTGAAACCTCGCTTGCCATCAGAGTTGGTCGTTCACACCGATGAGTATTCAGAGATGAATAAGACAATTTTGGAATCTTATGACGCCGAGGTGCGGGAGTATTACCGAACCCGCACTGGCGGCAACAAAGAGATGAGCTGGAGTGAGCAAATTTCCGGGACTCTCAGCAAAGAAGCGCGTCCGTTTATGAAAGCCTTTCTCGAAAGCAAAGGGTTCAGCACCAAGTAGTATTTTCTAAGAAGATGTCAGTGACCTTAATTTGGTCATCAAGGCATCAGAATATCGAAGTTTCATTGTATACATGTCTATCGCTCCGAGCCTTGATTGCAAAGGGACTCGGGGTGAGTACCTTTCTATTTTTCCACACGTTTTGTTACAACCGTTGAGTAATAATTCACCGCAGAAAAAACTTTTTTCGCGATAAACAAAAGTAGATGGTGATCACGCTCTCATTCCCTGATAGACTCCGCGCGCTTCTGTCATTCTCATCAAATTTGAAGAATGCCAAAAATAATTTATATCTTCGCAGTTTTGACTATTAATTCATCAATTTAGTGAATGAGTTACGCGGGGATGTTGGGTTGGGTGGCGCAGTAGGGGGCTTATGCCGGCGACACCTTTTATTAGTGAATTTATTGAGTCGTAACATGAACAAACTGAACAAAGCTACGGGCGTACTAGCAGCCGGTTTCTTTATCAATATGTGTATCGGCATCCTGTACGCGTGGTCTGTATTCAAGCAGTCACTGGTAGAGCAGGGTTGGTCGAACGCAGATGCATCTATGCCTTACACCGTTGCAACCATCTGTTTTGCACTTTCTCTGCTGGTGGCGGGTAACCTGCAAGACCGTATGGGTCCTCGTAAAGTTCTGATCCTGGGTACTATCATGGTTGGCATTGGCATGATCGTATCTAGCTTTGCTTCATCTCCTATGACTCTACTGCTGAGCTTCGGTGTGATCACCGGTTGTGGCATCGGCTTCGGCTACGCGTGTCTGTCTCCAGCGGCAATGAAGTGGTTCCACCCATCTAAGAAGGGCATGGTTAACGGTCTGATCGCAGCAGGCTTCGGTCTGGCAGCGGTATACCTGGCGCCACTGACTTCTATGCTGATTGAAGGTTACGGCGTTCAGCAAAGCTTCATGATCTTGGGTGTAGGTATTCTGGCTATCGCTGTTCCACTGGCGTGCACCATCAACAACCCACCTGCGGACTACACACCAGAAGCACCTGCTGGCTACGTAGCTAAAGCAGGCGCTGGCGACAACAACATGGGTTGGCGCGAAATGGTTAAGACTCCACAGTTCTACTCACTGTGGCTGATGTATGCTCTTGCATCTTCTGCGGGTCTGATGGTGATCGGTAACATCACTTCTATCGCGATTAACCAGTCTGATCTGACTCAAGTTGCGTTCCTGGTTGTTGTTCTGTCTATCTTCAACTCAGGCGGCCGTGTTGCAGCAGGTATCCTATCTGACAAGATTGGTGGTCTGAAAACTCTGATGTTGGCGTTCATCATGCAAGGCATCAACATGATGATGTTCGCTACCTACAACACTGAGTTCACTCTGATGGTAGGTGCGGCTGTTGCAGGCGTAGGTTACGGCACACTGCTGGCAGTATTCCCATCTATCACTGCTGACTACTATGGCCTGAAAAACTACGGCGGTAACTACGGCGTGCTTTACACCGCATGGGGTGTGAGTGGTTTCATTGGCCCTGTTGTTGCTGCAACCGCAGTAGACATGACCGGCAATTACGTGATGGCATACACCATCTGTGCAGCAATGCTGGCTGTAGCAGTTGTTCTATCTTTCATTACTAAACCAGTGAAAGCAGAAGCAGCAAACGCGCAGAAAGTTGCAGCGTAATCGCTAGCTACCAACTATTTGGAAGCCCGCTTTATGCGGGCTTTTTTGTATCCTGACCTTCCAGAACTCATCATTTTTATCCCTCTTTATCGCATCAGTAATGCCCCCCAATTGAGATGCAAATCCGAGGTCTGACCTTAGACCAGAGCTGATAATGTGTTCCACGGGTGAGACTTTATGAGACATTCTAAAGTCGCAACTTTCTTAAGGTAATTGAACGCTGTTCTAAATCAGTGCCAATAAGTGATTGATAATAAAACGCCGTTCAATAACAGTGATGAATAACTGGTCAGATTTGTTGGTTTATTCAGGCATTTTTGAATAGAAAACACTGTTTGATTGTTCAGTTTGCATTGGCTAGGTTGTGTTCACCACTCGAATACCAGGAGGGTATTAACATGCATTCAGTGGATTCAACCTGTATTAAAAACAGTGAGCGTGAACAGATAGCTAAGATTCAGGCGGGGCACCCGTTAGCCCGCAACTACTTCGACCAACTGGTCGCGAGCTACCTTTCACCATTACATCGTCGATGCATGGCATGGTTAGGTTGTCCTTATGACGCGGATGACGTGTTGCAAGAAACCTTGGTGCGGAGTTTCCGCTACATCCACGCCTATCGCGGCGAAGCTGCATTCAGAAGCTGGTTATATGCAATTGCAGACAATCAGTGCAGAAGCTATTTGAAGAAGCGTGCGACACACTCGCAACGTTTCGTTTCAGACGAGTTGCAAGAGGAAGTTGGCGTTGAAGAGAAGTGTCCTGTGACCTCAGAACAGGGTATTTCAAATTCAGTGCAATCATTGGCTAAAACCGCACAGGAAATCCTTGTGCTGCGTTTTGAACATGACCTCTCGCTCGAAGAAATCAGTAACGTCCTCGGCCTTGGCCTGAGTGCGACGAAAATGCGTCTTTACCGCGCCATTGATGCGGCAGAGAAGCATGTACTGAAGAACGAGGAGGGCCTGCTTGCAACGGCTTGAAATTCGAATAGCAAATCGTGAATAAAGAAAACCGCCAACTTGGGCGGTTTTCTTTTTTGTACCTTAAGGTCAAATGACCCCAGTCACCAGAACGGGATTAGCAAATCACTTTGATTGCCAGACCACCCTGAGAGGTTTCGCGGTACTTCGCGTTCATGTCTTTACCGGTTTCCAGCATGGTTTCGATAACCTTGTCCAGAGACACGCGTGGCTCAGAAGAGCGGCGCAGCGCCATACGGGTAGAGTTGATCGCTTTCATGGCAGCAATACCGTTACGCTCGATACAAGGAACCTGTACTTGACCTGCAACAGGGTCGCACGTCAGACCCAGGTTGTGCTCCATGCCGATTTCAGCAGCGATACATACCTGCTGTGGGCTACCGCCCATCAGCTCAGCCAGACCTGCTGCCGCCATTGAACAGGCAACACCAACTTCACCCTGACAACCTACTTCAGCACCAGAGATAGACGCATTTTGCTTGTACAGGCCACCAATCGCGCCAGATACTGCGAAGTAACGGGTGTATTCACGTGGGCTCACGGTTTGGATGAACTTGTCATAGTACGCCAGAACCGCTGGGATGATGCCACACGCGCCATTAGTTGGTGCGGTTACAACACGGCCGCCAGCTGCGTTTTCTTCATTAACTGCAAACGCGAACATGTTTACCCAGTCAACCACTGCCATTGGGTCGTTTGAGAACTTCTCAGTAGACAGAAGCTGTTGGCGGAGCGCTGCCGCACGGCGTGGAACACGCAGTGGACCAGGCAATACGCCTTCGTTGTTCATGCCGCGATCCAAACACTCACGCATGGTGCGCCATACGTTACCGAAGTAGGTTTCGATTTCATCTTCAGTGTGCATTGCACGCATGTTTGCCATCACAACTGCACTGATTGACAGGCCAGTCTCTTTACAATGGTTCAGCAGTTCTTCCGCGCTGTTGAATTCATAAGGAACAGCGACTTTATTTTCGTCTTCTTTGCCGAAGTTCTCTTCATCAACAATAAAACCACCGCCGATAGAGTAGTAAGTCTTGGCGTAGGCTTTCTCTTCACCAGACCATGCAGTGATGGTCATGCCATTTTCGTGCAGAGGCAGGTTAGTGGTGTGGAAGTTCATGCCGCCTTCACGTGGGAAGTCGACAGTGTGAAGTTGGATACCTACTGGCAGACGTTCGGTTTCTTCAACACGCGCGATGAAGCCAGGAATGCTGTCGATATCAACGTTCTCTGGAGAGTTGCCCGCCAGACCCATGATAATAGCCACATCAGTGTGGTGACCTTTACCGGTCAGGGACAGAGAGCCATAGACATCCACAGTGATCTTGGTGATGTCCTGCAGTTTCTCCATGCGGGTCAGATCGTCGATGAATGATTTACCGGCTTTCATAGGGCCAACAGTGTGCGAGCTGGAAGGACCTACGCCGATTTTGTAGATATCAAAAACGCTGATCATGTGTCATACCTCAGTCAATGCCCGTGGTTTACGTGGACGGGCATTTGGATTAATTCGTTTATATCCATCCGTGGAGGTGACATTTTGCTGAGCCGATATACCCTAGGTTTTGCTGACCTTAAATGTTAGGTATTTACCTTTCCGTGGCTCAGTGAAAAAAGCAAAAAAGAGCAAGGAATTTAAGCATCCTTGCTCTTTTGGGGCTGTGCATTCTACACGATTTATTAGGCGATGAAACCGTACATAATCGCTGAAATCGCTACCATACCCATGAAAGTGACGAAGATGTTGCTCGCCTTACCGCCGTACTTCTGCATAGACGGTACTTTCTTGATAGCGTACATCGGCATGATGAACAGAATGGTCGCGATGATAGGGCCACCCAGTGATTCAATCATACCCAGAATGCTTGGGTTGATGGTTGCAACAATCCAGCTGGTGATGATAACGAATGCCACGGTGAACATATCGATTTTCTTCATGTTCACTTGCTTACCGCGAGAGCGCAGTTGCTTGATGATGATACCGTTCAGACCTTCACGTGCACCCATGTAGTGACCGAAGAAAGAAGACACGATAGCAACGAAGGCAACAACTGGACCCAGGTAAGAGATGAATGGGCTTTCGTGTTTGTTCGCCAGGTAAGACAGAACCGCCAGGTTTTGTGCTTTCGCTTCCGCCAGATCAGCAGGTGTCAGGCTCAGAACACAAGAGAACACGAACAGCATGACGAAACCAAGCAGCATGCCCGAGGTGCGGAACAGGATTTGGTTTGATTTACGCTCAGCGTTGTCGCCGTAGTCGCGAGTTTGTGCCATAGAGAACGCAGAGATCGCAGGGCTGTGGTTGAATGCGAAAACCAGAACTGGGATAGAGATCCACAGGGTTGTCATGAAATCACCCGCTGTAGGAATTTGCTGCAGTGCAGACATGTTCCAATCAGGGATCAGGTAGATAGACATGAACAGCAGGATGGCAACCAGAGGGTAAACCAGGAACTGAGTCACTTTCAGCATCAGTTTCTCACCCGCCAGCATCACTGACATCATACCCATGATAAGGATGATAGACAGAACAGCGCGTGGCAGAGATTCCATGCCAAGCTGGTTAACCATGAAAGAGTCAACAGTGTTGGTGATACCAACGCCGTAAATCAGAACGATCGGGTAAATCGCGAAAAAGTAAAGCAGAGTGATGAGTTTACCCGCAGTCGCGCCGAAGTGCTCTTCAACCACTTCAGTGATGTCGCTGCCTGGCTTCTTAGAAGACAGAACGAAACGTGCAAGGCCACGGTGAGCCAGATAAGTCATAGGACCAACCAAGATTGCCAGGGCAACCAGAGGCCAGAAACCGTTCAGACCAGCGTTAATAGGAAGGAACAGAATACCTGCACCTACCGCTGTACCAAACAGAGATAGCATCCAGGTGGTGTCTTGAGCAGACCACTTCATTTTGTCTGCGCTCGAAGTCGTGCTTGACTGAGTTTGCATCGTTTAATCACCAAAAATAATACGGAACAGATCGGGAACTGATGCGTATTGTTTACATTTTTTCACTGTAAACTGTGATGGAGATCATTTTTGTGGCAACAATATTTCGTGCGACGAATTTATTTGATCTCACTACATTCACATTTTTTATGGTTTAAAAACGTTGTTTAAAGACCTTAAAAATAGTTGAGGTATTAAAAATTAGTTTAGGGAAAGTTGCTGGCTGAGGGCATGAAGTATCTGAGCCGTAACACCCCAGATCAGGTGGTTTTCATAGCTCATGGCGTAGATGTGGTAGGTGTTACCACGAACATGGAAAGGTTGCTTGGTGATGGCATCGCGTCTCAAAAATTGAGCGAGTGGCACCTCAAAAAGGCTGTGAACCTCATTGGCATCCAGTACGGGTGTGTAATCGGCATCCACAAAAGCGATAACAGGCGTAACAAGGTAGCCGCTGACGGTTGGAAGTGGCGTTAAACAGCCAAGAAGATGCGCTCTGTCAGTGGTGACGCCAATCTCTTCTTCCATTTCACGAATCGCCGTTTCGACGATATCCGTGTCCGATTCTTCGACTTTACCGCCGGGGAAGCTAATTTGGCCTGGGTGATGTTTCAAGTGCGTTGCACGTTTGGTCAACAGGACATGCAGTTCGCCATCACGTTCTGCAAGGGCGATCATCACAGCTGCAGGACGAAGATCTGGTGATCCTTCCCGACGCATGGCATCGGTCGCACGTTGAATCACGCGTTTGTCGTAATGGTAACTGGGGCTCAGGCTAAAACGTTGTACTAACCAATGGCGGGATAGGGGACGCATCGGGCTTTGGCGCGTCTGATGCGCCAGAATGGCCGGTTGCTGTAGCGAGGTGTTTTCCATCCATGGTGTTTTTAACATGCGTCTTACCTACTTCTGAATGCGCTGTACCGCCTCTTATGAAGACAGCACAGGAAGAATCCGACTGAGCTTGTCGAGCGTTTCCTGATACTCCGAAGCCGCCTCACTGTCTGCGACCACGCCGCCGCCAGCCCAAGCATAAATGTACTGCTGATGGCAGACCAGCGTACGAATCGTAATGCTGGTGTCCATGGTGCCGCAACGACTCAAGTAGCCAATGCTGCCACAGTAAATGCTGCGTCGATGCGGCTCCAGTTCCTCGATGATCTCCATCGCGCGTACTTTAGGAGCGCCGGTTATCGAGCCTCCGGGGAAACAGGCACGGAGCAAATCTTCACCGTGCTTATTATCAGAAAGTGTTCCCGTTACGGTACTGACCATATGATGGACGGCTGGAAATGTCTCAATATCAAAAAGTTTAGGTACATTTACCGAACCTGGCGAGGCGACTCGGCCAATATCGTTGCGAAGAAGGTCAACAATCATCAGGTTTTCGGCGCGATCTTTCTGTGCGTTCTTCAGGCAATGAATGTTTGCCGCATCCACTGCAGCGTCGTTGTGACGAGGGCGGGTGCCTTTAATTGGCTTGGTTTCAATCTCTCTGCCGTGAAGCTGCAAGAAACGCTCTGGAGAGACAGAAAGAATGGCAGAGTCTTCCAAACGAATAAAACCGGAGAAGGGCGCACCATTGGTTTTGGCCAGCTTTTGATAGGCTTCCCACTCGCTACCCTGATAAGGCGCTTCAAAGCGTTGGGCAAGATTGATTTGGTAACAATCACCCGACTTGAGATACGCCTGCACACGGTCGAACTTCTCTTCATAGGTTTCTGGCGTCATGTTTGCCTGCCATTCACCTTTCAAAGAGAATGCTAAGGCTTCTGCTTCCTGATGGTCTTCCAGCCATGCCAGTCTGTTTTCACCTTCAGGCTGGATCAGCACAAGCTTTTTCTCTTTATGGTCTGCAATCACTGCCCAGTCATAAATACCCACAGCCATATCTGGAATGTCGATATCGCGGGTCGCCAGCTCAGGCAGAGTTTCTACCTGACGGCCAAGGTCATAAGCGAAATAACCCAAAGCCCCGCCAAGGAATGGCCAAGGTGCGATAGGCTCAGTGCGGGGTAAAAGGGAAAGCTGAAGTGCGTGCAACTCTTCGAACGGATCCGTCTCGCTGGATGCGGTGCGACCGTCACGATACCAAATGCGGTTGATGCCGTTTTCACTGCAAAGCGTCGCGATGGGGTCCGCCACTAGAATATCAAAGCGGTTATCCGGATGTTTTTCCGCTGCAGACTGCAGCAGCATTGCCCAAGATTGGGATTCAATACGGGAAAAAAGCGACGTGAGTGCTGATGGCGAGTACTCAAGAAACTGCAGAGTGATAGGCATTCGTCTCGATTCGGTCATTTTCGTGTTTTTGTGATCGGCATTGAAGCGTCTGTTGGCGCTAAATCGGCCGTAAGAGTATCATAATCGTGGCTTTTAAAGCTAAGTTTGGAAAGTGAAAAATCAAGCGGCGAAAAGTCATTCGCCCAATCAAGGACGCGAGAGGGTCGCTTCTCTGGCAAAGCTGCCGAATAAGAGAAAGCGGCCTACTATTTTGTAATACCTATTCGTAATACAAAGCTCGACTGGAAGCACTGTTTAGCCCGCATTGATAAGTGAGCGAACAGCGCCAAGGAATCATAAAAATTAAAGAGGCAACTATGACTGTCATTCGTAAGGAAGATGTCATCGACAGTGTCGCTGACGCCCTACAGTACATCTCCTACTATCACCCTATCGATTTTGTTCAGGCCCTCGAAAAGGCGTACGAAAAAGAGCAAAGCCAAGCGGCTAAAGACGCCATCGCCCAAATTCTGATCAACTCCCGCATGTCGGCAGAAGGCAAACGCCCAATCTGTCAGGACACTGGCATTGTGACCTGCTTCGTGAATATCGGCATGGATGTTCAGTGGGAAAGCGACCTCACTGTACAACAAATGGTCGATGAAGGCGTACGCCGCGCATACAACAACCCTGACAACCCACTGCGTGCCTCTGTGGTTGCAGACCCTGCGGGTACCCGTAAGAACACCAAAGACAACACTCCAGCGGTAGTTCACATCAACATGGTGCCGGGCGACAAAGTAGAAATTCAAATCGCGGCGAAAGGCGGCGGTTCTGAAAACAAAACCAAGATGGTAATGCTCAACCCATCTGACGATGTAGCGGCATGGGTAGAGAAAACCCTGCCAACCATGGGCGCAGGCTGGTGTCCACCGGGCATGCTGGGTATTGGTATCGGCGGTACGGCAGAGAAAGCGGCCGTGCTGGCAAAAGAATCCCTGATGGAACACATCGACATTCAAGAGCTGATTGACCGTGGTCCAGAAAACGCAGAAGAAGAGCTTCGTCTTGATATCTTCAACCGCGTGAACAAACTGGGTATCGGCGCTCAAGGCCTTGGTGGCTTAACCACAGTAGTTGATGTGAAAATCAAAACCGCGCCAACGCACGCAGCGTCTAAACCTGTTTGCTTGATCCCTAACTGTGCCGCGACTCGCCACGTTCATTTCACCCTTGATGGTTCAGGCCCAGCTGACCTTCAGCCGCCAAAACTGGAAGAGTGGCCAGAAGTCACCTGGGAAGTCGGCGAAAACGTTCGCCGTGCAAACCTGGATGAAGTCACCAAAGAAGACATCCAAGAGTGGAAGACAGGTGAAACGGTTCTGCTTTCAGGCAAGATCCTGACCGGTCGTGACGCAGCACACAAACGTATTCAGGAAATGCTGAACAGCGGTCAAGGTCTGCCAGACGGCGTGGACTTCAACGGACGCTTCATCTACTACGTAGGCCCTGTAGATGCAGTGGGCGATGAAGCTGTTGGCCCTGCAGGCCCAACCACTTCAACCCGTATGGACAAGTTCACTGACATGATGCTGAGCGAAACCGGTCTTATCGGCATGATTGGTAAAGCAGAGCGTGGCCCTGCAACGGTTGAATCTATCAAAGAACACAAAGCGGTATACCTGATGGCTGTTGGCGGCGCTGCTTACCTTGTTGCTAAAGCCATCAAGAAAGCACGTGTTGTAGCGTTTGAAGATTTGGGTATGGAAGCGATTTACGAATTTGACGTCGTTGATATGCCAGTGACCGTTGCCGTCGATTCGCGCGGTGACAATGCCCACCAAATCGGCCCAGACACCTGGAAGGTGAAAATCGCCGAAATGGAAGGCTAAGCCCAAACGGCATCTGCTTGAAAACCAATAAAACCGCGGCCTAGGCCGCGGTTTTTGTTTGCCGATTGCTTGAGGTTGATCGTAGAAGTATTGCCACAATTTCTATTGGGGTGCCCAGTTTATTAGTATTTCGCTCAGTTTGATTACTGGGCTAAATGCGCAGCGGCGGTAGCGTGACTAAATGGAAGATAGGGGACTTTTCACTCCGTTAGCGCCATTCTGAAGAATATGTGTATAAATCTGTGTGGTTCGAACATCACTATGCCCTAGTTGAGATTGTACAGTTCTTATATCTGCGCCTGATTGCAAAAGATGAGTGGCGAAAGAGTGTCTAAGAGTATGAGGGGTTACGTGCTTTTGGATGTTTGCTTTTCTTGCGCAATCTCTAAGTGAGCGCTGGAGTTGCTTTTCGTGTAAGTGGTGCCGCCTTATAGCGCCTGTTTCTGGATCCACGCTCAATTTGGAAGAAGGGAACAAAAACTGCCAAGGTTGCTTTTTACGTTCAGACGCATATTTGATTCTGAGTCGGTTTGGCATCCAGACACCTTCGTAATATGGATTATCAATATCGAGTTTCAGCAGACGTTCAACGATGTTTATCTGTTCTTTTAGTGGTGCAATCAATTCTGGCGCTAAGGTTACAATACGGTTCTTTGAACCTTTACCGTCAAACACCCTAATGCATCGATAATCGAAATCGATATCTTTGATACGCAGCCTCATGCATTCCATTAAACGCAACCCACTCCCATACATAAGAGCAACTGGCAGATAATGATTGGCGGGACAGTGAGAAAGTAGGGTTTTTACCTCACTTTGTGTCAAAACAACAGGCAACTTCTGTTTTCTTTTGCTGGATGCAAAGTCTAATGAAATCGAAAGTGGGGTCTTGATAAAATCCCTATAGAGGAACACTAACGCGTTTAAAGCGAGGGATTGTGTATTAGCAGCGACATTTTTCTGGTTCGCAAGGAAGCTCAAATAATTTTCGACTTCCAGATCTCCCATTTTTGAAGGGTGTGTCATGTTGTTATGGCGTATGAAGTCGGTAATCCAATAGATATATGCCTTTACCGTTTTTTGTGAATAGTGCTTTGTGTACATCATTTCTTGAACTGCACTGAGGAAGGGAGATTTCATTCTTGTTCAACCTATACTGTTTTTACATACAGTTATGGCTGTTAGTTCTTGAATGCAACTAAAAAGACATTTTGTCCTTTTCCTACATTTTGTTTTTGTGTGGGCGGAAGAAATTTTATGAAAACAACATTTTAGTCAATGGTAGAATCAGTGCGCTTGTTGTTAAAAGACAAAATGTCGTGATTAAACAGGACATTTTGTCATCTAATACAATGTTAGTTTGCAAGAGGAAAAACGCGCCTATATCGCAAGATCTAGTGGTAAAAGCTTAAAGTCGAAATTGTCTTGTCGGCATTCAATTTCAGTGTTAACTAGCGTGGTGTAAACTCAAAATTGGTATTGTTTCAACGGTTGATTTGTTCTTTGGTGCGGAGACTTTTGGGTTAACTGAGTTGAACTTTTTTGCTGAAACTCTGCTCGTTGAGTTTGTTGGTATAAAAGCCGATCTACTCGCTGAAATGACGCTTTCTTTGGTGTGGCAAGTTCCACGTGGTTTCAGTGACTTTGTTGAAAGTCCGCATTGTGAAATTGGTTTTCCAAAAGCGCTTTTTGGTGTTGTGAGTTCGTTTTCTGTGGCGTTGTTTGTTCCAAGTGGTTTCATTGACTAGCTGCTTTGAGACTAAGCCTGACTTAAGTGCATCAAAGCACATAATGCTTGTTGTTTGCAAAGTTTAAAATATCGTAAAATCAACGTTTTGGGTTTGCAAACTAACAAACTGCTCAAGAGGGATTCGCAACGCGTGGCATTTTTACTATGCGTTGATTTTAGTGATTAAGGCGGTTTGCGGCGGCTTTTGTATTGCGTTGCTCACCCCTTAGCAGGGCGTTAGGCGATATGAGTAATAATCAATATTGAGGAAAGAGATATGACAACATTCTTTGTCGTTGTTAAAGATTTAGATAAGGGTATATTTTCAGTGCATGGACCGGTATCTGATGACACAGCTATCACGAAATTAGTATGTGATGCACAAGATACGGGTCGTCAAATCAATTGTGAGGCTACGAGTGCATATAAGTCCTTCAGTGAACTAAGAGTATCGGTTGAGAAAAGCTTAGGGCTCAAATTTAGCGAAGAGTCAGTACTGTAATTACTATTCCGACGCATCGCCTAACACATATGAGCCCTTCTCCGGTCAATAGGCAATAGTATTCTTTTGGCTGCGCCAGCAGCCAATTCTCTCGAACA
>NZ_CANDOD010000011.1:0-202708 GCF_947387585.1 Grimontia sp. SpTr1
CAACATGATGGAACCCTCGTGTTTAATCAAACCTTGGAATTGTAGATCGCCAAGGAAAGAGTGGATTCCATACATCATGTTATCGAAAGCAGAACCCGTCAGTCTCACTTCGAGAATCTTCGATAGGTTTCCTGATGCCAAGCGTACAAATAAACAATGCAAAAGAAGGTAAGGAGTTAGTATGGCAATTTATATACTTGCATATGATTTAGTTAATGAACAGGGTAATTCCAGTGACTATCAAGAGCTGTGGGATGAGCTAGAGCGTCTAGATGCACACCGTGTCCAAGATTCTCTCTGGTTGGTAAATCTCGATAACACTCCAAAAGAAGTTGTAGAGCACTTTAAACGGTTTACAGATACAGACGATCGCATCTGGGTTTCATCTGTTCGCAGAAATGAAAACTGGTATTTGAGAGCGAAAGCAGGCACAAACAGTTGGCTCGAAAATAATCCTCCGAGTTAAGTTCGGGCCTAAAAAAGCTAGCCAGAGAGACCAAAAAAACCGCCGCTTCGCTCTGGTTTTTCGGCCCCTGCTGGCGGCGTTATATTTTGGAGACTTATCATGAGTAAGTGGCTATTAGACAGGCTATTTGAAGCTGGTGATCAAGCAGAGCCCCGCTTTGCGTTTCAGGGGACTGTAAATTGGATGAGGGCTCTAGCAGAAGTCGTTAACGATGGTGCTTGTGCCGATGATGAATTAAATCATTTATATTCTCGGGTGCAACGCAGACCTGTCAATCGTGAGGCTGATACGCTTGTGTTTGAGAACACAATGATGGCTTTGCATAATCTTTCATCTCTTAGAAGCATGAATGACGACGTCGAAGACAAATATGACATATGCCGTTCAGCCATTATTTCTTGGTATTACTGTGTCTATTTCTCCGCTAGCGCAATGATTGCAGCATCTTCTGGTTCTATTCAAGAAACGCATACAGCCACTGCAAAAGTTTGGCAGTCAGATATCGCGGAGAAAGAACTTATCCCATATCCGTTCAACCTCTTTTTAACTAGCTTAGTTTCAAAAACTGCTGATACTGAGATTGCTGCATATAGAGGCGCTAATCGTTTCGATTTGAATGACAGAGCATATGACAATGAAACTGCTCATGGTGCAGTGGTTTCCTATTTAAAGGGGACTCATGGCTATAAAAAGTGGGAAACAGAAGAGAGGGTAAAAACTTCTCGTGATTTCAAAGCTCTTGGTGTTGACAACTTTCGCACGAAAGCCGCTCGCGAGGTTCGCGATCGTGCGCTAGATAAAGTACAGGTTAACTTCCTTATTCAGGCATTTAGATATCGTGGCAAAGCGAACTATCGTGACTCTATATTTTTGTCCTACGGTGACAACAACGAAGCTACCATAGAAGAGTTTATCCAAGATTTGTACGACGTATCTGTTGGCTTTATTAGGGCTACTTCGCATTATTGCAGTCGCAGAGTCGAGAGAGGTACTTGGGCTGAGTTTGTTGAGGATATTTCTGAAAACTCGAGGTTGTCTATTGACTCTGTCGTGCTTGAAATATAACCAACAAGAATAAGTGTCGCACAGCCGAAACCTTATTTGGGTGTTGAATAAGCTGGCCCCCCAAGGGCTCACCTCAGTGAGCCCCTAAACCCTTCCAACTCATCCAATCTCGCCTCATGGCCAAGTATCGCGTCGGCTTGTTCTGAAGGCGTCTTTAGTTTCTTCAAAGCACCTTCTAGCATCAAATCTAACGTTTCCACAGTCTTTGCGCGGCGGAAGAAGATGAGCCAGTCAGTGCGGGTTTTGGGTGTGGTTGTTGTCATGGTTGTTACTTGTAGAAAGAAATTGGGGTAATTCTAGTAGATTCGTCGATTGTGGGGTGGGGAAGAACTGCCCGCTTGGCGGGCAGTAATGGGCGCAACAATCTAATGTTGTAAATTGGATTCCAGTTGGCGAATGAAATTTTCACAACCTCTACGATTGTCAGCGTCTTCTAACCATATCTGAAAGCCAATTTTGAATATATCAAACTCTTTTATTTCTGTTAGTTTTGAGAGTTCGACAAAGAAATCATGATCGTCACATACAATTGCCGTCTGAAGAAACTGAGCAACGGTATATTGATGTTCAGATTGAAATGCTGAGACAAAATTTTCTCTCTTCCTATTAATAACTTCTAGTATATCATACTCAGGGTTCATTTTTCCTGGTAATGTGAGTGAAATACTCTCTAAATTCTTGGGGATCTCACCTTTCACTTCTAAGTCATTATCTAATATGACGGAGAAGCTAAAACCATCGAAGTCCAATATTGATGAATAAATTTTGTTTATGTCACCGAATCCATTCTTCGCCGAAATAATAATTGATTGCTTTCCTATTCTGTCATCTAGATTGAACTCGTCTCGGATGAAATCTAGAAATGCTCTTGATTTGGCATCTTCTACCATTAGTAGGGTAACAGGTCGGATTATACCCATAATAGAAGCATTATCTTCATAATCATCATTAATTAAAAATTCATTTTTCCTGAATTTTGTAATATTAACTATTTTAGCTATTCTTAATGCTTTGATGACGTCCTTTGAATGTGTGGCTACAATAATCTGGTTTCTGTATGGGTCCATCAAAATAACGAGGACTTCAATTAACCTTTTTTGTGCGGCTGGATATAGATATGTTTCTGGTTCATCAAAGAGTAATGAGCTTTCGTTTTTATATTTTAAAAACCAAACTAAAGTTATGATATATTTTTCACCATGAGAGAGGTTGCTCGTACATCTGACATCTCCACTACTATCGGTAGTGATAAAATATGGTATTTCAGGTTCGTCTGGCTGTTCGGCTTCAAGCTCATATACTAAAATCTCTGAGAAATCAGTTGCTAAAATATAATTTATTTTTTTTATTTCATCTTCCGCCAGAATCAACGGGGTATATTCATTTAGTTTCTCTTCAAATAGAGCTCTGCCAAAGTTCTTTGTTTTATTTTCAATGCTATTTTTTATTGATACAACTAGCTCGGATGGGCTGAAATAATAAAATTCACTATTATCCTTTGCTTTGAATTTTATATTCCCTAATGAGTCATTTCCTTTAGATAGCTCCTTTAAAAGTTGCGTTTTACCTGAGCCGTTCAAGCCAAATAAAACTAAGGTTTTGTCTACTTCAATTTTATTTTCTGATATAGCTAATTGGCCTTTCTCGCTTTCAATGTATTCTAAGCCGGATGTATATTTTGAATATTGGAGTTTTCTGAAACTATCACCAATTCTTGCTGATCTAAACATTACAATACACCCCACTCATTTTCTATAATGATATTACTTATTTCAATATTATTATTTTTATGACACACTGAATTTAAGAGATTTTCTTTTGTGTATTCAACCTTTAAAGTTACTTCTTTCTTTAAGCTGGGTATTTCTAAGTTGTTAGCTAGCCAATTAAAGAAAAAATTCCTAAAAATAACCGCTTTTGCATCGTTTACACCAGTGCTTACACGTAATGCAAATTCTCCAAATATAACTTGCTGAAGGATGTCTAAATCTATATTTGGTTGATTTTTTAATAAGATTATTTTTTGATATTCAGTTATGATTTTTTCTATATCACTAGTATTAAAGTTCTCAAGAGATGTCAGCATGAATACAAGAAAAGAGTATAGAGTTGGCTTGTTGAACTTCACTTTTCCAGTGATGCGGATGGTTTCTATTAAAATTTTAAGCGCATTCTCAAGGTCGCAGACATCCTGAGGGTCAAAATTACTTTCCAGCCTATATCTATCTGTGATTACTGAATCTAGTATTTTCTTACTTATATCCCGTTTTTCGATTGATATTAGAACTCGAGCAATTACATCATGATAACCTAATCGGGTATTATTAAATCCGATAGTATTTATATTGAAGTTGTTTTCTATCATAAAGGAGACAATTTTTTTCGTTGTCTCTCTAGCCGGCCCGTATAGTGTGTTTCTTCTCTCTGCACTAGTAAGTGGAGCGTTTTGATTTAGACGATAAAAAAGCTCAAATGGCTCAGATTCACTATAATTACTAATTAGAAAAGTACGTAGGGGAAAGTTTCTGAAGCTTTTCTTGATAATTTCTGGAAACTCTGAGAAGTAGAGTCCATCTAAATTCTTTAGATTATCATCAAAAGGCTGAAAGTCACCACTGAACTTAAATTTATCAGTATAAAAAGATTCGATGGCTCGGAGTCTTTGATGACCATCTAAAACCTCGCGAATATTTCTCTCTTCATTTATGATAAGAAAAATAGGGGGGATTTCCCATCGACGAATAATCGTGTCAATCAGCATTTGTTGCTTTTTAATATTCCAAACATCTCCTCGCTGAAACTCAGGGTCTAAGTCAATTTCTTTTTCTTCTAATTGTGCAAGTATTGACCGAATGTCTGGGTTGATTGACTCAAGTAACAAAGGGTTCTCCTTATTTGAGATGTGGAGTTTTTATCTAATTGATTTCTATTCGATTTACTTAGTACACAAAGCAATTTTGTACTAGATTTTTTCGCTCATAGAATTCTAAGTGGAAAGTAACAGAATTTAGTTTTACGTACACTTCCAATAGAAAGTAAATGAGATCGTTTGCACATGTTTTATACGGAGTGTCCTTTTTTCCTCTGCTTAGAGAGAGCAAAGTAGCCAAATGAAAGTAAATAGAGTTCAGAAGATTGCTCATAAAGTGACTTTTTATGATTAAGCTAGATAAACAATGAGCTCTTCTAATGGCCCTTTTGACAAAACCCAAGAATATCTAGTCCTTTAGATCCAAACTCCCCGGCGCCAACCTCTCAGCCAACACCACCAACCCCTTAGACGTCACACGCACTTGCTCAACGGTTCGCTGATTCACCGTTGTTACTTTGTGCTCCAGTAGCCCCCGTTGCAGCTTGTCTTGATAGCCAATCCAGCTTTTCCCGTCTGGGCGTTTGTAAATCCAGCGATTCGCAGCCAGCCAAGCGAAGAGGGCTTTGGGCTGCAGCTGCAGGTTCTTGGCGGCATCGGTGATACAAAGCGAGCCTTGGCTGTCCGCGATGAGATGATAGGCCTCAACCTTGGGCCGGTCTTCTGCCACTTGGGCTTGCAGCTTCAGTTTCTCTTCCTCGGCCTGCATGGCGAGTTTCAGGATATCCATGCGCGAGAGGTCAGCGGTACTGTAGTTGCCGGTCTTTCGAATTGAAGGCAGGACATCTGACACCACCCAGTCTTCGAATTTCTCTGCCTCGGGTAATTTTGAGCGCATAATGAGGCGGTAGACGTCACGTTCTGGGATGATGACCATCTCCTGTATGCCACTTTGGGTAGGGACGGGACGTTTCGTCCCCCCCTTACAATGGCGCGACACTGCCTTGTGTGTCTCTTTATAATCGAGTAATTCAGCCACATCCTTTGCGATAAACCAAGGCTCGCCATTCTGCTCAATCACCCTGATATTGGCATGCTGAAATTGAAAAGGGATAACGTTCATGCGGCCTCCTTGAACAGTTGTTGGCAGGCATGGTCGATGTCGGTTATGCGATCGTTCAACAACCAAAGGGCATTGGATAGGGTGGTCGTATCTAGTGTGCGGTATTGGTCTTCGACGCATAGAACGTCAATAAGAGCATTGGCTTGAGCCAACAGGCGATTGATATCGTTTTGGATTTCCAAGTGGTTGTTTGTTAGAGTCGACATGTCGATTCTCCTACTGATGATAGGTGAGTTGACGAGGCCTCAAGAGTTGCCGCTCTTGGGGTCTCACTTTATCTACTGACTAATTTCTTTTTTATCTTCTTTCATCTCTTTAACAAGGATTTGAGTGACGAATGCTGAGTTGCTCATGAAGCTCTCTCTCGCTCGCTTTTCTATCCAGACCTTCAAAGGTGTTGGCATTCTCATACTAAATGGGCTGTTAGCTTGTTTATTTTCCATTGAATATCCTCATACTTATGACTACACGGTGTAGTAAAAAGTAATACAATAATTACACGGTGTAGCTATTATCACAAGTTTGATTTGACTACACTGTGTAACTACTTTTTTAGTTTCCAACTGTTGAGATTTTTGTGAGCAGAGATATCGCACCGTTTGGGCTCAGAATGCCTTCAGAACTAAAGACTGAACTTGAAAGCAATGCCAAAGTTAATAGGCGCTCGATGAATGCTGAACTAATTGATCGCCTTGAAAAAAGCCTTATCACCACTACCACTCCAACCGGCGAGCTCTCTGCCGCTGATGCGAAAAAGCTGGCTGAACACGCATTGGAAGATGGTGCTGCAGCGCTTGTCGCCAAGTGTCTGGAAGAAGTTTCACGAATGGCCCGTCAAGGAGTGACGGAAGTGACAGTGGATACCGGCTTTGATGCCATCAGCGCAGAAATGGAAGAGAAGATCATCCAGCCTGCGAAGGCGAGGCTGGAAGGGTTGGGGTATACAGTCACCTTTGATTCTGGCAACGTGGTGTTAGCGTTCTGATATTGTCTGTGGCCTTGGTATATGAATGTCTTGAGCTACGAATCAAAAAGAAAACGCTACAGTCCGAATACCAATAAATTAGGCCTTAAGAGAGAGTGGAATTTTCAAGGTTACCCCCAACCACTCATGCTCGAGCTCTGACTCGGGTATAGAATCCCAATTCACCAAAGCTGGCCAGTCCGGTCGGTCATCCTGTTCAGGATCAAACCACACACCGTCAGGTTTCATCGCTACAACATGGAGATTTTCCCCTTGAAAAACTGCTGTAGGCATCAGGTAGCTCTCTTCAGCTACGGTTAGATTTTCCATACCGCAAAGAATTGGTACATCTAACGCGTTGCTCATGCGAAGTTCTTGCGGGTATGCGCCAGCCAGCTGATTGTATGTATGCTCGTCGCGAAGAACTATTTGAGGCTTAAGGCCAAAGCACATCAACACGTAAGCCATCGCCGAGATGGCGTTCAGGCCCGAGTCTTTGACGAATTCAGCGCAATCACTTTGATCAATGATCCCTGTGACCAAATAGATTTTTTCTGCAGTTTCCTCGAGAGAGTCAGTCGGCTCAAGAACAACTTGCTCGCCAACAAAAGCGTTTTTCGATAAATCGATTTGATAAAGAAAGAGACGATGGGAGACGGGCAACAATCCCATCACATGCAGACAAGCGGTGAGGCTGTATGCGCCACATGAGATGGAACCGTCAGGTTGTTTGATTTTGGGAAAATCTATTTGCAATGCATTCCTCATTTGACTCGCATACCAACTTTTTATGTAGGCAATTACAACACATGCAAGTATGTTTATTCATACACTGTGGGAAATCGCTAGAGAGGTATCACAAACAATTATGGAACTGAATTTCTCTTGGACTGTTGCTATTTCACTGCTTTCTATCGCAGTTACTCTAGTAACGTTCTTTTATAAGATGTTTGATAACCACCGCGCGTTTAAAATTAAGAACACAGAGCTTTTGCACAGTTGCTTAAAAGAAGAAGACTATGATGGTAAGTCCTTTGTACTGGGAAATATTATTGAAAGTGCCTACTCAGTCAGGATCCCCCACGAACGTCTGATGCGAATCCTAAAGCACCCCGAAAGCAATAAGTTGTTTAACCTCTATCGTTTTTCTGCCCCTCTGATTACCTTCTCTGACGGACACTTTTCTCTCAAAACGGATGCCCTCCTCGGTGAGAAGAGGTATCGCGAGGGTTCAATAATCTTCGGGAAGACTTTGCTTAAGTATTTTGTTTTTGCCTTGTTGGCTTGTGTAAGTTTAGTTTTTGCGGTGGAGGTGGCATTGCAAGGGTCTTTAGAACAGCTCTCTGCGGACAAGACTGTCCTTAAGTTTTCAGCAAGTTTAGTGTTGTCTCTGTTTTGCTGGCGGTTTGCCATGAGCCAGCTTAGAGAGCCTATAAATTTTTATAAGGCCTTTGAATTCATGGAAATTATTGAGTCGTATAAATTCCCCCCGGCCAAGAAAAGTAAGTTGCGAATGTATTGGGAAAAAATCAGGGGCACTAGAAACGACAAATGTGAAAGTGCTGAGGAAAAGACCGAAACCTAAATCTCTGACACTGAACCTTTTCACCTAATCCCCTCCAAACTGCCCGCGCTACCGTGCGGGCATGAACAATGAAACCCTTACCACTGCAACATAAGCTTACCAGTCTTTTTAAGTGCGCCATTTAGGCTCTCTTGGAACTACCTCGACACCGGTTTGATACCTTCCTGCAATAGCATTGAGCGTGAGTTCCAGTGCATGTTCACTGATCAATTCAAACTGCTGTGGCAGCGATTGTACTTTCATCGGGATGAAATCCAGCATGCGATTGTCACCAAACGTGGCGAATTTCACTCTCTCGCCAATCTCTGGTTCTTCCAGAATGGCATCAAGGATACCTTCAAACAACGCGTATGAAGTGGTGAGTATGGCCTCAGGCATCATACCAGCGTGATACCATTGCAGAATAAGCCGCTTAGCTTCTTTCTGACTGAAATGGTCACCATAGGCGATTTGTGTACCTGCGTTTGCTTTTCTGGCAGCAGACAAAAAACCCTGTTCACGCTCTTTTGATATACCCAGTTCGGGTACTGCGCCAATCAGTCCAATGGTATTTGCGCCCAATTCAGCTAACTGGTTGGTCAATGAAAATGCACCATCCAGATCTTCACTGATCACACAGGCGAAGTGTTCATCATCTAATGCACGGTCAATGGCAATTACTGGTGTGCCAGAAGCTTGAATGGCAGGGTAGAAGTCGTTCTCTGCAGGCAGGGAAGAGGCAACAATCAACGCATCAATTTTGCGTGCGACTAACATATTCACCACTTGCTTCTCGGTCTCAGGATTGTCGTCAGAACAACTGATAATCAATTGATAACCTGCCTGACGTGCGTCCCGCTCAAGTAATTTGGCGATTTTTGCGTAACTGCCATTCTCCAAATCGGGGATTAGAAGGCCAAACGATCGGGTCGTACCTGCGCGAAGAGCGCTGGCTGCATGGTCGGGACGGTAGTTATATTTCTCGACAACTTCCATCACTTTCTGTTGAGTGCGTTCACTGATGCGGTATTTAGCTGACTTGCCGTTAATCACGTAACTTGCCGTTGTGCGTGAAACTCCAGCCAAGCGGGCTATCTCGTCCAGTTTCATTGAAATTTTTCCCCTTAAACCAAATCCGACTTACTTATCAGATTGGGAACACTCTGTGCGCGTGATCATAAAAAGCACAAAGGATCTTATCGATTCTTTGCATTATAAGCTGAATGGATTCAGCATTGGTAGCTGAAAGGTTTCAGCAAAGATGAAAACTGTGCGTGAAGCCTGTTTTTTGATTTGAATGCTGAAACGATTCAGTGAAGCTGAAAGTGCGCTTGAAGACGCTTTACTGACTATGAATATTACGGCTTGGCTGCAGCAATCAATGTGTGGCGGGGCGAATGAAAAGTGGGCTCAGCCCACTGAAATCTGAGGTAAGAATGATGCTTGAACTCACGCAAAACGACGTGCAACTCGGCAAGAGTGCTGCAACGAAACAAGAGGCGATACAAGAGATTGCTAATGATTTGGTCGCTAAAGGGCTTGTTGTTGAAGGGTATAGTTCAGGCATGCTTGCACGAGAAAACCAGAATTCAACATACCTGGGAAATGGTATTGCGATTCCTCATGGCACCACTGACACCCGCGATTTGGTGAAGCAAACTGGCGTGCAAATTCATCACTTTGCTAATGGCGTGGATTGGGGCAACGGAAACACGGTTTACCTTGCAATCGGTATTGCGGCGAAATCTGACGAACACCTCGGCATATTGAAGCAACTGACCCACGTTCTTTCTGCCGACTCTGTGGAAGAAGCACTAAAGGCCGCGACCAGCGCCGAGCAGATCCTTGCGGTATTAAACGGTGCGAACCAGAAAGGCCTGCTTTTCAATGAAAGCACTATCACCCTGAATTTCCCTACAGCAGATTTAGTTTCCATGAGCGCGGTATGTGCGGGCAAATTGAAAGCAGCGGATGCCGTTGGTCAGGGATTTGTCTCCTCACTTGTTGGTCAGGCGCCAGTATGTCTGGGCCAGGGGCTTTGGCTGAATGCTTCATCAGAGTCGGTAAAGCAAACCGCGATAGCTTTCTTGTCTGTAGAGCAAGCTTTCGAAGTCGATGGTAAAGCCGTGAAAGGGTTGATTGCTATTGCGGCTAACAGCGCAGAGCACACATACATCATGAACAACATCAGTGAGTTGGCGTTTGATGGAAAAATCGCAGAGGTGTTTGCATCCTCCCCAGAATCCGTGGTTAAGGCTTTTTCTGAGGTTCGCCAGGGCGGTCTTAGCCAAATCTTCAAAATCAAAAATGCCCACGGTCTTCATGCCCGACCAGGCGCCATGCTGGTGAGTGTAGCTAAGAAGTTCGATTCACAGATCTGGGTGTCGAACCTGAATGGTGATGGCAAGCAAGTGAATGCCAAAAGCCTGATGAAGGTGATTGCGTTGGGTGTTAAGCAAGGCCATGAATTGGAGTTTACCGCTGACGGTGCCGACGCTCAAGTTGCCATTGACGCCATCGGCCAAGCCATTGAAGCCGGTTTGGGTGAGGGGTAAATCATGACGAATTTTCGTGTAGTCACCGTCACGCTTAATCCTGCGCTGGATATGACTGGTGCCATGGCAGAGCTCAAAGCAGGTACCGTCAACCTTATCCAGTCTTCGAACATGAATCCGGGCGGTAAGGGGATTAACGTTGCAAAAGTGCTCGCCGAATTGGGGGCAGATGTCACAGTGACTGGCTTTCTCGGTGATGAAAATCAGGATCCTTTCGCGCACCTTTTCGAACAGAAAGGCATTCATGATGCCTTTATTCGTGTAGCTGGTGCATCGCGCATTAACGTCAAACTGGTGGAAGAGTCAGGTCGCGTCACTGATCTGAATTTCCCTGGTGTTGCTGTATCTGAAGATGATGTTCAACAGCTTGAAAGCGCCCTCCATACATTGGCAGAGACTCACGACGTGTTCGTGATTGCTGGAAGCTTACCGTCGGGTATTTCACCGGAAAAACTCGCTTCTTGGATTGCCGCGCTTCGGGAGCAAGGCAAAAAAGTATTTTTCGACAGCAGTAACGCTGCATTGGCAGCGGGTTTGAATGCCTCTCCTTGGCTGGTTAAGCCGAATGATGAAGAACTCTCGCAATGGGCGGGTAGGCACCTTTCCAATGAATCTGAACTTCTCGAAGCGGGTAAAACCTTGAGTAATACGGGTATTGATAATGTGGTGATTTCCCGTGGCCCAGAAGGTGTGCTGTGGCTGAAAGATGGCGTTTGGTATGCCAGCCAGCCACCAAAAATGAAAGTGGTCAGCACAGTAGGTGCTGGCGACACGCTGGTGGCAGGAATGTGCTGGGCAGAATTGAACCAGTGGGATCGGGAAACCTCTCTGAGTTTCGCTACCGCGCTGTCTGCGCTAGCAGTCACACAGGTCAATGTTGGTGTTGAAGATATTGTTCAAGTAGAAACGCTACAACGCCAAGTTAACGTGAAACAGATTAAAAATAACTAAAGGAACAGGGGTAGAGAGATGAAAGCAGTAATCGTGACATCGTGCCCAAGTGGTATTGCAAATACTATTATCGCCGCGGGAATGCTTGAAAAAGCCGTCGCAGCACTTCAATGGCAAGCTGTGATTGAATGCCAAAGCACTGTGAAACCGAATAAGCCCGCTTCTGTATCTGACATTGAAGCTGCGGATCTTATCGTGACCGTTGGACCAGTCGCTGATATGGCGAGATTCAATGGCAAACCGGTTTACCAAGCATCATTAGAAGCCTGCTATGCAGATGTGAAGCAGTTGCTGGATGATGCGGGCTCAAACGCTGAAGTCTATGCCCATGTAGGTGAAGCGGCTAAACCTGCAGCCCAAAAAAGAATTGTTGGCATTACCGCGTGCCCCACAGGGGTGGCGCACACCTTCATGGCGGCAGAAGCTGTAGAAGAAGAGGCCAAAGCACAGGGTATGTGGGTGAAAATTGAAACCCGGGGCTCTGTGGGCGCGAAAAACCAGCTGACCGAGGAAGAGATTGCAGCTGCAGACTTGGTCTTCATCGGCGCGGATATTGAAGTCGATATGGCTCGCTTTGATGGTAAGCGCGTTTATCGAACCAGTACTGGAGCAGCGCTAAAGAAAACCAAGCAAGAATTGTCCAATGCGTTTGAGCAAGCTGAAGTTTACAAGCACGGCGGCGCGAAAACGGATAACAGCAGTAAGAAAGAACGCACTGGTGCCTACAAACACCTGATGACTGGCGTTTCACATATGTTGCCATTGGTTGTTGCTGGTGGTCTGTGTATCGCGCTGTCTTTCGTCTTCGGTATTGAAGCGTTCAAAGAAGAGGGCACACTGGCGGCGGCACTCATGGAAATCGGTGGCGCGAGTGCATTTGCGTTAATGGTTCCTGTGTTGGCGGGTTTTATCGCGTTCTCTATCGCTGACCGTCCGGGTCTGGCACCGGGTTTGATTGGCGGTATGCTGGCAAGTTCTACAGGCGCAGGCTTCCTCGGCGGTATCGTCGCGGGTTTCTTGGCGGGTTATTCCGCAAAACTGATTGCTGATAAAGTCCAACTGCCGGACTCCATGGCAGCGTTGAAGCCAATCTTGATCATTCCGCTACTGGCGAGTTTGGTGACGGGTTTAGTCATGATTTTCGTGGTGGGTGGCCCAGTTGCAGGTGTGATGAACAGCCTGACCGAGTTCCTGAACAGTATGGGTTCGACCAATGCGGTTTTGCTGGGTGTGATCCTTGGCGCCATGATGTGCTTTGACTTGGGCGGCCCAGTTAACAAAGCAGCTTATACCTTTGGTGTTGGCTTGCTGGCTTCCCAAACTTACACACCAATGGCAGCAGTGATGGCAGCGGGTATGGTACCTGCAATGGGCATGGGTCTGGCAACCTTGTTGGCACGCAGTAAGTTTAATGCTCAGGAACGTGAAGCGGGTAAAGCATCGTTTGTTCTGGGGATGTGCTTTATCTCTGAAGGTGCGATTCCTTTCGCAGCACGTGATCCAATGCGCGTTATACCAGCCTGTATGGTAGGTGGCGCATTGACTGGTGCGTTGTCTATGTTGATTGGCGCAAAATTGATGGCTCCTCATGGCGGTATCTTTGTACTGTTCATTCCAAATGCCATCACACCAGTACTGCTTTACCTTGGTGCGATTGCAGCAGGTACTTTGGTGACAGGGTTTATGTATGCAGCATTGAAGCAAAGCGAAGAAACGCAAGCAGTTGTTCAGCATGCATAGTTGAAGTCTCAGCAAGCCTAAAGCCGACTTATGGTCGGCTTTTTGCGTTTAGTAGGGGCTAGCGGGGGTGTGCAAATTCAGGTCGTTTTGACCCATCATAAAGGTGACGTGAAGCTCCACTAACTGCTCACTCTCCCTTTGCCATGATGCGTCATTCTGCTGTTGGCAGAACTCCATCATGGCGACGATCAAGGTATCCAGTTTTTTCAAACTCCAGCGTTTAATATCTGGTTCGATATCTGATCGTGAAGCCAAAGCCTGCAGTTTGGCATAGCAAAACTGCAAGTAACTAAAGGCTTCTTCCGCTTTGCCTTCAAACTGATAGTGACGTTGTAACTTGGTGCAGCCATCCACAAAATAAGCGATAGCATCACTTCTGGTTAGGTCGATAGGCGGGTCAAAAATCATGGCCGGGGTTTGGGATACAACAGCAGCGAGTGTATCAACATTCCGATGTTCAGCGTCTTCGTACCAGTTTTGAATTTTCTTCATCCATGCGTCGACGATGTCCACAACATTCTCCCTGATAATTTTTTTTGGCGGCATGGTGCCGCCATGGGGATCGGTGAAGCTCTTAGATACCTAGATCGTCCAGCAAAGAGTCGGCTTCTGCCGCTTTTTTGGATTTACTCTTTTTCTTGTCTTTAGCATCGAGGCTTTTGGCGACTTCCGTCTCCAGAATTTCATCAGGATTGATTTCATCGCCTTCCTCGAATTCTTCGAGTTGGATGAACTCTGTTCGCTCCATCGAAAGCTCTAGGTAGAAGATATTGTTGTCTTCAGTGCTGAAGCTAACGCGGCGTGCCTGAGGGCGTTCAATATTGCTATCAACAGTGACATTAATGTTCTTGTTGATCGCCATCATTTTGGGTTGATTCTGTGTGATATTGGTTTGTAGCGAACGTTTCACTTTACCGGTGAAGTCACCCACGATTTGGTTCATGAGCTCCCCCAAAACGTCCGCGACTTCGTCAGAAGTGTGCAGGGTTGCAAGTTCTTCTTTTGGAATGCCCATGTGGGACATGTATTTCTGGTAGACCTCAAGCGCTGCTTTGGCTTCGAAATTAATCACCACTAATCCGGAGAAGCCGCCATCAAAAAGAACAAAGCAACCGAAGTCAGGTTTCAGGCTGGTTTTGGATATCTTCTGCACCATGGCAGAGTGGTGAACTTGTGTATCTGTTGCTTTCGAAAGGACCGCGGTTACCGATTGGCAAAGTTTCAGCAGAATGTCTTCAGTTGTGATGATTTTTGTTTTTCTCATGACTGGCTCACTCGTTCTGATGTTGATTGAATCCTTACAAGTGTGGCACTAAATCTCTCATTCTGCTGAAATCTATCTTTGCTTTAACTATTCACCGCATTTGACCCAAGTGATTGTAATAAATCAGCATGCTTTCGATGGACGGCAACCAAAGATGCGCGTAGTACTGGTCTGAGGTCATTGATCAGTCCCTCTGTGTCCGCATTTTCTGCCGCAGCGCATTTCTCTATCTGCATACACAGATCTGATAGTTCGATTGCGCCGATGCTACGTGATGACGTTTTAAGCTTGTGGGACAGCATTTTCACTTCCGCAAAATCATAAGGCGACTTGAACTCTGACAAGGTGTTGAGCTCAGGTTCGCAATGCTTAATGAATTCGCCCAGCACTTCTGCGTAGGTTTCGGTATCGCCCCAGAACAGCTTTTTCAGCACCTGAGGGTCTAGCTCTATCTCAACACATTCTTCGTCTTGCTGTGGATCGTCTAGCGATGGATTTTCTGTTTCCGAGGAAGGCTTTTCGATTCCCGTCGGTTCCTCGTTAGGTTCAGCGAAGGGTTTACTTTGGGCACACCATTTCGCTAAGACCTTTTGAATCACATCGATTTCAACTGGCTTGGCAATAAAATCGTTCATACCGGTTTCAATACAGCGCTCAGCTTCGCCGACCAGTGCATTTGCGGTGAGTGCGACGATAGGAACAAACTCGGCGCGTTCTTTTTGAATCTCGCGGATTGCTTTCGTTAGCTCATAACCATCCATATTTGGCATGTGGCAGTCTGTGAGCACCAGAGAAAACGGCTGATTGCGATAGGCCCGCAGTGCTTCCTGACCGTCGGCTGTCATCACCACATGGTAGCCAAGGTAGGTAAGCTGCTTCTCTATCACCGTTTGGTTAGTGACGTTGTCTTCTGCCACCAATATCGTGCCATGGTTGTCCTGCGCACGTTCAATAAAGGCTTCTTTACCCCGAGTGTCGATAACCGGGTAGTCGGGGCTCTCGAGACCGACACAGATCCTTAGGCCACTGATCAGGCTGGAAAGTTTGAGCGGGGAAGAGAAAATCGCGAAAACATCGATGCCGCCATACCGTCTGACTGGAAGGTTCATATCTAGTTCGAGGTAACGAATATCGATGTTTGACGGAACATAAGCCGGCATCAATTGTTTGGTTTTCAAGTAATCGCGGCAAAGCACCACATATTTGATGTCATCGCGTGGGAATTTCTGAAGGTGCAGCAATTCAATGGTGATGCTTTGCACCGATATATTCATGTTTTTCAGGTAATTATCAATACTTACCTTCAGCGCACCGTTTTCGAGGGTGTTGATGCACACCACATTGTTGATGGTGGCGGCTGACTCACGCAGTACGTCAATGTTGCAGTCATCCGGTGCTGTGACTTCTTGCGAGTAGGGAAGGGTAAAGGTCACCATAAAGGTTGAGCCAATGCCTTCTTCACTGGTGGCAGAAATAGAGCCGCCCATTAAAGACGCTATATTACGACTGATAGCGAGGCCCAGACCCGAGCCGCCATAGCGCCTCGTAGTGGAATACTCTGCTTGTGTAAAGGGCTGGAATATAGCTTCTAGCTTGTCTTTACCGATCCCGATACCGTTGTCGCGGATTTCAATAAAGACTTTCGCTGTGCCATCCGTTGTATCCTGTGATTTTATCCAAACCTGTACTTCGCCGCGATGTGGCTGCCCGCCAGAGAACTTGATGCCATTCCCGATAATGTTAAACAGAATCTGTTTAATACGGGTTGGGTCGCCAAACATGGCGGTGGGGACATTTGGATCAACAAATAAGGTTAATGAAACGTTCTTCTCGGCCGCTTCTGTGGCCAGGTTATCCATCACCTGTTCTGCGATATGTCTGAGAGAAATGCTGACATTATCGATACGCATTTTACCGGCCTCTATGCGGGAAAAGTCGAGTATGTCATTAATAATAGATAATAATGAGAGCGCCGACTCCCTCACTGTGTTGGCGACACTCTTTTGAGACGCATCGAGTTTGGAACGCAGCAATATATCGATCATACCGATCACACCGTTCATCGGGGTGCGGATTTCGTGGCTCATTGCGGCAAGGAACTGAGCCTTCGCTTTGGAGGCAGTTTCAGCTAATTCTTTCTGATAAAGCAGCTGTTCTCTGGCTTGGTTGCGGGAAATGATGTGGTCGCGGAACGAGCTGAGTGCATGTGAGATTTGCCCCACTTCATCCGGGCGGTCTTTATACAGGATCGGAATCTCAGTGTTGCCATCGGCCAGATTGCGCATAGTGTCCGCAAGTCGAGCGATTGGCTGCGTCACTTTTTTATAGATGTAGTAGGTCACAAAGATACTGACCACTGTCATCACAGCAAAAAGTGCAAAGAACGAAAGCTGATTGTTGTTGAGCACGTTTCTTAGATTGGCCATGGAATTGGCCGCGCTGAAACTGGTTTCGCGGGAAAACTCCGTCAGCGAGGTTTCCAGTGCTTTGTATTCATTAACATTAATGGCTTTGAGTGAAGACACAGCGATCAACTTTTTCGATGGGTCATATTGGTCGAATACCCGGCGAATACGCTCAGAAAATACTCTTCCTAACCCTTTGATGAGATCGAGCTGTTCGATGGTAGATACGTCAGCGGTATTCTTTCTCAAGTAATTAATATGGTTACGGAAAAACGCTTCATTGGCATCAAAACGATCCCGTTGATTTTCCTCGCCGCTAAGGTAGAAAAACAGAGCAGATGTCATGTCATCAACTTCATCCCGGATGAGCCATACATAGTGCTGTGTATCTTGCTTTGACAGGAGCTCAGAGGTTTCTTTACTGCTGTCCATCAGGTTGATGGAATCGAAAAGCTCTGGCGCTAACGTGGCAGAAATAATTCGCTTCTCATTCAGTGCCCAAGATTCTCTCTTAGGGTCGTACTGTCCGATAACATCATTTTCTATCTTATCGACGAAATTGCCGTAGATAGTTTCGATGTTTTTTAGGTGACTTGTATGATCGCCGTGCAATTTCTTGAGTTCATTGAGGGAAACTTCGAACTGATTCTTGTTACGGTAGAAATTCTCGAGAGCAGTTTCTTGACCCAAGGCGTAACTGAGCATGCTACGGTTCATTTCGCCAGCATATCGAAGCATGGAGACTGAGAGTAAGGCGCTTGGAATTTCCAGCCGGCTGGTTTTGTTGGTATCTATACTGACGCTGTTGTGCTTCACATAGGTAAAAACTGACAGCAGCATGGCGCAGAGTGTCACCATGGCCATGATAAGACCAACTTTACCGACGATACTTTTAGAAAATGGGAACTGATTAGCGCGCTGAATCCGTTCGTCAGACATCATATTTCCTTAACCTTGCATTCAAGCACTGATCAGCAATGTGCTGTGTGGCCGTAATCATTTTTATTGGTTTTAATGAAGGTATCGCCACTTGTGCAATAAATTCATGAAATCAGTGGTTTAGAATTTTGAAGACAAGTGCAGTGCAGGCACCTTGTTACGCTAAACCGGACAATCATGTTCTTGGGAACTTATAATGTAGACGCCGTAATCGCAATATGGAGACATTGATTTCAATAAAGTGACATCAGGCGTAATTATTGGTACCAATTTGAGGCTGAGGGCAATAAAATTGCGGGATGAGCTTTATCACTGGAGGTAAAAATGGTCGTTGAATCGGATGGGTATGCAGCGCTGATTGAGTTTTTTGTCGATAACCTGGGGCAGTTTTCAGAGCCCGGCGACAAAGTTGGCTCTGAAACCATCGACGATCTCGTGCATGAATTGGTCGCGAGCCAAATTATGGCGATCTGTGACCAGAACAAAGACATGCCACAGGCATTGCGCTTCGAGATCATGAGAGAAGCCGATAAAATTGTTGCTGACCTAGAAGAGATCCTCAGCTCTGTCTGGCACCAAAAACCGACTTATAGCCAAATTAATATTCTGGAAGAATATATTGGTCTGGTGAAAAACCTGTTCGATGCTACTGTGTCTGAGTTGGTCTAAATATCACCTCCCACATCCTGCTTTTTGCAATATAGTTGCATCAAACAGAACCAACATTAAAATGCGCCTGTTATTTATCGCTTCATATCACGGCGCATTTCATGAAACTCCACGCAGTACATCACCTCTATCAGCAACGACTGGCTCAATCGACCCGTCCTTTTAAGGCGAGGGGAGCAAATGTTGAACGCTGCTCTCAATGCATGGTTGTGAGTCGCCTTTGTATTTGCGAAGAGAAAGTCTCGTATCCAACAAATGCGGCGTTTCTGTTGGTGATGTATGACGATGAAGTGTTGAAACCCAGCAATACAGGACGTCTTATCGCAGATACGGTTGAAGATACCTTTGCGTATATTTGGTCTCGCACTGAGCCGAATAAAGAAATGCTGGATTTGGTGAATGATCCCAAATGGCAGCCCTATATCGTTTTCCCTGCTCAATATGCTGAGCCAGAAAGAGTGCATGCTGAGCCTGTCATCACCGAAGGCAAACGGCCACTTTTTATCATGATTGACGGTACCTGGCAGGAAGCGAAAAAGATTTTCCGTAAAAGCCCCTGGATGGCGCGTTTTCCGGTGCTGAGTATTAAGGCCGAAGCTTTATCCCGGTATGGTGTCCGCGAAGCGAGTGGTGAAAGCCAACTCGCTACTGCAGAAGTGGCTGCAAAGGTATTGGCACTAAACGGTGACAGATTGGCGGGCGAAAGTTTAGACGCTTGGTTTGATGTGTTTAGAGAGCACTATCTTACGGGTAAGAAACAGAGGCAGTTACCTGTTCCCGGCGCGTTAGATAAGTACCGAGAAGTGGTACAAAGACAATTCAAAGATTGATGGGGTGTATACCCAAACCAAATTTGCGATGAGATGCGCATAAATAGCGGAGGTCATTGGGTTGCAGAGAAGGTATTTTGTTTTTAATCACATTCATACCTCGCTGAAACAGGGATAATTTGGGCAGTTTAGCGAATTGAAAATTGGAACAATGGAGTAAAGGATGTATTACGGCTTTGACGTAGGCGGCACGAAAATTGAGTTTGGTGCGTTTGATAGTGAATTGAAACGCCAAGCAACAGAACGTGTTCCTACACCAGGCGACAATTACGAGCAGTTGATTGAAACACTTGCGGCGCTGGTGGCGAAGTACGATGCACAGTTTGGCTGTGAAGGCACTGTGGGTATCGGCATTCCGGGTATTGAAAAAGCGGAAGACGGCACCGTTTTGACGGTTAACGTGCCTGCAGCGAAAGGGCGCACGCTACGTGCAGATCTGGAAGCGAAGATAGGTCGTGCAGTTGCTCTTAACAACGACGCAAACTGTTTTGCGCTCTCAGAAGCATGGGATGAAGAGCTACAGGGTGAAAAGGTCGTTCTAGGACTGATTCTGGGCACCGGATTTGGTGGCGGTATCATTGTCGATGGCAAAGTCGTATCAGGCAAAAACAACGTTGCAGGCGAACTAGGTCACATGCGTATGCCAATCGACGCTTGGCTTCATCTGGGTGACAATGCGCCGATCTTTGACTGTGGCTGTGAAAAGAAAGGGTGTATCGATAACTACCTGTCGGGCCGTGGTTTTGAAATGCTCTATGCGCATTTTCATGGCGAAGAAAAGAAAGCCATCGACATTATTAATGCATTCAAGGCTGGCGAAAAAACCGAGTCTGAGTTCGTTGATAAATACATGGAAATGCTTGCGATGGTGTTTGCAGGTCTTTTCACTGGTATTGACCCAGATGTTGTTGTGCTGGGTGGTGGTTTGTCTAATTTTGAATACATTTATGAAGAAATGCCAAAGCGCGTGCCTAAATACCTGCTGTCTATCGCGAATGCGCCTAAAATCATCAAGGCAAAACACGGTGACTCAGGTGGTGTGCGAGGTGCCGCATTCCTGAATATACAGCGATAAAGTGATTAGACCCGTTGTATAAACCTTTTTAATCTAGATAAATTCGAGGCACCGCAAAAGCGGTGCCTTTCGTTTAAATAAAGCCATCGAAATGTGAGAAGGTGGCATAGCAAGAATAATCACAAGAAAGAGTTTGGTAAGCATTGTTGAGTTATAAATTTTCGCGAGCATTAATTGCAATCTTCGTTTTGCTTTTCTTTTCTGTAGCCACCGTCGTTTGGTTTTTTGTTGGTGGGGCAAAATCGAGTTACGTTATTTCTCCTACGGATTTTGAGTTCCGCTACATTGACGATACCCCTATGGGTGGTGATACACACGGGCGTGTCTATATCAACGAAGAGGGAGATGTAGCGCTAGAGTGTGAACTTGGTGCGGGGTACCGTTGGCCATTTTGTGAAGTGGCGATCAGTGTCAGCCCTAGTGTGACGCGCGGTATCGACCTGAAAAACTACCATTCCATGGTCATTGAGGCCGCTTATAAAGCCCCTGCACCTGACCAGCGCCTGCGTGTTTACCTGCGTAACTATGATGAAGCGTATTCAACCACGGACGATCCGGTTTCACTTAAATTCAACGGTATTGAATACAATCCGACTGAATCCATGTCCGAAATTGTATTGCCGCTGAACTCCTTCCAGGTGCTTTCCTGGTGGATTTCGGATCTAGATATTCCGCTTGAGCACGCCGGGCCAGACATGACAAACATCTCCTTGATTGAGATTGCGACCGGTAGTGCGCCAACGATCGGAAGTCATGAACTCACCATCAAGAATGTCCGCTTTGAGGGTATGATGGTCACAGAGGCTGAATTGTTCCGCGCCCTGACGTTCATCTGGTTGGCTACGGCGACATTCTTACTTGCTGTGAAATACACCCAAAGCCGCCGTGTATATGATGCGGAAAGACGCCGTGCAAATCGATTGAAGGCCATTAACACTGCGTTGAAACAACAGAGTGAAACCTTGTCTATCATGGCAACGACGGATGCTTTGACTGGGCTCCGTAACCGCATGGATATTTACCGTGAGTTAGAAAAAGCGTTGGCTTCGACAAACGGAAAGAACTGTACAGCGCTATGCATGGACATTGACCACTTTAAGAAGATTAATGACAACTATGGCCATGACATGGGCGACAAGTTGTTAGTGTCGGCCGCTGATGTGCTTCGCGAGTCGGTATCCTCTAGCGATGTGATTGTCCGCTGGGGCGGGGAAGAGTTCGTGATTTTCTGTCCAAATCGCAACCTGGCTCAGGCATCATTTCTGGCAGAGAAAATTCGGTCGGCGTTTGAGACCACAGAGTGGCCACATGACGCAGAATTGACCTGCAGCGTGGGTGTGTCTTCTATGCGTGAAGGCAGTATTGCAGCCATGATCGCCGATGCGGACGATGCGCTATACCGCGCTAAACAAAATGGCCGTAACCGTGTTGAGGTATTTGCTGAGTCATTTATTGCCACGGTATAAATCTTCAGCAAAGGTCAACAGAGCTTAGAAATAGAAAGAAGCCGCATTTAAGCGGCTTCTTCGTTTGTATACCCAAACGACCTGAAGATGCTTGAGTTCAGAGGTCATCAATGCGTTCAATTCGAGGCAAATTTCGCGAGGAATAGTCGTTCTATTTCCGTGGAATTTAACGATGAAGTGGGCGCATTGAGGGCCTCCCTTCGGGGGAGTTGACTGACGCCGTGCCCTTTGTTGTTCCTTTTTGATGGAGATGACTACACCTGCAAAGGAACGCCGCGAGCACAACGTCAGTCAATCTCGCTGAATCCTGCATCTTCAGGTTGTTTGGGTATTATGTAATCAGTGATTCTTACTTTTCAGCGTTCGCTTTACAGAGCGCGATAGCCTCTTCCAGCAATCCCAGTGCGTTGGTTTCGGGTTCTGGAAGCGCAGCATCCGATTGGCTGATAGGCGTCACACGGTCACCCCAGCGAAGCACACCAGCACCCCAAGTCAGGCCAGCACCGAAAGCGGCCATCAGCAGGGTATTGTTTGGCTGAACTCGGCCTTCTTCCACCGCTTCACAAAGCGCGATTGGAATGGTTGCCGCAGAAGTGTTACCGTACTTGTGGATGTTGATAAATGCTTTCTCTAGCGGGATCTTTGCATGATCGCAAAGCGCTTCGATAATGCGTTTGTTAGCTTGGTGCGGAATAACAACATTGATATCTTCCGGCGTCATGCTCGAACGTGAAAGCACTGTACCAGCAGCCGACCCCATACCTTTTACCGCGCGCTTAAAAATTTCACGCCCAACAAAGTTGAAATCAAAATAACCATTGTCTTGTTCGAAGCGCGGCATCGCAGTTCCAAACTCTGGAATGGCTAACACATCACGACCTTCTGAATCACAGCCGAGTTGCGCGTCGAGTAAGCCGACTTCTTTATCCGTTTTGCTGAGGATGACAGCACCGGCACCATCACCAAACAGTACGGCCGTATCTCGTTTGCTCCAATCGAGATACCAAGTTAGGCGTTCGGCACCAATCACTAGTGCATGCTGATAGTTGCCTGATTGAATCATGCGGGTAGCGGTTTCAAGTGAATACAAGAAGCCGGTACACGCTGCGTTTAGGTCAAAAGCTGCGGCTTTTTTGGCACCTAGTTCAAGCTGTACTTTAGAAGCAATGTTTGGGATCAGGGTGTCAGGAGAGCAAGTGGCGACGATAATCAGGTCGAGGTCTTTGCCTTCAATGCCTGCCGCTGCCAGCGCATGTTTGCCAGCGACGGCGGCCATATCAGATGTATTTACGTGGCTAATGCGGCGGCTACTGATGCCGGTTCTGCTTGAAATCCATTCGTCGGAAGTTTCGATGAAGGTGCTGAGGTCGTTGTTAGTAAGTTCTGCCTGAGGTAAACACTTTCCCCAGCCAGTAATTTCTGCAAATGGCATGAGTTTCTCTTTTTCTCGTAATAATAAAAGCAGTTTACTCCCGTTACAGGGTTGAAACAAACGAGTGTTAGCAGGAAGTGATTTAAAACAAAAAAGTGGCCCGAAGGCCACTTAGGGGGATGGTTTACGGTGGCTTGTTCTAATTACCAGAACATCCAGGCAAACATAGCCAGAACAATGATGGCGACAACGTTCAGGTAGCTACCGGCACGCATCATTTCTGATTGTTTGATATGACCAGAACCGAACACAATTGCGTTAGGTGGTGTGGCAACAGGCAGCATGAATGCACACGAAGCAGCGACAGCAATCAAGGCTGACAGCACGACCGGAGACACACCCAGTGCTTCAGCGACTGTGGCGAAGACTGGCACCAGAAGCGCCGCACTTGCCGTGTTACTTGCAAATTCAGTCAGAAACACCACGAAAGCAACAACGGTCAGTAGAGTGAAGAAGATGCCTGCGCTTGATAAGAAACCACTCAGAGATTCCGCAAGGAATACGCTGGTTCCAGTCGCTTTCAGTACGTTACTCAGTGTTAAGCCACCACCGAACAGCAGCAAGATGCCCCAATCAGTCGTTTTCTCAATGTCTTTCCATTTCACCACACGGGTTGCACCCAACAGGATGATAGCAGTCAGCGCAACCAGCGAGTCAAACTTGCTTAGGCCGCCTAGCATTTGGTTGATTGGCTTGCTGAAAATCCAGCAGAAAGCAGTGAAAGCGAAGATGGCCAGTGTCAGACGACGACCGTTCGTCCATTCGATAGGTTTGTGGTTGAGTTCAAACGTGTGGTTTAGGTTTGGTTTCGTCAGGAAGTAAAGCACTGCGATAGTGAGAGGAAGCAGCGTCAGCGTGATCGGAAGGCCAAGCTTCATCCATTGTGCAAAGTTCAGGTTAACTTCTGCCGCAGCGATCGCGTTTGGCGGGCTACCCACGATAGTCGCGATACCGCCGATACTTGCACAGTAAGCAATACCCAGTAGAACAAAAACATAAGTGCCACGCTCAGATTTAGCGTTAACCTTGCTCAGTACACCCAGTACCAGAGGAAGCATCATGGCTGTCGTTGCAGTGTTTGAAATCCACATCGAAAGACCTGCTGTCACACCAAACAGCATCAACACAGCAACGCTCATACGTCCTTTTGCCAATACCAACACTTTATCGGCAATCGCTTGGTCAAGCTTTTGTACATGAAGCGCCGCAGCCAGAGCAAAACCGCCGAGGAAAAGGAAAATAATTGGGTTGGCAAAGTTTGCCAGTGCGGCGGGGGTTTTGAATACACCCAGTACGACTGCCATCAAGGGAACGAGCAGGGCAGTGATGCTGACATGCAGGGCTTCGGTTAGCCAAAGTACAGCGATAAAGACCAGCATGGACAGGCCGATAACGACGTTTTCTTCAAACGGTAAGACATTCATCAGGATGAAAAAGAGTGCAATGTCTGCAAGGAGGATCAAACTGTTTCTGTTAAACAGCCAATCTTTGAAAGCAAGGGTTAATGCTGTCATATGGGCTTCCTTCATATATAAGTAGGGCAACTTTCTTGTTTTGGTGGAAACGATGAATCAAGGTTTCCGCTATCGAGCATTTCGCTCTTTGTGGGTGCATTATTGCTGAAAGAATCAAAGGGTGAGAGAGGCGGAAGCCACAGGATTAACAAGATGTTGCGCGGATGTTTAAAACTGGGAGCTGATGTTTTTGGAATGGGTGGAAACCTACCCATCACTTTACTGGCGGAGTAACAGTGGTTATCTAATTGTCAGAAAGTGTTTCGGTGGGAATGCTTTCTTTTGGTCCAAGGAACTTGGGTTGTTCGTTTAATACATAAATGTCTAACACAGCCTTAACACGCGCCAAGGTTTCTCGGGCGCGGATTTTCATGCCTGCTGTGCCGCCGGGGCTTGGAACGGCCAGACAGATAGCATCAATATCGTAATAGTCAGCGATGAAAAGGGCTCGCTCGCAGTGGAAAGCTTGGGTAACGAGGGTGAATTCGTCTGCATCAAACACCTTCTTAGCGCGAATAATGGAGTCCAGCGTGCGGAAGCCTGCATAGTCGAGGAAGATCCGATCATCTGGGATCCCAGCTTTCAGCATGTCCCGTTTCATCGTCCAAGGTTCGTTATAAGAGCGGTGGGCGTTGTCGCCACTGAGCAGCATCACCTCAACTTTTTTACTGAGATAGAGCTCCTGTGCGGCTTCAATGCGATAGGTGTAATAAGGGTTCAGTGTTCTGCCGATGTACTTGCTGGTACCCAGCACCAAACCGATATGGCGATTTGGTGTGTTATCGACGGAATCGTAGATGCGGTCTTTCGCCTGAAATGTCACCCAGAAATCCATTGCTGCGATAGCAACAAGTGAGGCGACAACAAGAGTCATGATTACAAAAGACGCTTTACGCAATGACATCACAGTATGGGGAAATAAATATCAGCGGAAGAAACAGGAGGTTAAACCAAATTGAGCGAAATAACAAAAACAACCTCCGCAAAAGCAGAGGTTGTTTCAAATGGCGCAGATAGAGAGATTAGAACGACGTGCGTTTGTACTGACGGTACTTAGGCTGCCAGAAAATGGCATCGATACGTTCTTGCAAGGCATCTTCCGTCAGTTCCAGCGCTACACCTTGCTCAATGGCTTTCTTCGCCACTGCCAATGCAATGTGGCGGGACACAGAGTGAATCTCTTCAAGCGCAGGCAACAGTGGGCCGCGACCAAACTTGGCCAGTGGAGAACACTCAGCCAGTGCGCGGCTGGATTCCATCAGCATTTCGTCAGTGACACGTTTCGCTTCAGCCGCCAACACACCCAAACCGATGCCTGGGAAAATGTAGCTGTTGTTGCACTGTGCAATGGTAAAGGTTTTACCGCCATCCAGAACAACAGGCTCAAATGGGCTACCGGTTGCTACCAGAGCCTCACCGTTTGTCCAGCGAAGGATATCAAACGGCGTCGCTTCGACACGGCTGGTTGGGTTAGACAGTGGGAACACAATAGGGCGTTCGCAGTTAGCGTGCATCGCTTTAATGACTTCTTCGCTGAACAGACCTGGTGCACCAGAAACACCGATAAGAACGGTAGGTTTAGCATTCTGAACCACATCGAGTAGCGAAACATTTTGGTCTTGCAGCTCCCAGTCTTTGATCGCAGATGACTTCTGAACCAGCTTCTGCTGGAAATCGAGCAGGTTTGGCATGGAATCCAACAGCAGACCCCAACGGTCAACCATGAACACACGCTCACGCGCTTCACCATCAGTGATGCCTTCAGACACCATCTGCGCAATGATCGCTTCTGCGATACCGCAACCCGCTGAACCTGCACCCAGGAAGGTAATGCGTTGCTCGGAAAGCTTGGTCCCCGCAGCTTTACAAGCCGCAATCAGCGAACCAACGGTCACGGCTGCAGTACCTTGAATGTCATCGTTAAAACAACATACGCGGTCTTTGTATCGCTCAAGGATTGGCATCGCATTCTTCTGCGCGAAATCCTCAAATTGAATCAATGCATCAGGCCAACGAAGTTGTACTGCCTGAATAAACTCTTCGATGAAATCATCGTAATCTTGACCCGTCACACGTGTATGACGCCAACCCATATACATAGGGTCAGAAAGGCGCTGAGGGTTATTGGTGCCAACATCCAGAACAATTGGAAGTGTATAGGCTGGGCTGATACCCCCACATGCGGTGTATAGCGCAAGCTTACCGATCGGAATACCCATGCCGCCGATGCCCTGATCCCCAAGACCCAGAATGCGTTCGCCATCCGTTACAACGATGACTTTCACGTTGTGGCGCGAAGCGTTGTTGAGCATTTCATCGATACGGTAGCGGTTCGGGTAAGAGATAAACAAACCACGGCCACGACGGTAGATTTCGGAAAAGTTTTCGCATGCTGCGCCAACTGTCGGGGTGTAGATGATTGGCATCATCTCAGAAATGTGGCTGTTAACCAGTCGATAGAACAGGGTTTCGTTGGTGTCCTGAATATTTCGAAGATAGATATGTTTATCCATATCATTTTCGAAACGGAGGTACTGCTTGTAGGCACGCTCGGCTTGTTCTTCGATAGACTCAATCGCTTCCGGCAAAAGGCCTTCAAGATTAAAGAACATGCGTTCTTCGACAGAAAATGCACTGCCTTTATTCAGGAGAGGCGTTTCCAGTAGTGCTGGGCCCGCGTAAGGGATATAGAGAGGACGTTTTTGATTATGCATTGAGAAGACAACTCTGTTCTTTCAGAAGGTGATTAATACTAAAGTATAAGGCGTGAAAGTGTAGTGTTGTTAACCTTTGGTATTCAAGCGCATTTTGTTTTAAACGAGCAACTGAGCAGGAAAAGGTGAGCTGATGCGAGCGCAAGGGGTGGAAAACGACACATACACACAAACACTAGGGTACACTCACAACAAACCAGAAACGCATATAAAAAGTCATGAATGACGGAAAAAACCTCACGCTTCCTATCGATAGCATTCAACAAGACGTTGAACACATTCTCTGCGACTCCAACCTAATCGTTCAGGCGGATACTGGAACTGGTAAATCGACCCGTCTGCCAGTGTGGGCCACAAAACTCGGTCGGGTATTGGTGATTGAACCTCGTCGTGTCGCCTGCACCAGTTTGGCTGGATTCGTCGCTGATACATTGAACAGCCAAGTGGGAGAACGGGTTGGCTATGCCATCAAATTTGATTACCGTTTTCAGGAAAACTCTGAGGTGGTATTTGCCACACCTGGCTTGGTGCTGCGCTGGTTCAGCGAAGATAAGTTGAAAGATTTTGATGTGGTGATGATTGATGAGTTTCACGAACGTCGCTCGGAGACTGATTTACTTGCTGCGTTGTTGGTAGAGCATAATCAGCATCGTTTGATCATCACGTCTGCGACCCTTGATAACCAGCGTCTTGAAGCCTACTTCAACGCCAAAGTGCTTATCGCAAGTGCAAGGAGTTACGGTGTCACTACATATCACCATGCACTCGACTCCCAGCATATGCCGTCGGGAAAATCGATTGAGAACCGCATTAAGCCGATTGTTGAAAGGGCGCTCGAAAGAGGTGGAGATGTGTTGGTTTTTCTGCCAGGTAAAAAGGAAATCAACCAGTGCCAATCAATGTTGAAAACACTGGATGCAGACGTCATCCCTTTGCATGCATCTGTGTCCGACTCCGACCGATTTCGTGCTTTGCACCAGTCGGAAAATCAACGTGTGGTGCTGGCAACGAATGTGGCAGAGACTTCACTGACGATTCCGGGAATTGTGACTGTTATTGACTCCGGCATGGAGCGCCGCACACATCAGAGAAACGGGCGCACCGCTTTGGCTCTGCACGCGATATCAAAAGCCAGCGCCAAACAGCGTGCCGGACGCGCAGGCCGAATTTCTGCTGGATATTGTGAACGGTTATTCGGGGAACATGCGCCCCTAGAGACTTTTACACCGCCAGAATTGGAAAGGGAAGACCTCACTGAGACCATGCTTGCGGCAGCGTGTTGTGGCTATATGCTGGAAGCTCTGACGTTTCTCTCCAAACTCCCAGATAAGTCGATGCACATTGCAAAAACGCGATTGACTGAAATGGGTGCTATTGATGAATCTGGCAAGATCACAACGCATGGTCAGCGCCTCTATCCCTTGCCGATTGATAGCCTTTTCGCCCACCTTATTTCAGGAATGGACAGCAAATCCAACACCGAAGCCATGATTGATCTCGCGGCAATATTGCAAACACCGATGACAGTCTGGAGGCGCAAAGCTGGCGAGCTACTACTGGAGGACTATCGCCGTTGGAACACCTATTCTTGTGACGTTGTCACATCAATTGCTGTGCTTCGTGGTGAGCAACCTGCCGAAATCATTGATGTTGATGCTGTTGCGCTGGATGAGGCAAGGCGACTTTCGGCCTCGATACGTGAAGCATTAGAGTTACCGCAATGGGAAGTCGCGAGTCGGTTTCATCGGGAAGCATTTCTAAAAAATGTGTTGTCGGTGTCTTCAGAATTAGCTTATGTCCGGCGCGAAAAACGTCAGCAAGCCTTTGGTAATGGCTTTAATGAAGTTACTTTAAGTCGAGATAGTGATTTCCTTGCGGAGCCCCAGGCAGCCATAGTGTTTGATCAGTTTCACTTGGCGGGACGCGGTGTGAAACAGACAACCTCTTACGCAACCTGCATGGCACCGGTTCCGTTCGGTTGGCTTGTTGATGCTGGGTTAGGTGAAGAATCCGTTTCTGAGTTTGATGACAGCGAAGGTGTGGTGGTTGATGTTATCGAGCGCATTTATGCAGGAAGGGTCATTGGCGAATACAGAAAAGCCGCTCAGGGGGAAACCCTCATCCGTGCGCTGGCGACACAAATTCTTCATGGTGAACTTCTCGAGGGGACGGGCGAGCGTTTAACGAAAGAGGTGAAATACTGGAACCTCTATCAATCATTGGAAGATACCGCCAATCGCCCGCAGGTAGATGTATTGTCATGGCTTGAGAAAGCTCTGAAGGATTTGGGCGTTGAATCAGTCGATGATCTTGAGCTTATTGATGGTGATGATTTTGTCTTTGAGGGCATTCCATCGTGGGAGTTTGATGATTTTGCCGAAAAATACCCGCTGGAACTGACGCTTGCTGAATTGAAGCTTGATGTTGAGTATCAAAAAGGAAAACGGACTGTGGTGGTGCATCATGTCGGCGGCACCAGAAAAGACGGGCCTAAACGATGGGAATTGCCGTCTTGGAACGGGTGGAAGGTGCAATACAAAAAAGCCAGCCGCGTGATTGATGTTAGGTAAGGACATGATCCCATAAGAGGCCTGCAATGGGCTCAGGCCTCTTTCTGGATGGCTTATCTCACGCGTTTAAAGTGAGATTTCACCATAGCGTCGATAAGCACTTCACTTTTGACTAACTCAAACTGTTGCCTGTGCTTCAGATCGCCAAACAGTCTTGAGCCACCGCCCAGCAATACAGGAATTTGGGTGATGACGAGTTCATCAATCAGGTCTTCCGACAGAAAGCTTTGAATCGTCTTTCCGCCATCGATGTAAAGATTCTTGAAACCTTGCTCATTGAGGCTTTTAAGGATCTCTGACAGTGATCCTGAAACCAAAAAAGCTTTATCTTTATGGGAGTCAGGGATTTCATTCATAGTATTGCTGAGCACAAACACGGGTTTGGTATATGGCCAATCACAGTCAAATCCCAATACTGTTTCAAAAGTGGTTCTGCCCATTACCAACCCATCAATACCAGCCATAAATTCTGCCCAGCCAAAATCTGATTGTTCAGGGTTCGGAATGCTGTGTAACCAATCTAAGCCGCCGTCTTTGTCTGCGATGTAACCGTCAAGGCTGGTCGCGATATAAACAATGTTTGTCATGTTAAGCGTCCTCGTTATCAACAAAAAAAGCCATTCACCGAAAGGCAAATGGCTTTTTACTCGTTAGGCTGGGTTAGTCTCTGAAGTTATCGAACTGGAATGGCTGACCCAAATCAGCTTCACGGACAACTTGCATTGCTGCTTGAAGGTCGTCACGCTTTTTACCGGTTACGCGAAGCTTCTCACCCTGAATCTGAGCTTGAACCTTAATCTTGGCCTCTTTAATCAGCTTGACGATTTTCTTCGCAATGTCGGCTTCGATGCCGTTTTTGAAATGCACATCGCTGAAGAAAGTCTTACCTGAGTGAACCATGTCTTTAGGTTCCATCGCGCGGGCATCAACACCGCGTTTGGCTAGGTTACCGCGAAGGATATCCATCATTTGGTTAACCTGAAAGTCAGATTCAGCAGAGACTTTCACGACTTCTTTGTTGAGTTCAAAGCTTGCGTCTACGTTACGAAAGTCAAAACGGGTAGCCAGTTCGCGTTTCGCGTTGTCTACGGCGTTTTTCAACTCAACGGTATCGATCTCTGAAACGATATCAAAAGAAGGCATAGTAATTTCCTGATATTTAACTGAAGGTTGAGCTTATCACACACACTTGTTTAGCGTGAATTACGTTTCGCAATAGCGTCAGAAAGCATCTGCAGCATTTTTTCAGTGTCGTTCCAGCCAAGACATGGGTCTGTGATGGACTTGCCATACGTAAGGTCGCACAAGTTGTCTTTATCAGCGGCTTGGTTACCTTCTTCGATGAAACTCTCCGCCATGATACCAGCGATGAAAGTGTCGCCTTCGACCAGTTGGTTGCAAATGTCTGCAGCAACATCTAATTGACGACGGTGCTGTTTCTCACAGTTTGCGTGACTGAAGTCCACCACAAGGCGGGGTGTCAGACCAATTTCAGACAAGTTCGCTGCAGCACTCTCAACATCAGCTTTGTGGTAGTTCGGCTGATGTCCACCGCGGAGGATAACGTGACCATAAGGGTTGCCGCTGGTGCGGTAGATGGTCATGACGCCATTTTTGTCCGGTGAGCAGAATAGATGAGACGTTTGGCTTGAACGAATCGCATCAATGGCAATTTTAATGTTCCCATCGGTGCCGTTTTTAAAGCCAACCGGGCATGACAACGCAGATGCCATTTCACGGTGGATTTGTGATTCCGTCGTACGTGCGCCAATGGCTCCCCAGGTCACCAAGTCTGCAATGTATTGTCCGGTAATCATGTCCAGGAACTCGGTTGCAGTAGGCAGGCCCAGCTTGTTCACATCCAGCAGAAATTTACGGGCTTTGAACAGGCCTTTGCGAAGGTTACAGCTGCCATCGAGATCTGGGTCATTGATCATGCCTTTCCAGCCCACAACAGTGCGTGGTTTTTCGAAATAGGTACGCATGACAATGTGAAGTGTTTCTTTGTGTTGGTCTGCCAGCACTTTAAGGCGTTTTGCGTAGTCCAGACCCGCATCTGGATCATGGATAGAACATGGACCAACAACGACAAGGAGTCGGTTGTCGCGGCCAGTAAGAATATCTTCAGCTTGTTTACGGGCTTCGGCGATGTCTTGAGCAACACTGTCTGTAAGTGGGGATTCTGCTTCCACTTCTGCTGGGGTTGGCAGAGTGTCAACAGGTTGCGTTCTTAGTTCGTCAGTTTTAATCGGCATGGGCTCTGCCTTCCTTACGTCGGTGTTCTTGCGAAGGCAGTAAGATAGCAAAAAATCGGTGTCAGAAAAGCCATGATGTGGTCTTTCAGCGATTTATTCTTTCTATTGCATTTGTTTTGACCGGAAAGATTCGTAAACAACCGAGCTTTGTGCGGTCATCCGGAATCGAAAATTCATCTCGGATTTCTCTTGTAACAAAAGGGCTCTGTGGTATGTTTTCCTCTGGATGGACGAAAATCAGTCGCTTGCGAAGAATCGGCGTCGATAAACCATCATTTTCTTGCCACAACAGGCACTTAAGTTTCTACAAGGCAGTATTGGTGCGCTATGTCTCAAATGGATTTAACCTATTCCCACGTTTTTAAGAACTCCTCTCAACTGGAAGGTCACGACACGTCGTTTGGACTGGTCTCTCTCGGTGAATTGTATATCAATGCCATCGGAACTCATCCGTCAGCATTAGATGACAGTAATGCGACGAAGGACAAATTAGTGTCCTTGCTCGAAAGTGCTTATAAAGCGAACACAGACCGACCATTTCGTGTCATGCTGAACGACCAAAGCGCGCTGGCGTTAAAACAAATGCAAGGCGCAGATTCCGAGCCTGAGGAAGCAAACCCCGCGATGGGACTGCGTGGTGTTTCGCGCTATGCGAGCAAAGCAGGTAAACCCGGATTTATTTTTGAGTGCGAGGTGCTTAAAAAGGCGATTCAGGACAAGAAGCTTCCTGTGGAAGTCGTTGTTCCTTTTGTTCGTACATCCAGTGAAGCTGCTACCATGATTGATTTGCTGGCAGAGCAGGGTCTTTGTCGGGGCGCAAACGGTCTGAAAGTGCTTCTGGCATGCCAGTTACCTGCTAATGCCGTGCTGGCTGAGGCTTTGCTTGCGTATTTCGACGGCATCATCATTGATGTCGATAATCTAGCAGCATTTACGCTGGCGGTGGACTTTGGTGACGAAGCGCTACCGTATACATTCAGCAAACACAATGAAGCAGTAAAGAGCCTGATCCGCGACACGGTTCGTAAGACGCAATTAGCTGATAAGCCGGTTCAGATCCTTGCTCAAGAGTCTGACAAAGCGATTATCGAATTGGCGGAAGGGGCCAATGTAGAACTGATTTATCAGTAGATTGTCTTTCTGAATATCAACTGTTTTGAGCGCCACGCATTGTCGTGGCGTTTTTTCGTTGCAAGCTTGGCAATCATTCCCGCCCAATAAAGAACCAATCAAGCTTTTGTCATCAAATTACTGCAACTATCAGCCAGTAAATCTCGTATACTGCGGCCAACAGACCCTAAAAAACCAACGAGCAATACATCCATGATTAAAATCGGTCAGATGAATCACCTTACCGTGGTGAAAGAAGTCGAGTTCGGCGTATTCGTAGACGGCGGACAGGAATACGGCAATATTCTGCTGCCAAAACGCTATGTGCCAAAAGGCACGCAAATTGGCGATGAGATTGAAGTGTTCATCTACTTTGACTCTGAAGACGATGTGATTGCAACCACCGAAAAGCCATTGGCGCAGGTCGGACAATTCGCGAAGCTGAAATGTGTCAACACGACGAGTGTTGGGGCGTTTTTGAATTGGGGTTTGCCAAAAGACCTGTTGGTTCCGTTCAGCGAACAGCGCATTAAAATGCAGGAAGGAAGAGACTATCTGGTTTTCCTTTACATTGATAATGCGTCAGGGCGTATCGTTGGCTCCACCAAGTTTAATAAGTTTCTCGACAAAACCCCTGCGCGCTATAAGAAAGGCGATCAGGTTCATGTGACCGTGGCGGAAGAAACCGAGCTTGGCTACAAGTGTGCTGTGAATGACGCCCATTGGGGCCTGCTGTTCAAGTCAGAAGTCTTTGGAAAGCTGTTTATTGGTAAGAGCCTGAAGGCCTACATCAAGCAGATTCGTGAAGACGGCAAAATTGACCTGTCATTGCAGAAACTGGGTAAAGGTAAAGTCGACGACCTTTCTGACAAAATTGTTCGCACTCTAGAGCGTAAAGGTGGCTTCCTGCCGGTGACTGACAAGAGCAGCCCAGACCAGATTTTTGAATTGTTCCGCACCAGTAAGGCGACGTTCAAGAAAACCATCGGTGGATTGTACAAAGAGCGCAGAATCCGCATCGAGAAAGATGGCATCTACCTGATTAAGTAATGTAGGTAGAAAGGGAGTAAAGAAAGGTCGCGAAAGCGGCCTTTTTTGTGACTGATTTCCGTTGAAGAACGTCAGATAAAAAGAGCCCGGAACGATTCCTGTTCCGGGCTTAGGGGAATGGCTCGTAAGAGCCTTGCGCTAACTGGTTTAAATGGAGATTTGTAACACTTCAAAATTTAGCTGGCGCAAGGCTCTCGCGGCGTGTCATGAATGAGAATTTAGGGATCGTCTATTCAATAAATAAATTGACGTCTCTAACTAACTCTCTTGGAAGGCCATTTTTGATTCGGTTGCCTACCCATTTACCGATACCAATCGGTTGACGACGGTAACAAACGATGACTTCACCAGAATCTGTCAGGCCTTCTGGTCTAATATCCCTGCCCATATACCATTCTTTAGCGTCAGCCACAGACAGCTCAACACACTTTGGCTCGTTTCCTTTCGCTAAAGCCATGATGGTCTCATGCTGCCAGCGGTATCCTTTCTTATGGGCTTCTGCGAGCTTTAATCCAATGCGATCAAATTTGATTTCAGGAAGAATATCTTCAACCTGTTCTGGGAAAATCCACACTTCTTTATCACGCAGCCACACGTTAGATGATTGAGGAACGGAAAGTCCCAGTGTGTCATCCAGTGCTTTGACTACTGCATCAGCCTCTTTTGGTTTGGCCTTTTGGAATGGAAATTTACGTGGACGCTTTTTGACCATCTCAGAGCCGACGCTGTCCGTTTTCTTCAGGCGAGCAACGAAAAAACCCTCGCTGTCGAAAATCTGCGGAAACACATGCAGGAAGCCTTCTTCTGTGCAGGCAGCAGCAGCACCTTTAAAAAGGTCATTGAGTGGTTCAAATTCGACAGCATCACCAAAAGTGTCTTTGATGAAATGGCAGATATGTTGGTTTTCATCGTGATTAAGGGTACATGTCGAGTACACCATGGTGCCGCCCGGTTTCAGAGCGTGGAAGGCACTCACAATCAGATCGCGCTGGGTATTCGCGATGTCTTGCACAGATTCCAGGCTCCAGTTGCTAAAGGCGTCAGCATCTTTTCTGATCGTCCCTTCACCAGAACACGGTGCATCGAGCAAGATCGCGTCAAAGGTTTCTGGCAACCAGTCACCAAACACACGGCCATCATAGTTAGTCAGCGCCGAATTCACCACACCACAGCGAAGCAGGTTGGCATGAAGTACTTTGACTCGGCTCGCCGAGTATTCATTAGCAACCAGAAGACCTTCATTGCTCAAAGCTGCTGCGATTTGCGTGGTCTTGGAGCCTGGTGCGGCTGCCATATCCAGAACACGGTTCAATGTAATGTCGTTTTCCAGCAATGCGGTGACTGGCAGCATTGAGCTCGCTTCCTGAATGTAGAACAGGCCAGCCATGTGCTCTGCGGTGTTCCCCAGAGGCACGTTGTCTTCGTCGTAGTCATCCAGCCAAAACCCTGTGTCACACCATGGCACAGGCGAAAGATTCCAGCCTTTTTCATTGGCACGTTCAAGAAAATCTTCCACCGAGATTTTCAGCGTATTTACGCGAAGGCTTCTTCGAAGAGGGCGTTTACACGACTCGATGAAATCAGTCATAGAAAGGTGAGAAGGCAGAATCTGTTCAATTTGATTTAGGAACGACTCTGGGATCTTGATATTTGGATGCACCTGAAAGGTCTCTTGCTGGCATTTACTGAACTGCGAAGTGTAAAAGGATTAGCGTTGAGAAACCAGTAAGAACCTCGGCTTGCTGCATAAAAAAGCGCGGGACAAAGCCCGCGCTGTATCAGGATAACTGACTTAGAAATAGGGAATGGCTGTTCGCCAGGAAGTCCAATCTTCCTCTGGTGCTTTATGAAGAAGGAAGTGTTGGTCAGAACGGGCAGGCTTCGCCAGTTTATCTCCCGGCGGTGTAGCGAACGCGATGCCACCTTTGAGGATGCTTTCCAACGTTCCGCTTCGAATATTTGCGCCAGTGATACCGATAGAAACATCGACACCGGACTGATTCCAGAACACGGTGTTGTTGCGTATCAGGTGTTTGTAATCATCACTGATTTTTACTTCCATTAAGACGCGGTCAGCAAAGCGGCCCAATCGGACTGCCGTAACCGCGCCAACTTCAAAGTCTCGGAAGAGAATAGGAGTGCCGACACTCACTGAGCCGCGGTTTTCGCTTTCTAGCACCAGCGACAAGCCACCAGAATATTCCGCTGATTTATGAAGCTGGAAGTTGTCGCGTTTGTCGCCTTTGCCCGGTACCACAGAGATGTATGAGCCGAACAAAGAGTCCAGATTTTCTGTTTTGGTCAAACTCAGTGAAGGCTGTGCCACCCAGAAATAGCTGGTGGCTCGCGCCAGTTTTCCGGAAAACTCAGGATAAATCATCGCTTTGATGGTGACACCTTCCGTTTGGAATGCCGGCGCTAAAGAGGTGACTTCACCCACGTCAACGCCCTGGAACTTGATTTTGCTGCCTTTCGCAAGACCACTTGCATCATCGGCAGAGAAGGTCAATTTGAGGCCGTGGTTTTGTGCATCCGTCAGGCTGTCATAGAGCTTCCAGTCTTTCCCGTTACGGTTTTCGATGCCATTGATATCTCCAAAAGAAATACCGCCGGAGACAATAGACTTCAATGAACCAGTGTCGATCTTCACGCCACTTAAACCTGCTTCGATGTCGACGCCGGAATGATTCCAGAAAACGGTATTGCTGGTGACCAAATGGCGATAACGGTTTTCAATCTGAATCGTCACTTCCACTCGAGATTGAGTGAGCTCAAACCGCTCAATTTTACCGACAGTGAAGTTCTTATACATGACAGGACTGCCTTCAGACACTGAAGGGAGTTTGTCTGCAATCAGAGTGAAACGCTGAAAGCCTTTGGTGGCTTTCTGAGCGTTACGAGCCTGAATGTCTGATTTAAACAGTGGGTATTCGGCAAGAGGGGTATTTTCACCAGCGCTGGTAAAGCTGATTGCCGGTTCCACCATTTGAGCGACAGTCGGAACGCTAAACTCAATGCCTTCAGCGTTAATTTGCCCTGTGGCACCGCCAAGAATAAAGAACTTGGAGCCGCTTTTTACCAGATGCTTGTAGTCGGGATATACGACCAGCTCCAGTTTAACTTCTTGATCACTGAGTTTTGTACCTTTTACAAAACCCACCTGAACACCACGATATAGCACCTTAGTACCCGCTTTTAACCCCCAACTGCTCTCCGCTGTGACAGTGACAAGTAGAGAGCGGGGATCTTCTTCGATTAAATCGGATTGTGTTTTGGCAGCGAACACTTTGGCATCATCACCTTGTCCGGGCTTGATCGACAGTGTGTTGCCAGTGATTAGATTCGATAGACGCTTAACGCCTGCGAGACTGATTTCTGGCTTCTCAATGAGAAATTCGCTTCCTGTTTTCAGCAGCCAAGCCATGGATGGGTTGATGTTGGCAGTGGCCTCTGTGCCACTAAAATCTTCATTGAAGTGAATGCCGCTTAATCGACCAACTTCCAGCCCTTGGAAAAGAATAGGGGCTTCTGGATTTGTAATACCGTGGTTATCAGGCAGATTAATCGTAACCATAATACCGCGGTCCGTATCGTTGATAGAGCGATACAACGAATACATGGCCAAAGGTTCAGCTGGTTTGCTTTCTGGCGGAGAATCGAAAGCAATGCCTCCGGCGATCACCGAAGCGAGGTTTTCAATGCTGACTTCAACACCGCCAATACCAATATCGGCTTCAACACCGCTGACATTCCAGAATTTCGATGCCTTTGTCACCAATTTGGCATATTCATTCTTGATGTTGAGTGACAGTGTCACACCTTGCTTGTCCGAAGTTAGACGGTAATCAATGACTTCGCCCACACGGATTTTTTTGTAGTAAACGCCAGAGCCTACGCTGATAGAGCCAAGATCTGGTGCTTGTAGCTGAATCAGCAGTCCATCATCGCCGAATGCATTGACCGGTGGCTCATCGGCGGCAACGAAGGTATTTCGTTCGTCACCTGTGCCAGGCTGCACCGCGATGTAGTTACCCGTAACCAGAGCATCTAAACCGCTGATGCCAGTGATTGATGCACGGGGGCGTACCACCCAGAATACGGTGTTCTGGCGAAGGATCTTTTTGGCTTCTGGGTAAATTTCAGCCTGTGCGGAGATGCTTTTTAGATCATCAGAAAGGGTGACTTTCCGGATAATGCCAACCTCAAGCCCCTGATAGCGAATGGTGGTTCTTCCTGCCTCGATACCTTGAGCATCGGTAAAGAAGATTTCAATGCGTTCACCGGCTTCATTGACTGATTTATAAAGCAGCCAGCCAGCGAGAACAAAAGCTAATAGGGTGAAAATCCACAGTGGAGAGATACTTTTGTCTTTCTTAATCACAGGGTCTTTGACTTGTGAGTCTTCAACGTTGCTCATACTTGTCCCAAATAAGTCGAGAGTCCAGACTTTCTGCGGCAATCATAGTGAGTACCACAACGAGCCCAAAGGCTATAGCACCAGGTCCTGGTGTGAAATCGAGAAGGTTTCCGCGGTCAATCAGGGAAACCATGATGGCAATGACGCAGAGATCCATCATTGACCATTTACCTATCCATTTAACAAACCGATACAGCTTCATTCGAAGCTTCCTGCCTGATTCCACTTTGAAGTGAATACAAAGCAGGATGTACGCCAGACAAATAATTTTTGCTACGGGAACAATAATACTGGCAGTGAAGATAATGATGGCAATGCCATACATCCCTTGCTTAATGAGGGAGGCAACACCCGAGAATATTGTGTCTTCCAGCCTTTTTCCGTTGGTCAGCAAAATGGAAATGGGGTAGAAGTTGGCTGGGAAGATAAAGACAACAGCAGCAAGTAGAGAAGCCCAGGTTTTCTGCATGCTTTGAAATACCCGGTGTTCGGTCTTGGTGCCACAACGGATGCAGTGCTCATGATCGGAATGTTGTGTCAATCCGCAGAGCTTACAGGCGGTCAGCGTATTTTCTTCACACTTGATCTCGGTAGATTCTTCGCGTGATTCTTTTGATAGACCAAAAGCATCCCAGTAGCGTTTTGGGGATACCCGAGAGAGAAGAACAGCGGTCAGGATTTGGAGCAGAACGAAACTTAATAATCCAGCATCCGGGCTCACTTCTGCAAAATCCCGTACTTTAAAGCAACCCACCGCCAAGCTAACCAGGAACACATCAACCATTACCCAGTGGCGGATGTATTTCAGTATTTTTGTGCTGTATCTCAGCGCAGTGGCATTTCGAATGAATAGAGAAAAGTGCGATGCCAATATGGTTAACAAATATAAAAGTGGGGCAATCGCTACGCAGAATATGACCAAAGTGCCAACAAAAGGAAATGTATCCAGAAGAACGACACTGCCGCTGGTTACCGTGGTTGAGAATGGCACACCGAAGAGGTTAATGGTGACCAAAGGATAGAGCTGGGCAGGGATGAACAACACCAGCGCTGCGATGGCAATTGCCAGCTCACCGGATAAACTGATGGACGAGTTTTTAATCACCCGGCTATCGCAGTGTGGACAGCGAGCGCTAAAGCCTCTTGTCACAGGCACTTCATGTAGTAGCAGATCGCATGACGCACATCTCAGCACATGCATAGCGTATCTTCCCCTTAAATAGAGTCACTGGTGTAAATATACCCAATCCTTGGGAGCTACCTGTATTACCACTCGTGCAGAGATGACCATTCCTGGCAGGCAAGCGTCACTATTGGTACCAAAACAACACATTTTTACGCGTGCCTGATACTCAATACAATGTGCATCTTAATCAAACTGTTATGCCCAAACAACCTGAAATAATCGGGCGTCAAAGCTTCAAAGTGGTTTCTAAGCTGGATTATTAGTGACAGTAATAGATGATAAAACTGTCATACGTTAATGCGACGATTGAATCCCCAGCAGATTCAACATATCGTAGGCCATCGCACGTTAAGGAAGTAGTCTACATATGGAAAACAAAGCGGATTTTTACTCGCTTCTCACTCGCCAGACTGTCGCTCTAATAGAAGACGAGCCGAATCTGATCGCTAATTTGTCAAACATCAGCGCGCTCTTGTTTCAGGAATTAGACGACATTAATTGGGCGGGCTTCTATCTTGATGATGGTAAAGAGCTGGTGCTAGGACCGTTTCAGGGCAAACCTGCTTGTGTGAGAATTCCCTACGGTCGTGGTGTTTGTGGGACAGCTTATGCAAACGGTGGAGTTGAACGGGTAGAGGATGTCCACCAATTCGAAGGTCACATAGCTTGTGATGCAGCCAGCAATTCTGAGATCGTATTGCCTCTGTATCAAGGCAACAAATTGATTGGCGTGTTGGACATAGATTCGCCAAAAAAAGCAAGATTTGATCAAGAGGATGAAACCGGACTCACTTTATTGGTCAATGAATTGCAAAAACACCTCTAAATTTAAGCTTCTCTGTGGTTTTTCAATCACAGGTCTCTATAATACGCAGCACTTAATTTGTTAACTCGTACACACTCTCTATTGCCCTTACTAGAGCAAAGAGACAGGAAGAAAAATGGAAAACACTGAAAAACTGGCCAACAGCAAACAAGTCATTGCCTATATCGCTGAACGTTTCCCGCAATGCTTTACTCTTGAAGGTGAAGCTCGTCCTCTGAAAATCGGCATTTTCCAAGACTTGGCAGAGCGTCTTGCTGATGACCCGAAAGTAAGTAAAACTCAGCTCCGCGCTGCACTGCGCCAATATACCTCTTCCTGGCGTTACCTATACGGCGTGAAGGCTGGTGCGATTCGCGTTGATTTGGACGGTAACGACTGTGGCGAGCTTGAGCAAGAGCATATCGACCACGCACAGACCGCACTGGCAGAAAGCAAAGCGCGTGCGGCTGAGCGTCGTAAAGAGCAAGCTGCGAAAAACGGCGACAAAAAATCTGACGCTAAAGCGAAAAGAGCGCCAAAATCAAATAAATCAACAGCTAACCCATCAAAACCTCGACCAGCTAAGTCAAAAAATACTAAGCTAGATAAGAAGCCTGTAGAACCGCGTCGCGAACTCAAGGCTGAAGACATTGTCGTAGGTAAAGACGTCAACGTTAATATGGGCAACGGCAACATGCCTGCCACCATCGTAGAACTCAACAAGGACGAGGTTCGCGTTCGTTTAAGTAATGGCCTGACCATGCTAGTAAAAGCGGAGCACCTCAGTTCGTAAAGGAGATCCCTCGACGCATGATCTGTCGAATCCGCTTTTCCGCGATTGCTGCCAGTGTACTGCTGGCGGCATCCGCCCAAGCCCTAGAGGCTAATTACGATGCTGCTGACCTTCCTACTTTGGTATCTGAGCCTCAGCATGAAACTGCAAGCAAACGTATCACTCGCCGCTTTGAAAAGTCGCACTACAAGCAATTCCAGCTTGATGACGAATTCTCTGCCAACGTCTTTGACCGCTACCTTGAAACCCTTGATTTCAATCGCTTATTCCTAACTCAGGAAGAAGTCGATGCGCTGTCAAAATGGCGACTGACTCTGGACGAACAACTCCGTTCAGGCGACACATCAGCAGCCTACGATATTTTTAATGCTTCTCTACGCAGCCGCTTCCAACGCTATCAATACGCACTTGCTCTGCTTGATGAGGAAATTACCTTTGATGCAGATGAAGAGATGGTCATTGATCGCAGCGAAGAGCCTTGGGCAAAGAACGACGCTGAGCTTAACGAGCTTTGGCGTCAGCGCGTAAAGAATGATGCGCTTAACTTGAAACTGGCGGGTAAAACTTGGCCAGAGATTCAGGAAACGTTATCAAAACGCTACAACAATGCACTTAAGCGATTGACGCAAACCAAAAGTGAAGATGTATTCCAGATTTATCTGAATGCCTTTGCCCGCGAAGTTGATCCTCATACCAGCTATCTTTCTCCTCGTAACGCAGAGCAATTCCAGTCAGAGATGAACCTGTCTCTTGAAGGTATTGGCGCAGTGCTGCAGGTAGAAGATGATTTCACGGTGATTCGTTCCTTAGTGGCAGGTGGCCCTGCATCTAAATCGAAAAAACTGTCTCCAGGCGATCGCATCATCGGTGTTGGTCAGGATAAAGAGAAAGTTATCGACGTGATTGGCTGGCGCTTGGATGATGTTGTTCAGCTCATCAAAGGGCCAAAGGGAAGTAAAGTCTTACTACAAATCCTGCCTGATGGTGCGAATGCGAAGAGTTACACTGTCACTTTGGTGCGTGATAAAATCCGTCTTGAAGACCGAGCGGTGAAATCTGAAGTGATCGAACAGGACAACAAGAAAGTAGGTGTGATTTCTGTACCTAGCTTCTACGTTGGTCTGGCGGAAGACACCAAGAAAGAAATCGCCAAACTGAAAGCAGACAAAGTCACCGGTCTTGTTATCGACCTTCGAAACAACGGTGGTGGTGCGTTAAGCGAAGCTTCTGCTTTAACGGGGCTGTTCATTGAAAACGGTCCGGTTGTGCAGGTGCGTGATAGCTACGGCCGAGTGAAAGTGAACAGCGACAGTGATAACACCATTTATTACGATGGTCCGCTCACTGTGCTTATCAACCGTTACTCAGCATCAGCGTCAGAAATTTTCGCCGCTGCGCTTCAGGACTACGGACGTGCGGTGATCCTCGGCGAGCAATCTTTTGGTAAGGGAACAGTTCAACAACACCGTTCGCTGAACCACATCTACGATTTGTTCGATAAGCCGCTAGGTCATGTTCAATACACGATCCAAAAATTCTACCGAATTGATGGTGGAAGCACTCAACACTTAGGCGTAGTACCTGACATTCCATTCCCAACAGCCATTGATCCGTCAGAGACTGGTGAGAGTGTGGAAGATAATGCTCTGCCTTGGGACAGCATCAATCCAGCGGCATACCAATCTACTGACACCATCAGTCGAATGGTGGGTGCTTTGGACAACGCGCATCAACAGCGTATTAAGCAAGATGCTGAGTTTGGTTTTATCATGAGTGATATTGCTGAGTACAAAGCGGACAAAGACAATAACGTTATCTCTCTGAATGAAAAGGCGCGTATTGCAGAGCAGGAAGAAGCTGATAAAAAACGTCTTGTTCGATTGAACGATCGCCAAAAGATGCTTGGTGAGAAACCGTTCAAGACACTGGATGATGTGCCAAACGATTATGAAGAACCTGATGCCTACCTCGACGAGGCAGCAGCTATCACAGTCGATCTCGCGAAGAAGCTGAATAGCTAACCGAGAAAAATCAAAACACAAAAACGAAAGCGGGCATTTTATGCCCGCTTTTTTTGCCTCTGGTTTCATTTCATATGAATGCGTTACAGGCAGAGGAAAGGGCTATAGCGATGACTATGTAGACCAACAGGTCTCGGTATATATAGAAAATATCAATAAGTTATCTTCTGTATTACGTTAATTTTCCCCACTCAAAAAGTGATATGCGTCTAAAGTTATAAAGACAGCCATCCTGACAAGGGGAATCTTATGAAGAAGTGGTTATGCCTGTTTAGCGTGCTCTTCTGCTTGTCTATGCCTGCAAAGGCATCAGATTTGACCCAATTCGATTTCCCATTGCTCCTCGGCGATTGGTATTGGTTTAGCCCTGATCAGCAAGAAGCTGAAGGCGAAGACAATCAATACAAAGCCATTAACATCTCCTTTAACTCTGACTATCGGTTCAACGTAAAACTATTAAAACGTGATGGCACAGTCGAAGAAGCCAACGGCTACTACGATTTGGATGAATCCACACTGGTTTTAAATGACGATCAGGGCGAATCCCAACATCATGAATACAAACTTAACCATAATCAGTTGATGCTGCGCGGCGCGAAATTCACCAAAATTTTGCCAAACAATCTTTCTGGCGCTTGGTATAGCGATGTCATTCAAGGGCATGATGTTGATGATGGAGTGGCTGAACTGGCACTGATGCTTCGTCCTGATTTTCTATTCTCAGTCAGAGTATCCGGTACCGAAGGGCAGTCTATTACGCACCGAGGTGTTTATATTTTGGAAGATGATCATTTGGTACTGATTTACCGCGGTGGTCAACAAGACTCGCAGTTTGAACTGGATGCAGACACGCTCACGCTAACCAATAATCAATTTGGTATGGAAGCAGTGTTGAAACGGCAACAAACACCTTAATTGAACAATGCTTACAAAAATAACAAAGGGCGCTGATGCGCCCTTTGTTATTTGCTCTGTTCAGATATTGAACGCTTTTCTTAGTGCATCCAAATATGAGTCGTCCCGGCAGATAGATTTTCCGGGTTCATCAGAAATCTTCGCCACTGGCTTTCCATTACAAGTCACGAGTTTTATCACGATGTTGAGCGTTTCAACATTCGGTAAATGGCAGGTTAGTTGAGTGCCAATACCGAAAGAGGTGTTGATGCGTCCAGTAAAGTAAGCGTGAATAGCCAAGGCTTTTTCCAGTGTCAGTCCATCAGAGAAAATCAGTGTTTTTTCTAAAGGATTGATACCAAGACTTTCATAGTGACCAATGGCTTTTTCGCCCCACTCAATTGGATCGCCGCTATCATGGCGCAAACCCGCAAACTTCTGGCTTAGGTGCAGGTTAAAGTCATTCAAAAAAGCATCCATGTTAATGCAATCGGTGAGGGCAATGCCTAAACGATCGGGATATTCCTGTAACCAGCGGTGCAACGCCAGTTGTTGTGAATCAGCCAAATCACCGGTCAACTGCTGATGTGCCTGGAACCACTCATGTGCCTGAGTACCAACGGCTGGGATGTCATGCTTTTTCGCAAGAAACAGGTTTGACGTTCCTGAAAAATGAGAACAATTCAGAGTTAGATGCTCAACGATGGCATGATGGACGGCTTTAGAAAAGCGGCGACGGGTACCGAAATCGACAAAGTGAAAATCTTCGCTCACATTCTCAAGCGAACCCAATTTGGTTTTTAGTAATTCGACAGCTTGTTCTGAGGTTGAATGAGGATAGTTCGCGTGACAACGTAACTCGCAAATAACAGCAAGTAAAGGCACTTCCCATAGGATGACATCGAGCCAGGAACCATCAATACGAATGGCCAGTTGGTCGTCTAAAATAGTAACGGTAACCTGGTCTGCTTTTAAAGAGAATGTGCCGAGAAAATCGAGGTAGTCACCTTGATAGTGCCCAAGATTGGAGAGGTAGGTGATTTCTTCTGCGGTAAATTTCAATTCAGCAAGAGCGTGAATTTCAAACTCTAAACGTTCTTTAAGCGCAGCAAGGCTTTCATTGCTTCGGCAATGAAATTCAGCAGATACTGCCACATTTGGATAGTGGTGGAAAATCGCTTGCTGCATATTCAGTTTGTAGGCATCCGTGTCTAGTAATGACGAAATGATTGGCGTAAGCATGCCTGATAAATAACCTCAAGGGTCTGTTGCCCTTTGGTGATGATTTTTGCAGCAGTTTGTGGGAGCTTTCTGCAAGGCAGAGGCTTCGATGTGTAGCTAGCCTACATGAGAAGCTGATAACGCAGGAGAAAGTTTTCACAAACGCTGCCCGAAGGGTTCTGCCCTAAGCGTTGTATGCTTTGTTGAGGTGTATTTGCTTAGAATGACTAGGCGGCACACACCTCGCCGCGCCTAAAACGCTTAGGGCTAGAACAAAACTAAACCACCAAAGGCCAACAGACCCTAGGTCGGGTTTTGTCTGAACGTTTACTGGCCTCAAGATTTACGTCGATGTAAAACGAGCCCAAGGGAGCAAATTTAACGCCAAATGTAGCTATTTAGTCAACCTGAATAGGGGATTTCGACCGTTATTGTGCATGAAATCGTCGGTTGAGTGTATACCCAAACAACCTGAAGATGCAGGATTCAGCGAGATTGACTGGCGTTGTGATCGCGGCGTTCCTTTGTAGGTGTAGTCATCTCCATCAAAAAGGAACAACAAAGAGCACGGCGTCAGTCAACTCGCCCGAAGGGAGGTCCTCAATGCGCCCACTTCTTTGTTAAATTCCACGGAAATAGAACGACTATTCCTCGTGAAATTTGCCTCGAATTGAACGCATTGATGACCTCTGAATGCGAGCATCTTCAGGTTGTTTGGGTATATATATATTCAAATGGGAAACCCTTACTGTGATAAGGCATTTCCGGGCTAACAGCGAACGCCATCAATCTTTTTAATGTTTAGAGTAGGAGCTCCTTCTATAAATCGAGTAAATGAGAGCGAGTTTGATTCGTTTTTAACCGGTCGGTGTGTGGTAATGCGGTTATGAAGCGAGTATCTTAGACGATTGTCCCATTTCTATAACAGGCGACACGGCTCGTCTGTCTACGTTATGCAATAAAAGGAATCTGACATGACGCAACAACCTCAGGCCAAATATCGCAAGGACTATAAAGCTCCTGAATATACGATCACCCATATCGACCTGGATTTTGACTTACACGAATCTTCTACACGTGTGATTGCGAAGAGCAAAGTGGTGCAGCAGGTGGCTGGCTCAGATTCTATGATGTTGGATGGTGAAGGACTGTCGCTGAAGCGTGTTGAAGTGAACGGGGAAGCTTGGAACCAATATCAGGAAAGCAAAGAAGGATTATTGCTTTCCAATCTGCCAGCAGAATTTGATTTGCTGATAGAAACAGAAATTGATCCTGCCGCAAACACATCACTGGAAGGACTTTACCTTTCTGATGGTGCATATTGCACACAGTGTGAAGCAGAAGGTTTCCGCCGTATTACTTACTATCTGGACCGTCCCGATGTTCTGGCGAAGTTCACCACTAAAATCACTGCGGATAAATCAGCATTCCCATTCCTATTGAGCAACGGTAACAAAGTTGGCTCAGGCGAAGCAGAAGGTGGTCGCCACTGGGTGCAATGGGAAGACCCTTATGCGAAACCAAGCTACCTGTTTGCTTTGGTCGGCGGTGATTTCGATTTGCTGGAAGATACCTTTACGACTCGTAGCGGTCGTAATGTGGCGCTTGAAATTTTTGTCGACAAAGGCAACTTAGACCGCGCTACCCACGCGATGACCTCTTTGAAAAACTCCATGAAGTGGGATGAAGATCGTTTCGACCTTGAATACGATCTTGATATCTACATGATCGTCGCTGTTGATTTCTTCAATATGGGTGCGATGGAGAACAAAGGTCTTAACGTCTTTAACTCGAAATACGTGCTGGCAAATTCTGATACGGCAACGGACACAGACTACCTCGGCATTGAAGCGGTTATCGGTCACGAGTATTTCCACAACTGGACGGGTAACCGTGTAACCTGTCGCGATTGGTTCCAGTTGAGCTTAAAAGAAGGGCTGACCGTTTTCCGTGACCAGGAATTTTCTTCCGATCTGGGTTCTAGAGCGGTAAACCGCATCAGCAATGTTCGTGTGATGCGTGGCCCTCAGTTTGCTGAAGACTGCAGCCCAATGGCACATCCGATCCGTCCTGACAAAGTGATCGAAATGAATAACTTCTACACCCTGACCGTTTACGAAAAGGGAAGCGAAGTCATTCGTATGATGCATACATTGCTTGGTGAAGCGAAATTCCAAAAGGGCATCAAGCTGTACTTCGAGCGCCATGACGGAACAGCAGCAACTTGCGAAGATTTCGTGAAAGCAATGGAAGATGCTTCCGGCGTTGACCTCGGCCAATTCCGTTTGTGGTACAGCCAATCGGGTACGCCGACACTTGATGTAACCGATGAATACAATGAAGCGACTCAGACATTATCGCTCACCGTAAAACAACACACGCCAGCCACCGCAGATCAAAAAGAGAAACAGCCGCTGCTGATCCCATTTGATATTGAGCTGTATGATGCGAATGGTGATGTTATTGAGTTACAACGTAACGGCGAAAAAGTACATCATGTTCTAAGTGTCACTGACGCAGAACAAACCTTTGTGTTCGATAGCATCACTGAGAAGCCAGTGATTTCAATGCTGCGTGAATTCTCAGCACCAGTAAAACTTAACTACAACTACTCAGACGAAGAACTGGCATTCCTGATGGTACACGCCCGTAACGAATTTGCGCGTTGGGATGCTGGCCAAATGTTGTTGGCGAAACATATCAAAGCAAATGTTGCGAGAGTCCAGCGAGGCGAGGGTGTAGAACTGCCGAGCGAAGTGGTTGATGCATTCCGTGGTGTCCTGCTCAACAAAGACTTGGATGTGGCGTTGATTGCAGAAGTACTCACGCTGCCTAGTGAAAATGAAATTGGCGGTTGGTTCGATGTTGTCGACGTTGATGCCATCAATAAAGTACGAGGTGAAATCAAGCATCGTCTTGCCGTAGATCTGGCTGATGAGTTCAGTGCGATTTACCACACGCTGAAGCAAGACCAATACACCATTGACCATGCAGCAATCGGAAAGCGTTCATTGCGTAATGTTTGCTTAAGCTATCTCGCTTCTAATGAGCAGGGTGAAGCTTTGGTGACGGCGCACTATGAAGAATCCAATAACATGACCGACACTGCTGCAGCATTGGCGGCAGCAAACCATGCTGAACTGTCAAACCGCGATGCCCTGATGCAGTCTTTCAGTGATAAGTGGCAACATGATGGCTTGGTTATGGACAAGTGGTTTGTACTGCAAGGTTGTAACCCTGCGGCGAACGCACTCGAAAATCTCAAGGCGCAAATGAGCCACCCAGCATTTAGCTTGAAGAACCCTAACCGTACGCGCTCACTGGTCGGATCTTTCTGCAATGCTAACCCTGTGCATTTCCATGCGAAAGATGGTTCGGGTTATGCGTTTTTAACGGAAATATTGCTTAAACTGAACGAATCGAACCCACAAGTTGCATCGCGTTTAATAGATCCACTGCTCAAATTTAAGCGTTTCGATAAAGAACGCCAGAATTTAATGCGCGCACAACTCGAGCGTTTGGCTGCTTTGGATAATCTTGCGAAAGATCTTTACGAGAAAATCAACAAAGCGCTGGAAGCTTAAACCGTACGCTTGCTAATTAATATCGATTAGGTAATTTAAAAGCCGTCTAAAAGGAGACGGCTTTTTTATGAACTCAAGTGTCTATTTATTTTCTGTGGACATCGATTACCACATTTTTCAGCAGCATTATAGCGGTGCTGCGTCAACCGTAGTTGTCAGAACCGACAATGGTTTAACACTGCAACTACCTGCATCAAGACTGCGTCCATATTTGAGTCAACTGGGTGTAAAAGGGCGATTTCGCTTAACAGTTGACGAAAACAACCGTTTTAAATCTCTTGAACAAATTGGTTAAACCGTACGGCAATCACATAACTAAAAACTCGAATCTAATTAACGAAAATTGATGTAACGAAATTATAAATGACGCCGTAAACTACTCCATGAGTCGCAAAGACTAATTAACCTCTATACTCATAGCGATTACATAAAAAATATATGGAGTAAACCATGACCGCGCGTGACCCTATTGTGCCGGTGTTACTTGAGAAGGTTTATCATCTTATTGCTGAAAAACTGGACAAGACACAGCAACCGCTTGTAGAAACTTTGGCAAAAAGGATTTTGGGTCCCATCTCAGATGATGATTTGCAGGAAAGGAATGAATCCGACCTCTACGGTGCTGTTATCAGCCTGTGGCATCATTTGAACGCTTTCGAACAAGACAAAGTTTTTGTTAAAGTCTTTAACCCTACACTGAGTGGAGACGGATGGCAGTCCACCCATACCATCGTCGAAATTCTCACCCCAGATGCTCCGTTTCTCGTTGACTCTGTCCGCATGGCGCTCAACCGTCTGGACATTGCATCACACCTGATGTTGAACGGACCACTGTCAGTTGAGAAAGATGCGAAGGGCAGTGTTAAAGCAATCGGAGACGACAAAGGGGTAAGGCAAACTGTCTTCCACCTAGAAATTGACCGAATGAGTTCGAAGAAGGAGATGTCTGCTCTGGAGGAAGAGTTGACGGAAACCCTCACGGACGTTGCATTGATTGTTAATGATTGGCAGCCAATGCAAAACAAGATCAAATCAGTGATTGAATCACTCAAGAAAGACAAACCGCCGGTCAGCAAAGACCTCCAACAAGAAGCGGTGGATTTCCTGCAGTGGATTGCATCCCACAACTTTACCTTTATGGCATATAAGTACTACGAACTGAATGCAATAGAAGGTGACCACGAACTGAAAGCCTCATCGCTAGAGGGTTTAGGTCTGGCGAAAAAGCTGGATCCAAAACGTCCTGGTCTAAAGTTGTCTGAAATGCCGGAATCTGCACGTGCAACTGCACTTCGCAAAGACTTGTTGGTCATTAATAAAGCCAGCAGCAAATCGCGCGTTCACCGTCCAGCATACATGGATTACATTGGTATCAAGTGCTTCGACAAGAAGGGCAATGTTATCGGTGAGCATCGATTCCATGGTCTCTACGCATCGTCGGCATACAACCAGTCAACCACCAACATTCCAGTGTTGAAAAACAAAGTTCGCCGGATCCTAGATATCAGTGGCTACTACGAAGGATCGCATTCGTGGAAAGCGCTGGCGAATATCATTGAAAACTTCCCACGTGATGAACTGTTCCAGGCCAGCGAAGCAGAGATGCTCGATATTGGTATGGGGATTGTTCAGGTTCAAGACCGTGACATGCTGAGAATCTTCGTGCGCCGCGACCCATTCGGCCGTTTCTTCTCCTGCATGGTTTATGTTTCGCGTGAGCGATACAACACGGAATTCCGCCGCGCAACCCAACGCATTCTGGGCAACTACTTTGGCTCGGATCAGGACGTTGAGTTCAACACTTTCTTCTCAGAAAGTCCATTGGCGAGAACCCATTACATTGTCCGTGTAGATAACAACAACTTTGACATTGACGTGAAGAAATTGGAACAGAACCTGACTGAAGCAGCATCAACCTGGGATGATCGTCTGCAAGAAGCGGTGATCACGACCTTTGGTGAGAACCTAGGTACACCAGTTGCCAAACGTTACCTCGGTGCATTCCCTCGCTCATATAAAGAGGCGATGCTGCCGGGTTCAGCGGTTGCGGATATTGAGCGCCTTGAAGGACTGAGCGAAGAGAAAAAGCTGGATATGCTTTTCTATCGCCCTCAAGAAGAGCCTAAAGATTCGCGTGCAGTACGATTGAAGCTGTTCCAGAAAGATGAAGCGATTCACCTTTCTGACGTAATGCCAATGCTCGAAAACCTTGGTCTTCGCGTGATTGGTGAAGCACCGTACAAAGTCGAGACGACGTCTGGCGATGTTTATTGGATCCTAGACTTCTCAATGCTGCACAGCGTGAGCAATGGCTTTGTATTGTCTGACGCGCGCGAGCGTTTCCAAGATGCGTTCGCAGGTATCTGGCACGGCAAACTAGAGAATGATGGTTTCAACCGTCTGGTTTTGAATGCGGGCCTGAGTGGCCGTGAAGTGACGATTCTTCGTTCTTATGCGCGTTACATGCGTCAGGTCGCGTTCCCATTTAGTCAGTCTTACATTGAAGAAACGCTGGCTTCACACGCAGATCTCGCGCAGCTTTTGGTTCAACTCTTCAGCAAGCGATTTAATCCGAAGAAGAACAGCGATAAAGATCAGCAACTGATCATCCAGAAGATCGAAGAAGAGCTGGAGCAAGTCGAAAGCTTGGATGATGATCGTATCATCCGACGTTACATGGAAATGATCCTTGCAACCCTTCGTACGAACTTCTACCAGAAAGATAAGGAAACTGGCGAAAACAAAGATTACCTGTCTTTGAAACTGCAGCCGGGCAATATTCCTGAAATTCCTAAACCTGTACCTTTCTTTGAAATCTTTGTTTACTCGCCAGATATCGAGGGTGTTCACCTTCGTGGCGGTAAAGTTGCCCGTGGTGGTCTGCGTTGGTCTGACCGTCAGGAAGATTTTCGTACTGAAGTACTTGGCTTGGTGAAAGCGCAACAGGTTAAGAATACCGTGATTGTGCCTGTGGGTGCGAAAGGTGGCTTCGTTTGTAAGAAGCAACACTCGCTAAGCGGCCGTGACGAGATCTTTGCAGAAGGTCAGCGTTGTTACCGAATCTTTATCCAAGGCTTGTTGGATATCACTGACAATATTGTTGAAGGTGATTTGACGCCACCACTTAACGTCGTTCGCCATGATGAAGATGACCCTTACTTGGTTGTTGCGGCCGATAAAGGGACAGCGACTTTCTCTGATCTTGCGAACTCTGTGTCTGACCAGTATAACTTCTGGCTGGGTGATGCATTCGCATCAGGTGGTTCAAACGGTTACGACCACAAAGCCATGGGCATCACGGCAAAAGGTGGTTGGGAATCGGTGAAACGTCACTTCCGCGAAATCGGTATCGACTGTCAAGAGACTGATTTCACTTGTGTGGCTGTTGGTGACATGGCCGGTGACGTATTCGGTAACGGTATGTTGCTGTCTAAGCACATTCGACTGCTGTCCGCATTTAACCACCTGCATATCTTTATTGATCCAAACCCAGATTCAGCGAAATCCTGGGTTGAGCGTGATCGTCTGTTCAAACTGCCACGTTCAAGCTGGGAAGATTACAATCCTAAGCTGATTTCGAAGGGCGGTGGTGTGTTCTCGCGTAAAGCGAAATCCATCGAGCTGACACCGGAAATCCAGAAGATGTTGGGTGTGCGCAAGCAAACCATGACACCGAATGAGTTGATCAAGCAGATCCTGAAAACCAATGTGGATCTGTTCTGGAACGGCGGTATCGGTACTTATGTGAAATCAGAGTCCGAAACCCACACTGACGTAGGTGACCGCGCGAACGACGCAGTACGTGTTAACGGCAACGAAATGGGTGCACGTATCATTGGCGAAGGCGGTAACTTAGGCATGACGCAACTCGGCCGTGTTGAATACGCAATGAACGGTGGCCGTGTTAACACTGACTTTATCGATAACGTCGGTGGTGTGGATTGTTCAGATAACGAAGTCAACATCAAGATCTTGTTGAATGGTCTGGTGGCTGCAGGGGATTTGACATACAAACAGCGCAATGAGCTGCTCGAGCGTATGGAAGATGAAGTCTCTGACATCGTACTTGATGACGCTTATTGCCAGAGTGAATCAATCTCAGTGACCTCTGAGCAACAAGCTTCTCTGTTGAAAGAGCAAATCCGCTTTATCCATTACCTCGAAAAAGACGGAAAACTGGATCGCGCACTGGAATATCTGCCAGATGATGAAACACTGGCTGAACGCCAACTACGTGGTCAAGGTTTGACCCGACCAGAAATCGCGGTATTGGTGGCTTATGGCAAGATGGTGCTGAAAGAGCAGTTGGTGATTGAGCAAATCACCCAAGACCCGCATTTCGGTAAGCTACTGCCGGCATACTTCCCACAGGAGTTACAACGTAACTATCGCGATGCGATGGAAACGCACCCTCTACGTGGCGAAATTATCGCAACCAGCCTCGCAAACCAAATGTCGAATGACATGGGCTTTAACTTTGTTACCCGTATGCAAGATGAAACTGGCGCAAGCGTCGGTGATATTGCGGCGGCTTACGCGATTGCCCGTGAAGTGTTTGATTTTGGTCAGACGTTTGAAGATGTTCGTGCATTGGATAACAAGCTACCCGCACAGGTTCAGTATGCAGTGATGTATCGCTGCAGACGAATGATGCGCCGCACCACGCGTTGGATTCTCCGTAATCCGATGAAAGGGAAAGGTCTGGAAGAACAAGTGGCGTTCTACAAACCAGCGGTTAAGAACCTGGCGGACAACCTTGAAAAATATCTGGTTCCTGCGGAAATCAAAGAGCATGAAGAACAAGCGGAAGAGTACATTATTCAGGGTGTGCCAAAAGACATCTCGAATAAGGTTGCCCGTTTGACCAGTCTCTACGCAGGTTTGGATCTGGCGCAGGTTTCAGATCAAATGAAGAAACCGTTTGATGTGGTTGCCCGTCTGTACTTTGTACTGGGTGACACGCTGTCGCTGCACTGGTTCCTTAAGCAGATCACAAACCAACCAGTGGAAAACCACTGGCAGGCACTGGCTCGTGCATCGTTCCGCGAAGATCTGGATTGGCAACAACGCATGTTGACTGCTCATATTCTGGAAGGAATGAAGAAAGGCGAGAGCGCAGAGCTTGGTTTAGAAGCGTGGATGGTAGAGCATGCCGTGAGTTTAGGTCGTTGGGAAAGCATCGTTGCCGAGTTTAAAGTCGGTTCCGCCCACGAATTTGCTAAATTCTCCGTTGCATTGCGGGAACTTACGCTTTTAAATTTGAATTAAGCCGATAAAGCGTTAATAATACAGCCCCGTTTATACGGGGCTTTTTTTTGGAGGTTACATGATGTACCGCCTCGCCAGATCGGCAATCTTCCAGTTGGATCCAGAACATGCGCATGATCTGGCTATCAAGAATCTTTCGCGTTTCACCGGCACTCCTCTCGATATCTTTTATCGTCAGCATCTTCCTCCTCGTCCTGTTCAAGTCATGGGACTGCATTTCAAAAACCCAGTTGGCCTTGCGGCTGGCCTTGATAAGAACGGCGAATGCATTGACGCGTTTGGCGCAATGGGTTTTGGTTTCGTAGAAGTAGGGACAGTAACACCACGCCCTCAAGATGGTAACGACAAGCCTCGTTTGTTCCGCGTGCTTCCGGCAGAAGGCATCATCAACCGCATGGGTTTCAACAACCATGGTGTCGATGCGCTGGTGGAGAATGTGAAGAAGGCAAAGTACGAAGGTATCATCGGCATTAACATCGGCAAGAACAAAGACACGCCGCTGGAAAATGGCAAAGACGATTACCTGATCTGTATGGACAAAGTTTATGACCATGCAGGGTATATCGCGGTTAACATTTCTTCGCCAAACACGCCAGGACTTCGTTCGTTGCAATACGGTGAAGCGTTGGACGATCTTCTTTCTTCTTTGAAAGAACGTCAGAACAAACTGGCAGAAGAGAAGGGCAAGTATGTTCCTCTCGCATTGAAGATTGCACCAGACATGACCGAAGACGAATTGGTTCAGGTGGCAGACTCTTTAGTGCGCCATGGTATTGATGGTGTGATTGCAACTAACACCACTCTTGATCGTTCGCTGGTGGAAGGCATGCCGCACGCACATGAAGCGGGTGGGTTGAGTGGCCGTCCTGTTCAGAACAAGAGCACGGAAGTGATTCGTCGTTTGAATCTGGAACTGAATGGCAAACTACCCATCATCGGTGTAGGCGGTATTGACTCAGTGATGGCAGCAAAAGAGAAAATGATGGCAGGTGCGGAACTTGTTCAGGTTTACTCTGGTTTCATCTACCACGGCCCACGTCTGGTAAAAGATATAGTTCGAAATATTTAAGCCTGAAAATTAAGAAATTAGAACGAGAAGGGGAATTTGTTTCCCCTTTTTTTTTCTCTCCTGCCGATTAAACTTCTCCGAAAGCACCTTTAATTTCAATGGTCACGGACCGAATCTCAGGTTGTCGCAGGAGCGAAAACGATGTTGAAGCCAAATAATGCGTGGAAGTGGTACTTCGATTCCGAAGCTCAAACGCTGATGCTGGATTTGGGTCAGGAGATGGTTTTCCGTGTTGCTATTGAAAAGAAACACCTCATCCCCGATGCGTTTGTCGATACCCCATTTTCAGTCGATGACGCATCACTCTTTCAAGCTTACTCAGATGCAGTAAGCGTCTTACCTTTATCTGGCCCTAGAAAGGCCGAAATCGTTTTGAACGCAGTGGCAGCAAAACGCTTCCATAAACCGCTTCTACCTAAAAGCTGGTTTTTTCAGGCTCAGGAAGGGGACCTCTCTCCAGAACTAGGTTCCATTATTGAACTGAAAACCGATCACGGCAGCGAAGCATTCCTGGTTATTGAAAATGCAGGCTCAGCGTCCTTGTGCATGCATGCCAGTGAGAACCCGCTCATGCTGAACGACACTAAAAATATGCGGTTTTGCGAAGCTATAAAAGTAATGAATGACCGGTTATCTACATACCAACAGCAATACGATAACGGCAGTGGTCATTATGCGTTAGTGGGCTGATAGAGCGGCTTCTATCAGCCCCATCTTCTTTCCGTTGTTTGATTCAAAATCCTCTTACTCCCAAATGCAAAACCGAGCGCTCAGCGCTACCTAGCCAGACACATTTACTCGCTCTTTATCTCTAAAGAGAAATGACCCGATCTCATGGCATGAAAAAGGGCAATGCTGATTCGATAGCGTGTGCCTTTATGTTCTGTAAAAAGATTTTACGCGACGGAAATTCTTCATCAATCTTGCCGAAGAATGAGGCTCAGGTTTCATTAGCTGAGTGATAAAAATCTTCGGTACATTCTCAATATTCTCTGGCAAATAATGCGACAGTGTTAGCCCGACATTTCGTCGATTCAGCTGATAATCGGGGAGATACATCGGATATTAATAGTGATTAATGTCACATTAAGTGAAACTATCTGCTGTATTTTTGCTCTCTCTTTCTTCTTCATTCAAGCCAAAATTAGCTCAATTTGGTAAACATCAATGCCATTTCTTCCCCCTTTATAGAGGGATACACATCCAAAAACACCATCTGGTATATACCAGATATTAGGGTTGATTTGTATTTCCTGCTGGGAATCAATCTAACCAAATTCAGAATCACAAAGTCATATTAAATATGTCTTTGTGGATAAGTGTGTGCTTACTAAGTGATCGAAGGGCGATGAATGAAATGAGAAATTTTCACCGAAAGATAGCGGCATTCTAAGCGGATTAAGCATGTTTCCCCTGGGAAACGAAAATTCGCCTGTGGATAAGTGATGGGTGACGGAAAGGTGAGCGTGGGATTGTGAGAAACCGACTTTTTGCTAAGCGTCTTTTTTGAGGGGTGATTAGGCATTGCTATGCCATGTAAGTCTGGGAAAAAGGAGCATCCGTATATCAAGGAAAATAGTGAGATATATCACCCTTGATAGAGCGTTGGCGTCTGAATTCGTTTATAATCGCGCGCAACATTCCTCAGAATCCATTTCCATGAATCAATATTTAGCAATTACCTCCCGCGGTTTAGAAAATCTGCTAGCAGAAGAACTACAAAAACTGGGTGCCAGCAGTGTGAAAGCTGTAAGCGCTGGTGTTCGCTTCCGCGCGGATGAAAAAACTCTCTACACGTGCTGTTTATGGAGCCGCACGGCGTCACGCTTCATTCTTGTTTTGGGTGAATTCGCAGTGCGTGACGACATGGACCTGTATCTGGGCGCATCTGCCATTAACTGGCCACAATATTTCAGCGAGAGAAAGCGTATTGCTGTTGATTTCAATGGTACAAACCGTGAAATCCGAAACAGCCAGTATGGTGCGTTGAAAGTGAAAGACGCGATTGTAGACCGCTTCGTCAAGGCGGACTTGGATCGCCCTAGCATCGATCGTGAGCAGCCAGACCTACGCATTCATATGCGACTCTCTAAAGAGCAAGGCCTGCTGGGTATCGACATGGTGGGTTCTGGCTTGCACCAACGCGGCTATCGCACAGAATCTGGAGCTGCACCGCTTCGTGAAACCAACGCTGCGGCATTGGTCATGAAAAGTGGTTGGACGTTTGATAAGCCTTTGCTGGACCCAATGTGTGGTTCAGGTACCTTGCTGATAGAAGCGGCGATGATGGCCGCAGAAGTGGCACCAGGCCTGAAACGCAAGCGCTGGGGCTTTGAAGCACTGAAATCATTCAATCGTGAAGAGTGGATGGAAGTACACGCGGAAGTAACTTTCAAGTCGAAGAAAGGGCCTGCGAAGTGCGAAAGTAAATTCTTCGGCTTCGATAACGACCGCCGCGTGCTGGAAACCGCTAAGGCAAACGCCCGTCGTGCTGGCGTAGCAGACCTGATTCAGTTTGAGTTAGGTGACGCAGCGGAACTGACGCGTCCAGAAGGCTTCGAAGAGGGTAACATCATTTGTAACCCTCCATATGGTGAGCGTCTGGGCACTACGCCGGGCCTTATCGCGTTATATACCCAATTAGGTGTGCAGTTGAAGAGCCAATTTAAAGGCTCAATTGCATCTATCTACTCGGGTTCTGACGAGTTGCTGAGCTGCCTTCGCATGCGCGCAGACAACACTTACAAGCTCCGTAATGGCGCGCTTGACTGTGTGATGAAGACTTATCACATTACTGCTCGTGGCGAGGTGACAACGTCACAAGGCGACTCTGCTCCTCTCGCTGATGTAGCGCCTGAGTTTACCAACCGTCTTCGTAAAAATATCAAGAAGTTGGAAAAGTGGGCTAAGCAACAAGGTGTTGAATGTTACCGTCTATACGATTCAGACCTGCCTGATTACAACGCGGCAATTGACCGTTACAGCGACAACATCGTTATTCAGGAATACGCGCCACCTAAAACCGTCCCAGAAGAAAAGGCACGTCGTCGTTTGCTGGACATGGTTCGCGCCACAATTGCAGTAACGGGCGTCAATGCCAATAACGTGGTGCTGAAAACCCGTGAGAAGCAAAAGGGCACTAACCAGTACGAGAAGTTAGGTGAAGCCAAACGCTTTATGAAGGTTCACGAGTACGGTGTGACGCTAGAAGTGAATCTCTATGATTACCTGGATACAGGCCTGTTCCTGGATCACCGCTATACACGCAAGATGCTGGGTGAAAAAGCGAAAGGCAAAGATTTCCTCAACCTGTTTGCTTACACCGGCACAGCGACCGTTCACGCGGCGGTAGGCGGCGCTAAATCGACAACCACGGTAGATATGTCGAAGACTTATCTTGCCTGGGCTGAGCGTAACATGAAGCTTAACGGCAAAGTGGGTCGCCAGCACATGTTTGAGCAAGCAGACTGCCTGAAGTGGCTGTCGTTGGCGAAAGGGCAATATGACCTGATTTTTATCGATCCGCCGACCTTCTCGAACTCTAAGCGCATGCTCGATACGTTTGATGTCCAACGTGATCACATCAAACTGATGACTGAACTTAAGCGTCTGTTGCGTGAAGGCGGAGAAATCGTCTTCTCTAACAACAAGCGTAACTTCAAAATGGATGTCGAAGCGCTGACAGAGATAGGCTTACAAGCTCAGAACATCACAAACCGTTCAATCCCGATGGATTTTGAGCGTAACAAGCAGATTCATAACTGTTGGATTGTCACACACAAGGAAGGTTAATGGCCTTAATCCTCTACAGCACGGAAGGGTGTCACTTATGTGAAGAGGCATTGGCGCTATATCAGGCAGCGGGTAAAACCGCTGCCTTGCGCGTTGTAGACATAGCGTTTGATGACGCTTTGTTTGAGCGTTACGGCGTCACTATTCCGGTGCTTTCTCTCCAAAACAATGACGGCTCAGTCGACGATGAACTGGGCTGGCCATTCGATTCTTCAGCTTTAAACACTTGGTTAGTAAAACATGGCATTGATTAACATCACTAACGCGCAACTGGCTTATGGTGATAACCCGTTGCTGGATCACGCAGAGTTTGTCCTGCAGCAGGGCGAGCGGGTTTGTTTGGTTGGCCGTAATGGCGCAGGTAAATCAACCTTAATGAAGGTGATTCATGGCACCGTTCAACTCGACGACGGCAGCATTAACCGCCAACAAGATCTGAAAGTTTCCCGCCTAGAGCAGGATCCTCCACGTGATGCTGAGGGAAGTGTTGTTGATTATGTCGCTGAAGGATTGGCAGAGGTTGGTGCGCAACTCAAAGAGTATCACGACCTTCTGGGCTTAATTGAGCATGACCCAAGCGAGAAGAACATTAATCGCTTGGCACGTGTTCAAGAGCAACTGGAACATTCCGGTGCGTGGCGTTTTGAAAACCAACTGACCACGGTACTAGGCGCGTTGAAACTGGATGGCACTAAAAAGCTGTCTGAGCTCTCTGGTGGCTGGCAGCGCAAAGCGGCACTGGCTCGCGCGCTGGTGTGTGATCCAGACGTTCTGCTGCTTGATGAGCCAACCAACCATCTGGATGTGGCGACCATTATCTGGCTGGAAACCTTCCTGAAAGATTTCAAAGGTGCCATCGTCTTCATTTCGCACGATCGCGCGTTTATCCGATCTATGGCAACCCGTATTGTCGATTTAGATCGTGGCCAACTGACATCCTGGCCGGGCGACTACGAGAAGTACCTAGAAGGCAAAGAAGAGATGCTCCGCGTAGAAGCTGAGCAGAATGCCGAATTTGATAAAAAACTGGCTCAGGAAGAAACCTGGATTCGTCAGGGTATCAAAGCACGCCGTACCCGCAATGAAGGTCGTGTGCGCGCTCTGAAACAGCTTCGTCGAGAGCGTGCGGATCGCGTAGAAGTGCAGGGCAATGCAAACATTCAACTGGATGAAGCTGTGCGCTCGGGCAAGATTGTGTTTGAAGCGAGTGACATCGACTACCACTGGGATGGTAAAAAGATCATCGGTGACTTCAGTTTCAATGTGATGCGCGGTGACCGTATTGCGCTGATCGGACCCAATGGCTGCGGTAAAAGTACGCTGTTGAAGCTGATGCTGGAAAAAATCGCGCCAGATTCAGGTAAGTTCCACGTCGGTACCAAGTTGGAAGTCGCTTACTTTGACCAGTACCGCGAAAAACTGGATCCGGAAAAGACGGTTATCGACAACCTGGCAGAAGGCAAGATGGAAGTGGAAGTAGGGGGCCGTAAGCGACATGTGCTCGGTTATCTACAAGACTTCTTGTTCCATCCACGCCGTGCCCGTACGCCGGTAAAAGCACTGTCAGGTGGCGAGAAAAACAGGCTTCTGTTGGCACGCATTTTCCTAAAACCCTGCAATCTTTTGGTGCTCGATGAGCCAACCAACGATTTGGACATCGAAACGCTGGAACTTTTGGAAGAATTACTTGCCAATTATCAGGGTACGTTACTGTTGGTGAGCCACGATCGTCAGTTCGTCGACAATACCGTTACTCACAGTTGGATTTTCGAAGGCGATGGTGTCATCCGCAAATTTGTTGGTGGCTATCACGATGCGATGCAGCAACGTGAGAACTATCTCAAGACCATCGAGTCAGAAAAACCGAAAGCGAAGGAAACTCCAAAGGAAGAAGCGCCTAAAAAACAGGCAAATAACAATAAGCCGGGCAAAAAACTGTCTTACAAGTTGCAAAGAGAGCTTGAAGCACTTCCACAGCTTATTGAAAACCTAGAGAATGAAATCGCGCAAATACAGGAATCGGTAAACGATCCTGCGTTCTTCCAGAAAAGCACGGAAGAGACACAGCCTGTTCTGCAGCGTTTAAGCGAAGCAGAAGCTGAGTTGGAAACCGCCTTTGAACGATGGGAAGAACTCGAAGAGATGCAAAAGGAATCGTAATGCAATTCAACAAATTCAAACTATCTGCTATCGCGCTTGCGGTAGCAGGTATCCCTGCGGTAGCAAATGCTGCTTATTACCAAGTTCAACTATTGGACTCGCCTTCAAGTAATTCCTCTCAGGCAACCGCTATTTCTTCTGATTCTTCGAAGGTAGCCGTAGAAGGGCTAAGCGGCCCGGTTGGTCTGAATTATTCAGAAGAACTTCCTTATATGGTGGATGTTGAGCACTTCATCAACAGTCAGGATGATCTTTACCGCTATTGTCGCGACTACCTCGGCTATAACACCTGTGAAGAGTGGGCAGACGAAAGGTGGTATGGCGTTCAAGCCAGCGGAACCGTCTGTAAAAGCCAAGACAGCGAACAAAACTGTCTTGGTGGCCTAAAGAAAGAAATTGATGCTTGGACTCAAGGGTTTAGCAGCAATAGTGTTGCTAAATATGACGAGTTGGATGCAAACGGGAATGTCGTTGGTTCAGTGACTGTTAACCCTTTCAAAGAGGGTACTTACGACTATTCTCCACAAGGAACGATTGATCCTGAGTCTACGAATGTTGTCATTTCCTATGTCGATGATGACGGAATTACCATTGGTGCTTCAAGTAGCCCTTATTACGAGAATAACGGCATTCATGCCAGAGCTTATCAGCGTAGGGGATTTTATGGTGAAGCTGAGCTATTGCCACCGACTGGTTTGGGCTCTGTAATAGATGGTATTGGGCAAACCAACGCCAACGGTGTGATTGAAGCGGCAGGCAAGACAATTGTTTTCGGTTCTACTTCAGTGGCAAATATGGCTGATGCTGGAAATGGAAACAAAGTTCCACAGGATACTGGCTTAGGGAATCTTTCAAGCTGTGCAAATAGCCTTGATTACTCAGACCGCGCTTGTCAGTATTTCCAGTTTGCAAACCAAGCGTCAATCTGGCTGGCATCTGGTACCACTGAAAATGATGCAGTCAATGGTTTTGCAATTGCTGACTTCCAAACGCCAAGCAATGCGCCTACGGGTAATACCGATGATACGGCTCAGGCGAGTGTCAATGCTGCTGCTATGGTATCTGGAGCCACTTCACCAACTATGGTCGGCTTCAATACTTATAATGACAGCCGCTTCTACGCCCGAGCAGTGAAATATACACCAGTCAATGATTTTGCTACTTGTATCGACGGTGCAACGAAACGTTGCTGGGAAATGTCACTCATCCCTGGTGTCGACATCCGTCAAGGCGGCGACATCGTTTACCGTTATACAGAAGCGACTGACATTAACAGTAACGGTTTGGTTGTCGGTGTGGCTAAAGGCGCGCGTTTGAATAACGGTGCTTATGCAGAAACTATTTTTGTTAACAGCGGCAACTCAACGACACTTCTGGGTGCTTCCCAAAATGCTCTGTTCTTTACGGGCTATAACGGTACTGCCGCCGCTATCAACGACAATAACGAGCTGGTAGGTAAGGTTGATACCGAGAATGCCCGTGACCGTTCTCGCCGTCAACGTGGCTACATCTATGCACACGGTGGGGCGATTGGCAGTTCGTCTGCTTGGTTGTTAGATGATCTGACCAATGACGGAAATGCTTCGGGCAACAATAACCAGTTCCGTATCGCAGAAGCCTTTGATATAAATGATGATGGTGCTATCGCTGCTTCTGCATTCTATTGTGCAGGCGGTTATTCATCCGTTGCGCATGATGCACGTTGTAACGGCACTGAAGAGTTGGTTGCGGTCAAACTGACGCGTGATGATACCGCTCAAATTACTGCTCGTCCGTATGAGGTTAAAACCATCGAACGTAGCGGTGGTGGTATTGGTGTGCTAGGCCTCGTGTTGCTGGCGTTAGGTGGTATTTTCCGTCGTAAAAAGTAATTTCACTTTCTGGCTCATCTTCACAAATTTATGTTGGATGAGCCTTTCGATGCTTGATTATTTATTAACCATGCGTGAATCTTAATTGGTGAGGGTCATAAAAGATCAACTTGAATGAAACCTCACTGAAAAGATACAACCATCTTAGGATAAGAGGGCGAATATATGAAAAGACAGAAGCGAGATCGTTTAGAGCGAGCACAAGCGAAAGGCTATCAAGCTGGTGTAAACGGTCGATCCTCTGAGACATGTCCCTATCAAGCCATGGACGCGCGCAGCCAATGGCTAGGAGGTTGGCGCGAAGGTCGAGATACGAAAGTATCGATGCTGAAGTAACTTTTTAACCCACACCAAACTATACATGAGCCCCGAAAAACGGGGCTTTTGTTTACCCTTTAACGCACTATAACTATATGTGTTTGGCTCTACTTAAGCTTCGTTACAGAGAGATAGTGGCTAGCGCGTTGCTTATTAGGGGGAGCGGGAGAGGAGGTAAAACACAATTAACAAAAAACCGCCCGGAGGCGGTTTAGAATTTGGCGTGTCGATATCGACTTAGAAAGAAGAGGTATCTTGGAACAAACCCACTTTCAGGTCTTTCGCTACGTAGATTTCTTTACCATCCACCAGCACACGGCCATCAGCCAGACCCATCACCAGTTTGCGGTTGATAACGCGCTTCATCTGGATTTCATACGTCACTTTCTTTGCGGTAGGCAGAATTTGACCGGTAAATTTCACTTCGCCCACACCCAGTGCGCGGCCTTTACCTTCACCACCGACCCATCCGAGGAAGAAGCCAACCAGTTGCCACATCGCGTCAAGGCCAAGGCAACCAGGCATGACTGGGTCGCCAGGGAAGTGGCAATCAAAGAACCATAGGTCTGGAGTAATGTCTAGCTCGGCAATGATGAAGCCTTTACCGTGATCACCACCTTCGTCCGTGATGTTAGAAATGCGGTCCATCATCAGCATGTTAGGCGCTGGAAGTTGTGGACGACCTGGGCCGAAAAGCTCTCCTTGGCTAGAGGCTAGGAGGTCGTCTCTGTCATAAGAGTGGCGTTTCATTAGCATTAAACTGCTCCTGCAAAAAGATAGGAGCAGATTAGCGTACACGTGTACGCTAAACAACTCGGATCAGTTGTGGTTTAACCAGTTTTTAAGCTTATTTATTAAGGATGTGTGACGGGTCTCACCGTGATGAAAAACATCAATTCTCTGGGCGATTTTGCCGAGAAGTGTCTCAGTTTCAACACTATCTTCCTCTTCCTCATCACCGCTAAATGGTAAGCCCGTGATCAGTGGGAATGCTTCCTCAACGTGTTCGACAGCCCAAATGTGGAAGTTTCCGTCGCGAATGGCTTCAGTGACTTCTTTGCTTAAGCACAAGGCGTTGAGGTTGGTTTTTGGCAGGATTACACCCTGATCGCCTGTCAGGCCTCTATGCTCACAGATGTGATAGAAGCCTTCGATTTTCTCGTTGATGCCGCCAACGGCCTGTACACGTCCAAATTGGTCAACAGCACCGGTGATGGCGATGCTTTGATTAATTGGGGTTTGGGACAAGGCACTGACAAACGCACAAAGCTCAGCAAGGGAAGCACTGTCACCGTCTACTTCGCAGTAAGACTGTTCGAATACAATGGACGCGGAATATGGCAGTGGCTCGTCTAAGTCCAGCGCAGCGCTAACGAACGCCTGCATGATCATCATGCCTTTGGCGTGTATGTTGCCGCCGAGTTCTGCTTTACGCTCAACATCGGCAATATCGCCGTCACCGAAGTGAACCACACAGGAAATACGTGCTGGCTCGCCATAAGCCATCGGGTGTCCGGGCATTTCAATTACTGTTAGGCCGTTTACCTGACCAATGTGTTCGCCACGGGTATCAATGAATACCTGACCTTTATGAATGTCATCAACTGCGCGTAATGGCAGGTAAGACTCTCTGAAGTATTTGGCTTCGATGGCGGCTTCAACATCTGCTGCCACAATTGTCTCGCCAGTGCTTTGATAGTCAGCTTCACGCAACAAGGTTTGTGTCCAGAGCGGGCAGAGCGGCAATCTTTCTTGATCTTCGGTATATCTCGCACCAGCCTGCATCACACGTTGAGCGGCTTCTGGATCGAGAGGCTTGATACCGAAAGCTTGTTGATGGCCTTTTAGCACCGACAGGTAGGTACCAACGTTCTCTTCAGTCAGATACATGTCCTGTTCGAATTCGGTGTAGCTCGCCAAACCATGTAATTCAGGTTCGCCAGCTTCAAAGTCAGACATCAATGCGCGATCGCCAACGACGATAACTCTGACGGAAATTTCTGAAGGTGGTGGTAGCTCGCAGTAAACATCTGGTTTTGCGCTTTTCCAGCCCAGCTTGTTCGTTGAAAGTAGAGACTTCAATCGGCTCCAAACGTTGGGTTGAGCAAGAATGCAGCCAAGAGAAATGAGAAGCACGCCGCCATTTGCTTGATGGAGGAGGCCATTCACCGTTCGTGACGTTGTCACATCTGAATTGTTCGGATACACTGCGCCAAACAGCTGAACTTCATCGATATTCTCTGCGATAACCACAGGCATATCATCTGACGGTAGCGCCGCTTTTGTCATGTTCTCGAGCAATTTCAGGTAGTCATAAACATCTGGGGCTGTTACCAGAAGAAGACGCGGGAAGTGATGCTCATGAACGAGACGTTCAATGCTGCTTTTTAATCTCGGTTGCAATGCACAAGGAGAGGTCGCTTCGATAGCGGCGTATTGACGAATGTGCGCTTCAACATGAGAAAACTGCGGCACGACGGACTGCCAGGAAACTTCTTGCATACGTTTGGGTATCAACTTTTTCAGTGTATTAATTACCGATGAGTATAAATGAATACGCTTCTTCAAAGTAGCGAAGATAACCAGTTGTCGGTGTTAAAGAAACGAAGTGAATAGAGCCTCGATACAAAAGGGTTAAGTTTTGATATCTGAATAGAAAAGATCAAAGAGATACGCAGAGTTAATTTGATTAAAAAGTAAACTGCTGTTACGCTGTCACTGTATTTCACATTTATTTTGCTCTCAACCAAATAAAACTCGAATTATGAAATATCAACAACTTGAAAACCTCGAAGCCGGATGGAAATGGAGCTATCTGGTCAAAAAGCATAAAGAAGGTGCGAACGTTACACGTTATGTCGACACCAGCGAGGTCGAAGCCGCAGTAAAATCACTGTTAGCGCTCGAATACGAGCCTACAAAAGTGATCGAATGGATCGGCGAGCACATGTCTTCAGAGCTTGATACCAAGCTTAAGCAGGCGATTCGTGCGAAGCGTAAGCGTCACTTCAATGCTGAACAAGAGCACACGCGTAAAAAGTCGATTGACCTGGACTTCAGAGTTTGGGAAAAATTGTCTTTGAAAGCGCAGGAACTCGATGCGACGCTCTCGGACACGATTGAATACCTGATTGGTGAAGCCAACCGTTCCCAGAATGCTAACAAGAAAGTAGATGCGCTGAAGAAGGATTTGAGTAGTTTGCTCGACATGTAAGGAGTCTGCATGGAGTACTTTCTCGCAGCCAGCTTTATCGCTTTATTCGCTTATCTTTTGGTTGACCGTCCTATTATTCTTATCAAGTTTAAGGACGGTCAGCTTGTTAATAAGAAAGGGAAAATTCCTCATGGTTTTCTTCATGACTGTGAAGAAATCAACAAGCGAACGCCTTTCAGCGGCACAATCAAGGTGTATCGAAACCGTTTTAATCCTGCCAAGCTGGTTCTATCAAAAGATATTGACCACAAAGTGCAACAACGTATCCGCAACGTTTTCCCACACAAATCATTTAAATAACCATCGTTTAAGTCGCCATGTCATCTGTTGAACCCATTGCATTTCGTCTTACCCGAGGTGCAGATCTCAAGCAGTCAATTCTCGATGCGGTGAAAACGCATCAGATTAGCGCTGGCTGTGTTGCATCGCTGGTGGGGTGTCTGTCTGAACTAAAAATTCGGGTGGCAGATGGAAAATCGACGCTGAGCAAAATCGAGCCATTCGAAATCCTTTCTGTGTCTGGCACGCTCACGCCAGAGCATGTTCATTTACATATTTCGGTTGCGGATAAACAGGGTGCAGTGATAGGCGGTCACTTGATGGATGGGTGTGTTGTCAGCCACACTGCAGAAGTCTGCTTGTTACGGTTTGAAGGTTACGGGTTCAGTCGAGAGCATGATCCCGATACTGGCTACACCGAGCTGGTGGTGAACAAAGAATAAATACAAGAACGGATGCCTAAAAAGCGTCCGTTTTTGTATTCGTGCAGTTTTACGTCTTTTATTCATTGAATTGAATGACTTATCACTAAAGTGAAAAAATTCCCGAGGGAAGTAAAATAGTTCATGCGTAAGTATTCATTACTCTGAATTTATCTTCTAAATTTCATTACGTTACAAGACATTCATTGGTCATTTTTTCTTCAAGTCCTTCCAAGAAACCCCAAACTTTGCCAGATACTTTTGAAGCCTCGCTGAATCGTTAGACTGAACCTTTTTCGTGCGACTGATATTGAACAATTCACGTCCTGCAGACGCCATCGAATCATGTCGATCACACACACTCAACACATAGTTAAGCTGGTGCACGTCAAAGGTGTCCAAATCCTCCCTGACTTCGTCATCTAACAGAGAAAGATAGGAACTGGAGCTTTCATTAGACGAGCCGCTCCACATACCTGATAGACGCGCTATTTCATCGTCTACATCTTCAACCGCGATCCTGGATGAATCCGCCAATGTACCCAATCGGGTGACTGCAGAGCTTAAGTCGCGGAAGTTACTGTTCCAGGTCGCCTGATGAGAGAGCGCAAAGGAGAGAAACTTATCGCGTGCTTCTTTGTTGAAGCGAATGCGATCACCATGTTTCTCGGCGAAGGCCATCACTTCATAATCCAGATTAGGCTCAATATCCTCTTTGCGGTCTTTTAGCCCGGGAAGTGGATACGTCCACAAGTTAATTCTTGCCAGCAAATCCTCACGAAACGTGCCCTCTATCACCATGGCTTTCAAATCACGGTTTGTACCGGCGATGAGTTGAAAATCGCTGTGTACGTCCTTGTCGCTGCCAACAGGGTGAAACCGTTTGTATTCGATGGCATGAAGCAACATAGCTTGCTCCTCAAGCCCAAGCTCGCCAATTTCATCCAGAAACAGTAACCCTTTGTCGGCAGCGCGAAGAAAACCTTCCCGCGCCGCAGAAGCGCCCGTGAAAGCGCCTTTGGTATGTCCGAACAGCGCCGCCATCGCATTCATTCCTTTAAGCGTTGCGCAGTTCACAGTGACAAGTTCTCCTTTGAGCAATGCACGGCGCTTTTTAAGCTGATAGATACGCTGAGCGAGTTGGCTTTTCCCTGCACCTGTTGGTCCGGTAAGCAGGATAGGGGCAGTGGAGCGAATCGCGACCTTTTCGATCTGCGAAATCATCCGGTTGAAGGCTTCATTGCGTGTTTCTATGCCGCCTTTCAGAAAGGTTTCGTCTTCAATTCGTGCATTATCAAAGCGCGTGGCGAGCTGGTCATAGCGAGACAGATCCAGATCGATAATCTGCACACGGCCAATGGTCTTATCTTCCTTGGACAGGTCTGGCGCAGACTGGATTAGCTTCCCCGGAAAGTGACGACTCTCCGTCAGCAGGTAGCTACAAATCTGTGCCACGTGAGTACCGGTCGTGATGTGGAAAAGGTAATCATGACTATCGATGTCGAAATCCATCGCTTCACAAAAGTCATAAAGCTTGGCGTACACCTCTTCAAAATCCCACGGATCGGTGAAGTTCATCTGGCATAAGGCAACGCTTGTGTCTGGCGAAACGGATTCGATATCAACGGCAACGTTATTGGCAAGACGCTTGGAATGGTTGTCATGAAGTAAGTAAAGCGTGTCGATAGGCAGGTTCTCTTGTTGAACCAATCCGACATTCGGCCTCCAGCGTGTCCATCTATCAACCCGTTTACCAATTCTGTCTAACTGTGTGCCCAAAAGGCTGACAACAATCGTTTTCTTCATCACCGCATTCATATCCAAAAAGATATATCCATATCTAAAAGTATCGAGTAATTGAATGTTAACGGCAATGAATTTGGCGACTTATAATCGACTGAAAATATTTTAATTCAATAAAAACAATGAAATAAAAATTAATTCTTACTCTTCTTTTGAAACTGGCACGTGACTTGGAATAACAAGTTCGTGGTTAGCGGCGTGTGGTTCTGAATGCCACCCCGGTGCATCTCACACTGTGATTGTGTATACCAACCACGCTTCCCCTGGGAGGGAGCAGGAAACTGCCGAGGGTTCGATTCCCTAAAAACTACTAGATAGCTAAACGGTAAAGCAGCGGACATGTTCCGTCACCTGCGGGTTCGATTCCCGCTCTAGTCACCTTAACTGATAGTTCAATTGGTAGAACGGCGAAGTTAATTCGTATGTCGTGGGTTCGAGTCCCACTCAGATAACGCATATAAATGGAAACAAGGAAACGAACGGAGCAACCAATGAGATGAAGACGCAACCGCGCAGAAGGGTAAAGCAGGCAGGAAGCTCCCTTTACCAAGAGCGACAGTTGCCACTGCATCTTCACGCTGTGTCCTTTCGTTTCTCACTTAAACAAGGAAAAAGATTATGTTTCGTAAAACCATCAAAATTGCAGAAAACGAACGCGCACTGGTTTTTCAAAACCAGAAACTAACCCAAGTGCTTATGCCGGGCCTACACAAAATTTGGGACATGAAAGACGACGTTGAATTCGAAGTTTTCGATATCGACGAGCTGTATTTCTCCCAGAAAAACGGAGAGCGTTTATACCAAGGCTCAGCCTCTTTGAAGGAGCACATCCAACACGAGAAACTTCAGGATACAGAAGTAGGCATGTTGTATCTTGATGGCATGTTGCGTGGTGTGGTGGCACCGGGAGAGCGTCTGTTTATGTGGAAAGATGCCGGTGAGATCCGATTGGATCGTATCGACATTGCAGAGACACCGCTGGTGGAAGATAAGACGCTGTATTTGATCAACAAAGCGGGTGTGAACCTGGCAACGCGTTTGATCCGCAGTGAATCGACAGTCGCGGTGAAACCTGTGGCGGTGGCGACAGTAAAAAACAGCCATGTCGGTCTGCTGTACATCGACGGTAAGCTGGCAGAAAAATTGTCTCCGGGCACTTATGGCTACTGGCAGTTTAACCGCGAGTTTCAGCTTAAAAGCTATGACACGCGCACGCAAATTCTGGAAGTGTCAGGTCAGGAAATAATGACCAAAGATCGCGTTAGCCTGCGCATCAACTTAACCGCCAACATCCGTATCCTGGATGCTGAAACAGCTGCCAGCAGCGTGGATGATGTAGAGCAATACGCCTACAAACTGCTGCAGTTAGCGCTGCGTGAAGCCATTGGCACCAAAGCATTGGATGATTTGCTGTTGGACAAGCTCTACGTGGGTGAAACCGTGAAAGAGCTGGTGGCAGAAAACTTGAAAGCAGTCGGTGTCGAGTTAGGCAACGTGGGTATGAAAGACATCATTTTACCCGGTGAAATCAAAGCGATTCTCAACCAGGTGGTTGAAGCGCAAAAAGCGGCAGAGGCCAACGTGATCAAACGTCGTGAGGAAACTGCTGCGACACGAAGTCTGCACAACACCGCCAAAGTGATGGAAAACAACCCAACACTGATGCGCCTGAAAGAGCTGGAAGCACTTGAAAAAGTGGCGGATAAAATCAGCAACCTCAACGTCTACGGCGGTCTGGAAGGACTCATGCAAGGCGTGGTGAAAATGACATAGAAAACGCGTCTTGCCGTGAAGCAAATACGGTAAGGCGCGTCATCAAGGAAAGCACAATGTGTACTGAAAACTACATCGAAATTAAGAACGAAAACAAAGCAACGATAAAAGCGTGGACCAAAGGCGTACCGTTTGAAGATAAGGCACGCCAACAGCTGAATAACATTGCGTCTATGGATATTGTTCATTCCCATATTGCCGTGATGCCAGATGTCCACCTTGGTATGGGAGCCACGATTGGTAGCGTGATCCCCTCGGTTAAAGCCGTGATACCGGCAGCAGTAGGTGTGGATATCGGCTGTGGGATGCTTGCGACCAAAACCTCGCTGAAAGCCTCACAGCTACCGGATAACCTTAGTGGTATCCGACATGCCTTTGAGTCTGCTATTCCTCATGGAAGGACATCTGGGCGAGGGAAAACCGACCGCGGCGCGTGGCACAACATCCCTGAAGTGGTAGCAAAAGAGTGGAAAAAGCTGGAACTGCGCTTCGAGGCCATCTGCCATAAGCATCCGGCGATCAGGAAAAGCAACCACGTTAACCATCTGGGTACCATGGGAACGGGGAATCACTTTCTGGAGCTTTGTCTGGATGAAAACGACGCCGTTTGGATCATGCTTCACTCAGGCAGCCGCGGAGTAGGAAACCGCATTGGTACCTACTTTATCGAACTGGCGAAGAAAGAGATGGAACGCCACCAAATCCACCTTCCCGATCAGGATTTGGCTTATTTGGAAGAGGGTAGCGACTACTTTAACGATTACGTGGAAGCCGTCGAATGGGCGCAGGATTTCGCTGCCAAGAACCGTGAGATCATGATGATCAATGCGATTACAGCGCTGAGAAAACAAATCCCAGTGCCATTTGAAACGGCAGACGTGGCGGTGAATTGTCACCATAACTATATCTCGCGGGAAACGCACTTTGGAAAGTCGTGCTATGTCACCCGTAAAGGCGCGGTGAGGGCTGGCAAGGGCGAACTGGGGATTATCCCTGGTAACATGGGGGCGAAGTCCTTTATCGTTCGAGGGCTGGGTAATCCTGAAAGCTTCGAAAGCTGTAGCCATGGCGCAGGGCGTGTCATGTCGAGAACACAGGCGAAAAAGGTTTATAGCATCAAAGATCAGGAGGCTGCGACGGAAGGTGTTGAGTGCCGAAAGGATGCAGCAGTGATCGATGAAATCCCGCACGCTTACAAAGATATCGACAAAGTCATGGAAGCACAGAAAGACCTTGTTGAAGTTGTACATACCTTGAAGCAAGTGGTTTGTGTGAAAGGGTAGATACGACTGACCACACGTTAAATCAATAAGATAAGCAGGAGCATGTCTCCTGCTGTTTTACATCTTATAATGCACTATAACTTGTTAGTGTTGCACTGCCATAATCTTGCCACAATTGGTCTGAATTGGCCTCAGTTGCTACCCGGAACCGACAGATTGATTTGGTGTAATGCCAGTCAATAACAACAGGTCAAGGAAGTGGCAATGTACTCCCTGAAAATCTCCAAAGTCTCATTCAAAGCGCCATTGGCAGATTGGTTGCTGACAGCGCTTTTCATCATGTTCCTCCCGGCAATTGCTTTTGCCAGTGAGGAAGAAGGCGGCTTGTATATACAAACGCAAAACAGCGAAGACAAACTCTGGACGGCAGCACCTCAGCTTTCCACCAGTGCAGATATGGTGATAAACGGTCTGGTGAATCGTGTGAAGGTCGAACAGCGTTTTACCAATCCAACAGACGATTGGATTAACGCCCGTTATCTGTTTCCGCTACCTCAGAATGCAGCGGTTGATCATCTGACGATTCAAATCGGTGAGCGCATCATTGAAGGTGAAATCCAAAAGAAACAGCAGGCGAGGGAAACCTTCAACCGTGCCGCTGAGCAGGGCAAAAAAGCCTCGTTGGTGGAACTGCACCGAGCGAACTTGTTCTCTACGCAGATTGCCAATGTCGCGCCTGGTGAAACCATTGTGGTGAATATCCAATATCAGGAGACGGTTCACTATGAAGATGGCGAATTCAGCCTTCGTTTCCCAACCACCTTCACGCATCGCTACATTCCGGGTTTGCCAGGTTCGACGGCACTCCAGGCAAGAGGTGACACAGAAGCCCCAGTCGCAGAAGAAGGTGAACAGCACGTTGAAGAAGTGGTAACGCCGTTGCAGGAAATGCAAAACGGTTGGGCTGTGGCAACGCGTCAGGTGCCGGATGCCAATGAAATCACGCCGGAGTATCGTGATCCGCTGTTGGAAGATGAAATCGCTTTTACCTTGGAAGCCGACATCAATATGGGTTTGCCCATTGATTTTGTTGAAAGCACTACGGCTTCCATTAATGTCCAGAAAGTCACTGATAGCCGCTATTCCGTCACACTGAGTGAAATGGAAATCGCCAATCAGGATTTTGTACTGAAATGGCGACCAGCGGCTGCCAGCATGCCAGTAGCTGCTTTGTTTGTTCAGGAAAAGGAAGGCGAAAAATACGGTCTTTTAATGGCGATGCCGCCGCAATCGAAGCAGGCCAACAGCATCCCCCAAAACATCACTTTGGTGTTGGACATCTCCGGCTCCATGTACGGTGAGTCCATCGAGCAAGCCAAAGAAGCCGTCATCTACGCGCTGCACAGCCTCGAAGCCGATGACTACTTCAACCTGATTATCTTTAACCACGAAGCGCGTCGTTATTCGTCAGTGCCTGTGCAAGCAACCCTCAAGAATATCGGTTTAGTCAGCAGTATTGTTCGTGGCATCGAAGCAGATGGCGGCACCGAAATGGCGACAGCATTAGAGTTGGCGTATGCGTCAGAGCCAATGGCTGGTTACCTGAATCAGATTGTCTTTATGACAGACGGTGCCATCGGCAATGAAGACGAACTGTACGGCTTAATCAGCAAAGGATTGAAAGATCGAAGATTGTTTACCGTAGGGATCGGCTCTGCGCCAAACAGTGCCTTTATGCAGCGCGCCGCCGTATCAGGTAAAGGAAGCTTCACCCATATCAGCAACCTCAACGAAGTTTCTACGTCCCTAAAGCCACTGTTTGAAAAGCTTTCAAGCCCAGTAATGAAAGACATCACCGTGAAATGGGATAACGGCGAGCCTGTCGATGCATGGCCAAACCCAGTGCCGGATCTGTACAAAACCCAGCCTTTGGATTTGGCGTTTACCATCCCTGAAAACGCGAGCACATTACAGCTAACAGGCATTCAAAGTGACGCACCATGGCAACTCGATATTGACCTTGAAGCGATTCAGGCGGGCGCTGCGACAGGTATCGATGTACTTTGGGCTCGCAAACAAATAGAAAGTATCACCCTCAATCAAAGCTTGAGTGCAGGTGAGAAAGAAAACCGAATCACAGAGCTAGGTTTAAACCATCACATTGTCACCAAGCATACATCGCTGGTCGCCGTTGATAACAACCCAAGCCGACCGTTGGATGAGAAAGCAAAGCCACATCAAATCAATCCACATGCGCCCAAAAACAACGTCGCCATGCTGCAAAGTGGTTTAAGAAGCTCCTTCATGATGTTACTGGGTGGATTAATGCTGGCTGTCAGTGCGGTAGGGATTCGCTTCAGTCGCGCATCGCGTGACGTTTTTCAATAGAAGGTCAGTATACATGGAAGTCATCCGTCGTTATTTTCCACAGAAGCCCTGGCAACTCGTTTTTATCGCCAGCTTCCTGTGTGGAGGTGTCATCATGGCAAATGGCCTATACATCAAAGCCAAGGCGCAACTTGCCCAATTCATGATTGCCCATGCTTGGGAGAAGCAGAAACAAACGGGCGAGAACCAAGCCCCTTGGCCGTGGGCTGATACTTATCCCATCGCCAAGATTGCATTGAAGAACAACAAGCCGCAGTGGGTGTTGTCTGGCGCAAACATGCGAAACCTGGCGTTTGGTCCCACACTGCAGATGCAAACTGCTTTGCCGGGAAGGAGGGGAAACGTCGTCATCTACGGTCATAACGACACCCATTTCGCGGGATTAGCTGAGATAAAGCCGGGTGATTCCATGAGCATTGAGACCCGCGCCGGCACTCAGGTGTATTACAGCGTGGAAGAAATCAGCATCGCTCATGAATCCGACACTCAGTGGATAGAGCAAACGGACGATGATCGCGTCACTCTGGTGACCTGTTATCCTTTCGACGCCATGACATTCAACGGACCACTGCGCTACGTCGTGGTGGCGAAACCCCAGCTAACACCGGACTCACTACGGGATTTCGCACCTGATGTTTTCTATTCCGCGAAGACGGAAACTGAACAGTGGCTATAGCGTATAAACATAACTTTAACGCACTATAACTTAACATTCGTTCGCATAAGCTCAATCTGGATAACTCGAAAATCCGACGACTTATCTAACTGAAAATATGAGGTTTAAACAAAAAGTAAGCCTAATAAAAAAAGGGCGCGAATCGCGCCCAAATGGGAGGCTTAGTGATGGATCGTTATAGTTATTGAGTAAGCAGTGTGTGGAACTGGGTGAGCCAGGCAGGATGAGCTGGCCATGCTGGTGCCGTGACGAGGTTACCGTCGGTAATGGCTTCGTCCATTGCAATGTCTGTGAATTCACCGCCAGCCAAACGAACTTCCGGCGCGCAAGCGGGGTAAGCGGAAATCGCACGGTTTGAAACCACATACGATGCCGTGAGTAACTGGGCGCCATGGCAAATGGCAGCAATCGGTTTGTTTTTGTTGTTGAACGCAGTGATCAGGTTGAGCACATATTCGTTCAAACGTAGGTATTCTGGTGCGCGTCCGCCAGGTAAAAGTAAACCGTCAAACGAGGCTTCGGATACCGCATCGAAATCCGCATTCAACGTGAAATTGTGGCCTGGTTTTTCTGCGTAGGTTTGGTCGCCTTCGAAGTCATGGATAGCTGTTTTGATGGTTTCGCCATTTGATTTCCCCGGACAAACCACAGAAACCGCGTGCCCTAAAACCTGAAGCGCTTGAAAGGGCACCATGATCTCATAGTCTTCAACGAAGTCACCAGCGATGATAAGAACTCTAGCCAACGTTATTTCCCCTGATGTAGTTACTGACGTTATTGTTGTTACGGCCCAATGGGTTAGGCTCATATTTATCTGTGTTTTTCAGAACATTAGTACAGCAGTGGCGGGCTACAAGGCGAGTAATCAGTAATTCGAGATTGGTCTATTCTGAGTGCAATCGGTACATCGGTCAGTTACAAACACCTTCGATATTGCAGTGAAATTACCTAAAAAATGTGTGACTCATCATTGAAACAGAGTGCGTATGGATCGCATTTTTCTTCCACATAAACCGGAAAAACTTCCCTCAGATTCACATAACAAGAATGATGTCGCCAACAAAAACAACAAAGAGGCAATTTTCTTTATGAGCCCAAATTTAATCGTTCTCGATGGCGCCTCTGGAGCGGGTAAAACCACGCTGGCAAAAGCTCTCCAGGAGCAGTTTCTTCCAGAAAACTGGCTGTATTTTTCTATCGACACATTAGTCTATTCACTTCCACCGTCAGTGCTTCAGCGCTGTAATCAGGAAAATGACTGGCGTTCACTGGACCCAAATACCCTGATGAACGGGGCATTCTCTTGTGTGAATGCATTGCTTGAAGCAGGCAACAAAGTGATTTTTGATGCTGTGATTTCAACGCCACAGCGAGCACTGAAAATGGATCTGGCTTTCGAGCGCCATGAGCGTTTATATGTTGGTCTTGTCTGCGAACTTGCAGAGTTAGAGAGACGCACATTTGACCGAGGAGATAGAACGTTAGATGAAGTGAGGCATGGCTTCTACACATCACCACATCATCTGAAATATGATCTCAAACTAGACAGCACCAAAACGCCTGCGACTGAACTCGCAACAATCATTGCGGCAACTTTGCAGGAGCAAGTCACCAAGGCATAAACAACGCATGACTTAACTATCATGCATACGAGCCGACAGTGACGAATCCAGAAGACCTCAAGAAACTAGAACAAAAGATCGCGATGGGGATGCCCAAACACATACTGGTTTACGGTGTGTTGTTGTGGGGAATTCCTACCGCGATTTTTTATGCCGCTATCACGCCGCTTTTTACCGGAAAAGGCTTCATAGAAGCGCTCTCTTTCTCGCTTTGGGCATTTCCATTAGGCGGTATCTTCTATGGTCTGTATTCTTGGTTAAAAACCAAGAACCTTCTGGAAAAGGCCAAATCATGAAATTCATCTTCCTTGCAGATAAGCCAGAAACACTTCCTACCGTTGCTCAGTGGTTTCTCAATGAATGGGGCCACCTGAACCCGGAAGCGACGCTAGAGCGCAACCAAGCCAAGCTGAGCGAATACCTCAACAGAGACAAACTGCCACTGATGATCTATGCCGTTGAAGGTGACGAGATCCTCGGTTGTTCCTACCTCTGTTATCACGAAATGAGCATCTACACCGACAAGGAACATTGGGTCGGTGGCGTCTATGTAGAAAAAGCCCATCGTGGCAAGAAGGTCGCATCTCAGATGGTTGGTGAGTTAGAGCGCTTGGCGAGAGACTTGGGTATTGAAAAACTTCACCTCCAAACCGAACAGCTAGACGGAGGTTTATACGGCCGCATTGGGTTTGAGGAAATAGAGCAAGTAGAGTACCGCGGAGTAAAGGTCTCAGTCCGGGTGAAAAGCCTATAAAAACAGGCGATTCACTTTGTCATGCTTCAAGTTCAATACACTGAAAGATCGAGGAAAAAAAGCTGGGTGTAAAATATACTGACACATTCAGCTCATTATATTTACAAATAACACAATAATCATTAACAAGCCCTAGCTTGAGACTAAATGGTCTGCTTCATTAAGCGATACATATAAGAAAAATTGATCCACCTAATCAATGACGGGTATCGCAAATGAAAGTCTCTTATCGTGTTGCTCTACTTTCTACAACAGTTGTTATCGGAGTACTCTCGGCGCTTTCTTGGTTTCAATACCAGAGCGTCAAACAGGAAGAGCTGATCAGCTCACAACAAAACACCCTTGAAACCACTGCTGCCATGGGAGAGCAAATAACCAACTGGCTGAACGGTAAACTCGCCCTCATCGATATGATGGCCGGAAACATCAATGCCGACTTCAGTGCAGAAACCATTCAAAGCACCTTCGATCTTCCGATGCTTAAAGACGAGTTTATCCTGATATTTGGAGGGCTCGACACCGATGGGAAACGCATCACCAATGATCCAACTTGGAATCCAGAAGGCTGGGATGCTCGGAAACGTCCTTGGTATCCCTTTGCCAAGAAAAACGATTCTGCGATGCTGACCGACCCATATCCGGACGCCGCGACCAAAGAAATTCTCATCTCCGTTGTTGCCAATCTTTATGATAACGGCAAATCCAAAGGAGCCTTTGGTGGGGATCTCAGCTTAAAAACCGTGTCAGAAGCGCTCAACACCCTCAATTTCAACAATGCCGGTTACGCCTTTTTGTTGAGTGCAGACGGCACCATCATCAGCCACCCAAATGGCGAGCTAAATGGACTCAAACTCAGTGAGCTATTCAAAGGCACATTACCCGTGCTGGATGATACATTTCAGGAAGTTGAGGTCGATGCCGGAGCTGCTTTCACTGCATTTCAGCCGCTTGATGGTCTGAGAGGCAGTAACTGGTTGATAGGTGTTGTGCTTGATAAATCCATTGTTATGGCGCACAGCGATAATTTTGGATTCACCGCAGCAGCGACCACGGCCGGTTGCGCCATTCTTATTGGGATTTTGCTTAGCTTGCTGATTTCCCGTCAACTTAAACCTCTGGAAAACCTCCGTGAAAGTCTGGAAGAAATTAACAGCGGTGACGGCGACCTCACTAAGCGTCTTACCATTAAAAGTAATGACGAATTCGGTGGCGTTTCTAACGAGTTCAACGGCTTTATCAAGTACCTTCAAGCGCTGGTCACCAATATCAAAACCACCTCTGGCGAAGTCTCCAACAATGTCAGCCTGACAGTATCCACTGCCAAAAATGCAGCGCAGGGCGCTGATCACCAGCTCAATGAGATCAATCTGGTGTCCAACGCCATTCATGAAATGACAGAGATCTCCAATGACGTAGCTGAGCGTGCGCGCCACGCCGCCGAAGCGGTAGCGGAAAGTAGTGAGGCCACTAACAAAGGTGGGCGTTCTGTTGAGCAAACCAAAGCGTCTATAGAAGTGTTGATGGGCGAAATGGAAACCGCAGTATCCAAAGTCAACGAACTGGCTAACTACAGCGCGAACATCGAATCCATCCTAACCGTGATCACCGACATTGCTGAGCAAACCAACTTACTGGCATTAAATGCCGCGATCGAAGCGGCTCGTGCTGGCGAAATGGGTCGAGGGTTCGCTGTTGTTGCCGATGAGGTTCGTGCACTGGCTTCACGCACCCAAACTTCAACGGAAGAAATCAAAAACATGATTGCCCAGCTTCAAGCTGGTGTTGGCGAAGCGGAAAGTGTCATTATTCAAAGCCGCAATACGGCATCAAGTACACAGGAAGAAGTACTGGGCGCGAATGAAGCATTGACCCACATCCACAGCCACATTTACCGTATTAACGAACTGATCACTGAGATCTCTAACTCCTCGTTCAGACAGCGTGATACTGCCGCTGATATCCAACAGAATACAGACAACATCCGTGACATCAGTGAAACTCTTTCTCAGCAAGCCAAAGAGCAGGAGTCGCTTTGTGTCGCGATATCGGATTTAGCTGGCCAGCAGGAAAGTGAGTTAAACAAATTCAAAGTTTGAGTAGACACAACTCGTAAGAAAATGCCCTCGAAAGAGGGCTTTATTTTTTGAAATTACCAGTAGAAATACAAAGCAAGCCAACCTAAAGAGCCCCAGATTCAGCCCCTTTAATGATAAAGCTTATAGCGGCAGTTATTAGCTAAACCGGTAACCCAGATTCAATCCCCACCAACTGTCACTGGCTGGGCTGGACATGAGGTAGGTGTTGTATTCCATCCTGGCAAATACGTTACTTTCAGAAGGCAAACGCATCTCAACACCTAAGCCCAAATGAGGTCTAATCTCACTGTCACGGGATGACATTTGTCCAGAACTGAAGGTGCTTGTCATGTCCGATTTTCCAACGTTGTAAGCGATCCCCGTTTTAGCAAACGGGATGAAGTAGGGCGACATTTCCTTGCTCCATACCGCATCAAAGTGTGTGGAGTGATAAGTGACATTAACCTTGTTTCGATAGGTAACCCTGTTTCCTTCGAACTCAAGGAAACTCTCATCACCGCCATAGGCGTAAGAGGCTTCGAGGCCCAAGCTTTCACTGAACTGATAGCCAGCCCCCAGAGCAAAACCGCTACGATCACCGCCTTTGTATCCGCCGAAAAGATAAGTATCGTCTGACGTATCAGACGCAAAAGTGGGTGCGGATAACGCGACAACCAATGCGATAGTCATTTTCTTCATCGTAAAGCCTTTTTATTGCTGTTTATAAAGACTTCCTTGCAAAACGGTCCCTGTCTTAATCCATGGCTGATAGCCAGACTGCTCCAAGAGAATGTAAACATTCGGCTGCAATAATACGGTGTTCGATTAACGTTTCCATTCATGTATTCCTTAGAGCTGTAACAATATGTGTAACGATGGAGGAAGCTAATAGACCGCAAAGGAAGGATTGATCTCCGCAATCATTCAAACCCGCGCAGCGTCTATACCCAACCAACTTCAGGTTGTTTGGGTATAGACATCAGAGCCCGCTTGGTTGAATAGATCATCGTTCAAACGAGAAGTGTCAAGTCAGCGCTATCCCACAGACATGCATGAGGTGTTATGCCTGTCGTTAGCGAACACGTCCCAGCTAAAACTGTTTTTCAGGGAACGGGTCCAATACCCCAGCCAACCTCGATCCGTGGAATAATAGTGCCAGAGACCCGGCCAGCCATAGTTTATGTGCATATCACCGAGCTGAGAGTGAAGATCTTTCAATTGACTGTTATTAGGCATTTTCCAGTTTTGGCGACCGGCAAATTCCAGACGATTCAGCCAGCTACACCAAGCATTTGATTCTTGGTAATTCAGAGATATGAAGTTCCCCTTAGGGCCCCGATGACCCATTTCCCAATAGGTAGTGCCTGCGACAGGGAATTCGAAATCAATCACAGCTTGAGCGCTAGGCGCTGACGTAAACCAGGTACCTTGCGCGGTTTCGGCAATTTTAACGCAGCCGCCTGCCGCATTGGCGCTATCTCTATCGTTCGCAGCGTACTGGAAAGGCTGGTTGAATTTATGGCCGCAAACTAATTCTTTGCCCGTTAAAAATGCTTCGTTGCTGGATATGCCGTCCAGCTTGGCAGATACATTAATAGAGCCTTCATTGTAGAGCGTTGCTAATCCATTATGGTCTAGATCGCCAATGTGGCTATTGGATGAATACCAAAATACTTGCTGAGTAATATCTTCTGTTGTGCCATCGTCGTAAGTACCCGTCGCCGTGAATTGAACAGTGCCGGAAAACACAACGGATGAATAGGGCGCCAGTTCAATTTTTGTCAGGCGTTTCGTTGGTGCAGCTTCAACGTTTTCTGTGGCGGTGTTGCTTCGACCAATGCAGCCAAAAAAGCTTCTGATTCCGTTGTCACATCCGGAAGGACTTCAATACTTGATGAGGCTTCAGAACTATCTGAGTTGCCAGAGGCGCTTTCATTTGTCATTGATGCGGTCAGCGTAGTGTCTTCTTCTACTAGCGCCTCGCTTTCTTCAACGTTTTCCGTTGATTGGTCTGTCACCCCGGCCGACGCGTGACTTGTCGATGTATCACTCCCTACATCAGTGCTCTGGGCAGACACTAAACCAGATTCACTTTCTGTGTTAGTCGTTGTTGTACTTTCACCAACGGCTTCTGTCTCTGTGGTTGCATTCGTATCTATGGTTGATGATTCTGAGGCATTCTTATCACTATCAGCAGCGCTTTCTGTTAGAGACGCAGTGGACGTTGCTGACTCTGTACCAGTTACTTCCGTCGTTGTTTCAGTTTGGTCTGAAGCTTCACTGCCTGTCGAAAGAGCAGTGTGGTTCTCACCGCTGGTATTTTCCGACGTTCCTCTATCGGTAATCGTCGATGGAGTGTCTTCTTCTGTGGTGGCATCGGTGCTTGTAGTCTCAATCGTTGAGCTTGGATCTGGAGCTTGTGATTCTGGGGCGTTCTTATCAGTATCAGCAGTGCTTTCTGTTAGTGACGCAGTGAACGTTGCTGACTCTGAACCGATTCCTTCCGTCGTGGTTTCAAGCTGATCTGACGTATCACTACCTGCTGAGAGGGCTGTATCGCTGCTCCCGTCCACGCTTTCTGATGTTTCTTTAGCAGCCTCTGTCGATGCTGATTGTTGTTCTGAGGTGCTGCCGGTTTCTGAGATGCCAGGGGTTTCTGTTGTCAAAGAGACCTCTGAGGCCTGTGAGCCTGCTACTGATTGTGTTTGATTCGCGTTGCCTGTTGATCCTGCAGAAGTCGTTGTTTGTTTACTGTCCGGCGATCCAGCGGTTACAGACGCAGATTCAACACTTGCAGAGTTAGCGGTCTCACTGGAGGTGTTATCTGTGTTGGTATTGGCGGTTTGTGTTGGTGATACATTGGAGGGAGACCAGGAAGGTTCCGTTGAGGATGAGGATGTTGTATTTGATGGACTGCTCACGCCAGAGTTTGTTGGTGTGGAGGCGTTTGTGATATTTCCTGAGGAGCCTGAGAGGTTGACGGTTTTATTGGTATCTTTATCTTCGTCGTTATTGGTTGCTTGGGTTCCCAGAAATTGAAAGCCTTTAATGCCTTCTTGGCTGCTTGGCGTTGCTGATTCGGATGTGTCAGCTTGAGATGTATCCTTATTTGCACTGGTACTTTGATGTGTTGTGCCGGAGCCACTATCACAACCCAGTAGCATGAAGACCGTGACAAGTGGGTAAGCAATACGCCATCTGAAGGTGTTCCAATTCTTCATTACAAACTCCTTATGGTGTTTCGTTCGGTAAACGCAATTAGGCACCGAAAAGTATGGAGTCTGTTTTTTGAGCAAAACGAGAATATGCAATCAATTTAATTCAAGTGATTCATAATCAGCACAAGAACGTTTGTAATTTTTACAATTCAGTCAAAAAGGCCCTGATTATCAGGGCCTCTTCGCATCTAAGCTTTCACCGGATCAAGCTGACTTGGCTTTTTGGAAAAACGGCGAAGCCATTTCAACACCGGCTTTTCCAAGCCGTAATAGGTCAAGCTGGCAATTGCATCCCGCCATTGTGGAAACAACATATCAGCGGCCCATCAAAATCAGGCAAAACAGTTTTGGTGGAGAGTGCAATCGGTTCTGACAACCTCATTACCGTCACCGGTGGAGGTATTACTGACTCAGAAGATGTGTGGAAGAAAGTTTTAGATAAACTTGGTGTGCCATACGAAAGTCAAAGAACGAACAGTGACAGCGCAACAAGCCAAACCAAATTTGATGCAAAAGGTAGTGTAAAAGCCATGGGTGTGTCTGTGGGAGCGGGAGCTTCAACTTCAGAAACTGAAGGCAACGTTGCTCAAAGGTCAACTAAACAAACGCGCGACTACTTCAACTTGGTTACTGAGCTTCTATCAGGTTCAAACAAAGTTATTTTTCTTGATGACTTCCATTACATAAATCCGAAAATACAAGCTTTGATTGCTCAGCAGGTTAAAGAGCTAATCAGAAGCCAAGTGTCCGTGGTCTATGCATCAGTCCCTTATCACTCTGATGATATCATTAGGGCTAATTCAGATTTACAGGGCAGGCTCTTCAAAATAGATCTTTCTTATTGGTCGGATACAGAACTGCTAAAGATTGTAGATACCGGATTGGCGCAACTAAATTTTGCTATTGATGGAACAGCCAAGGGTAAGTTAATTTCTGAGGCGGCAGGCTCTCCTCAACTTATGCAATCTCTCTGCCTGCACCTTTGTAGAGTCATGGAAGCTAGGACAAGTCATTGCAGCCAAGAAGCTCCTAGAGACATCACTCCTAATTCGGATCAATTTAGACAGACCTGCGTCAAAGTCAGTCAAACAACTGATTTTGACAACCTCATTTCAAAACTGTTGGCTGGCGCTAAGACTAAGGGTAAACCTAGAAACAGCTACCAATTGAAGGATGGGTCAACAGGTGATGTTTATTCAATAACTCTTAAAGCTCTAAAGAAAGACCCAGCATCGATGATTACTCGATACAATGAGCTATACGAAAAGATTAAGTCAATTTGTGAAACACCACCTCAAAGTACTGGTATTTTTCAGGCTTGTACAAAGATCAGTGACATCAGTGCGGAGCACGTATTTGGAAGTGTTGGAAGTTGCGAGGAGAGCGACAACGATACAGAGGAGGAAGTTAAGGCTCCTCTTATCGAATTTGACGCTGAAGATAGTGTTATAGCGATCAGAGACCCATATCTTCTTTATTCAATTCGCTGGACTGATAGATTTTAGTAAAGAAGCCCGATTTGCGGGCTTCTTTTTTGACTGAACTACGGCAACGGCTTGTAAAAGAAGTTGTTTACGACATCTTGAAGTACTTTGAACAGCATCGGTTTACGTCCAAGGAGGCGAAGTTTTTTATCAAGAACTAGAGGACATTTTAACTGTGCTTAAAAGTGACATTACAACTTAGCGCCTACACCTCCAGTACGCATTATGTATATTATGTTAAATGTGATGTGCGGCTACGCCAAATCTGACTCTCCTACGTCTGTCATTACCCACTTTCTTCAAAGATTTCAGTCTATTAAACGTAATTATCTATTTACCATAAAATAGATAATTACCAATTCTCTAAGACGCTCATATTGGATCATTCTGTTCCAACAGAGTTCTTCTAGCTTTGGTGAATTATCGAAAGCCGGATGCGGCGGCCTGGCTTGTGTGGCTGATGCCGATCCGGTTACAGATGTTGGTTGATGAGTTGTTGCCATCGCTCAAACTGCGCTGGCTGTGTGGCGGCAATGACTGACCTTGCCTGCATGGATTGGTTAAACACGTTGCTGCCATCAAACGATGATGACATGCCGCCGGCTTCTGACAGAATCAAAGTTCCTGCTGCGTAATCCCACAGCTTTTGTTCTCCGTGCAGATAAAGCTGGCAACGATTTGCGGCTATCCAACACCAATCCAACGCGCTCGCCCCGAAACTTCGTTGTGAACGATATGGCGGCTTGGCAGCAAGTTCTGTAGCCAGTGCTTGTGGCAACCTCTTGAAGTCGACCATAGCCATTGTGCTTTTTAAGTTATTCTCGCTATCCGCCTGATTTATTTGGGTGAAACCAGACAGCTTGACTCCATTAAGTGTAGCGCCATTCCTCTGAGAAGCGTAAAAACACTCATCCCTGATCGGATCGTAAACCAGACCAACACGAATCTCTCCTTCGAAGATCAGTGCCAAAGATGTGCAGAAATACGGTATGCCAAAGGCAAAATTGCTGGTTCCATCGATCGGATCCAACACCCAGAACGGTCTTTTTTTGTTTTTAAAAACAGCTTGTTGTGTCTCTATAGGCTGTTCTTCACTGAGTACCCCAATGTTTGGCCAGTAGGTAGAAAACGCATCAATCAAACGGTTCTGCATCTCCGTATCGGCGGCGGTCACTATGTCATTATTGTCTTTGTAGCCAATATCGGTGTTAGCCAAACCGAGCTGATACAGTGGAAGTATCGTTTTGAACGCCGTACTTCTGACGATATCGAAAAGCAGAGATTGCAGATCGCTTTCCCGCATTTTCAAAAAATCGCCCAAAGACGAGTGGGTTTCAGAAGTCTCTATTATCATGATGATTTACCTTTAATTTCCTATTTAGGTCATTAAGTTACGCTTCTTTATCCATACTGAGGTGATACCGTTCCACTCTTTCCACTTCTTCACGGGCGCCAATAACGACGGGAATACGTTGATGCAAACGGTGAGGTTTAACGGAAAGAATACGTTCCCTACCCGTTGATGCTGCGCCTCCCGCCTGTTCGATGATGAAGCTCATAGGGTTAGCTTCATAAAGTAGACGCAAGCGCCCTTCTTTCACGTTCTCACGGCTGTCCCGCGGATAAAGAAATATGCCACCACGCATTAGAATTCGGTGCACTTCTGCGACCATGGACGCTACCCAACGGGTATTGAAGTCACGTCCTCGTGGGCCTTCTTTGCCTTCGACAACCTCGTCGATATAGCGTTTTACCGCAGGTTCCCAGTGGCGTTGGTTCGACATATTGATGGCAAACTCGCTGGTCTTGTCAGGAATGGTCAGATTGGGATGGGTGAGAATGAACTCGCCAATGTCTCTGTCCAGCGTAAAGCCATTCACGCCCTGCCCTGTGGTCAGCACCAGATTGGTAGCAGGCCCATAGAGCACGTACCCTGCACACACCTGACTGGCACCAGGTTGCAGAAAATCCTGCTCTGTCGGCGCTGAAACGCCCGATGGACAGCGAAGAATCGAGAAAATCGTCCCAATCGAAACATTCACTTCGGTGTTTGAAGAACCGTCCAAGGGGTCGAAAACCAGCAGGTATTTCCCTTTGGGAAACTTGGCGGGAATTGGATAAACCTCTTCCATTTCTTCCGATGCCATCGCGCCTACATGCCCTGACCATTCCAGCGCTTTGATCAGGATTTCATTGGAAATCACATCGAGCTTTTTCTGGGTTTCGCCCTGAATATTCTCAGTGTCGGCTGAACCAAGTACATTGATGAGTTGCCCACGGCTCACGTCGTCTGCAATCTCTTTACAGGCAGTGACAATGGTGTTGAGCAGCAAGGTAAAGTCACCTGTCGCTTCGGGCAATTTTCGTAAATCTTCGATGATAAAACGGGTAAATGTCGTTCCTTTCCTGATCATGCTTCCTCCTTACAGCGCTGGCACGCGCTTCGAGAAGCGATCATGGGTGGTTTCAACACTCACACGGTTAGAACCGTGCAGTACCAGTTCTTCAATCAATGGCTGCATGATCAGCTCCATCGCGAATCCCATTTTTCCGCCAGGCACGACGATGTTGTTGCGCCTGGACATAAACGATCCGTGAATCATATTGAGCAGGTGCTGGAAATCGACGCCGGTTTTCTTGGGATCACGGAAACGAATCACCACCATGCTTTCGTCCAGAGTGGGAATATCCCGCGAGATAAACGGGTTAGAGGTATCCACCATAGGCACGCGCTGGAAGTTGATGTCCGTGAGTGAAAATTGCGGTGTGATGTAATGAACGTAGTCGTGCATACGACGCAAAATGGTATCGGTCACAGCTTCTCTGCTATAGCCTCGCACATGGGTATCTCGGTGGATTTTTTGAATCCATTCCAGGTTCACAATGGGAACCACACCTATTAAAAGGTCAACGTATTGCGCGACATTGCTGGCAGCAGTGACCACGCCGCCATGCAGACCTTCGTAGAACAGAAGATCTGATCCCTCGGGTATCTGGCTCCAATCGGTGAAAGTGCCGGGGCGTGATTGATGAAGCTGAGCTTCTTCTTCGTTGTGAACATAGTAACGACGCAGCGCAGTACCTGATTCTGCATAGGCGCGGAAGGTTTTCTCCAGTTCGGCGAAATCGTTGCCTTCAGGACCAAAATGACTCAGGTTCTTCCCTTTTTCCTGCGCCCTCCTCAGCCTTTCGCGCATCTCTGCGCGGTCATATTTGTGGTAGCTGTCGCCTTCAATCACGGCGGCTTTGAACTGGTTGCGACGGAAAATTTGTTCCATCGCGTTTTTCACTGTTGAGGTGCCAGCACCGGATGATCCGGTCACTGCTACAATGGGATGCTTCACTGACATAGTTTTCTCCTTCAAATGAAATGCGTTGTAGGTTCAGATCGATTTCATCTGACGGAGGGATTCAATTCGCCGGAAGCATAACGGGCAGACATAACTTCCAGACTGACAGGTTTAATTTTCGATGCCATACCTGCGCAACCAAAGGCTTGATAGCGTTCTTTACACAAGGCTTCCATGGCTTTGGTGGCAGCTACGAGGAATTTTCTGGGATCAAAGTTGCTGGGATTTTGTGCGAGGAAGCGTCGCACCGCGCCTGTGCTTGCCATGCGAAGGTCGGTATCAATGTTCACTTTGCGAACGCCGTGGCGAATCCCTTCGACAATCTCCTCAACGGGCACGCCGTAGGTTTCTCCCATATCTCCACCAAACTCATTGATGATTTGCAGCCACTCTTGAGGCACGGAAGATGAACCGTGCATCACTAAATGCGTATCCGGGATCCTTTCGTGTATGGCTTTTACACGCTCGATGGCAAGAATGTCGCCGGTTGGCGGACGGCTGAATTTGTAAGCACCATGACTGGTACCAATAGCGATGGCCAAAGCATCAACGCCTGTTTGACGCACAAACATGGCGGCTTCTTCGGGATCAGTAAGCAATTGATCGTGACTCAACACCCCTTCCGCACCGGAGCCGTCTTCTTCCCCTGCTGTGCCAGTTTCGAGTGAGCCTAAGCAGCCCAACTCCCCTTCTACAGAAACGCCACCAGCGTGGGACATGTCAACCACCCGCGCTGTTACGTCGCAGTTATATTCGTAACTCGCGGGCGTTTTCATGTCTTCGAGCAAGGATCCGTCCATCATCACGGAAGTAAACCCCTGCTGAATAGATTGCAGACAGACGGCGGGTGAAGCCCCGTGATCCTGATGTACGACGACGGGAATTTCTGGCCATTGCTCTACAGATGCCAGCATTAAATGACGCAGGAACCCTGCCCCTGCATAGGTTCTGGCTCCCGCTGACGCTTGCAGGATCACGGGCGCATCGCAGCTGGCAGCAGCCCCCATAATGGCGTGTACCTGCTCCATATTGTTGACGTTAAATGCGGGAACGCCGTATCCAAATTCGGCGGCGTGGTCGAGCAATTGTCTCAAACTGATCAATGCCATGACGGTCTCCTTGGACGCAAAATAAAATTCCTTCTGCATTCCAAGTTATCCAGTCGGTTACGGTGACTCCAATCAGGAATAGCCGCAAAGATGATAAGGAAAACTTATAGCCTTGATATTCGAACACTTAACCAAATGAAATCAGTTTGTTAGTGAATTAGTGCCTGACAAAAACTCTGCTTTGTCGAATCGACATCAATCAAAAATATCTTAACAAAGTCAATATATTATCGTTATATCTCGTCATCAAAATGGTGAAAATCTGCCTTTTAACAGAACTTCTTATCCTGAGCATAAGAAGAACCAATTTCACTTGTGGCCGCCCTTTCCCAACACTTAATCACAAGCAATCTTCATCAGAAGGTTTCAAGCCATCTGGCGATTCACAGAAGGAAATGGGTTATGGCTAAGAGTTATCAGGCAGGTGTAAAGGAGTACCGGGAAACATACTGGATGCCCGAATATACCCCCGCTGACACCGACATTCTGGCGTGTTTTAAAATCGAACCCCAACCGGGTGTGCCAAGAGAAGAAGCCGCCGCCGCGGTTGCTGCAGAGTCCTCGACCGGTACATGGACCACGGTATGGACTGACTTGCTCACGGATCTGGATTACTACAAAGGACGCGCTTACGCGATTGAAGATGTGCCTGGTGATGACAGTACCTTCTATGCCTTCGTCGCCTATCCCATCGATTTGTTTGAAGAAGGATCTGTGGTTAACGTGCTGACGTCGCTCGTTGGTAATGTATTCGGCTTTAAAGCGATTCGTGGTTTGCGGCTTGAAGATGTGCGATTCCCCATCGCGTATGTGAAAACCTGTGGCGGACCGCCGAACGGTATTCAAGTCGAGCGCGACAAGCTCAACAAATACGGCCGTGCGCTGTTGGGTTGCACCATTAAACCCAAGCTGGGTTTGTCGGCGAAGAATTATGGCCGCGCGTGTTATGAAGGTCTTCGTGGAGGGTTGGATTTCACTAAAGATGACGAGAACGTGAATTCCCAGCCTTTCATGCGCTGGCGTGATCGTTTCGAGTATGTCGCCGAAGCCATTCACCGCGCTGAGCGTGAAACCGGAGAGCGTAAAGGCCACTATCTGAATGTGACCGCGCCTACCCCGGAAGAAATGTATCGTCGCGCTGAATTTGCGAAAGAACTCGACATGCCCATCATCATGCACGACTACCTGACCGCGGGCTTTACCGCCAACACAGGTCTGGCGAACTGGTGCCGTGAAAACGGTATGTTGCTCCACATTCACCGTGCGATGCACGCCGTTCTTGATAGAAACCCCCGCCACGGTATCCATTTCCGCGTGCTGTCGAAATGCCTGCGTCTGTCAGGTGGTGATCATCTTCATTCCGGTACCGTGGTGGGCAAACTCGAAGGCGACCGTGAGGCGACGCTGGGTTGGATCGATATCATGCGTGATCGCTTCATTAAGGAAGATCGTTCCCGTGGCATTTTCTTCGATCAGGACTTCGGCTCTATGCCTGGCGTTCTGCCTGTGGCGTCTGGTGGTATCCATGTGTGGCATATGCCGGCGTTGGTGTCTATCTTCGGCGATGACGCGGTGTTCCAGTTTGGTGGCGGTACTTTGGGTCACCCTTGGGGTAATGCTGCAGGCGCAGCTGCCAACCGTGTCGCTTTGGAAGCTTGTACACAAGCGCGCAACGAAGGCCGTGTGCTGGAACGTGAAGGCAAAGACATTCTTACACAGGCAGCGAAACACAGCCCTGAGTTGAAGGCCGCCATGGAAACGTGGAAAGAGATCAAGTTTGAATTCGATACAGTCGACAAACTCGATGTTGTGCACGCCTAGTGATAGATGAAGGAGAATCCCAATGAGTGAAGTGATGGATTATTCGTCGCGGCTGACTGACCCGCACAGCCGCAAGTTTGAAACTTTTTCTTATCTGCCGAGAATGACCGCTGAACAGATTCGCCGTCAGGTCGAGTTCATTGTCAGCAAAGGTTGGAACCCGGCCATTGAGCACACTGAGCCGGAAGAAGCGGCAAGCTCTTACTGGTACATGTGGAAACTGCCCATGTTTGGTGAAACCAATGTCGATCAGATCCTGAACGAAGCGCAGCTCTGCCATAACCTGAATCCGAACCACCATGTTCGTTTGATTGGTTATGACAACTATCGCCAAAGTCAGGGAGCATCCATGGTTATCTACCGCGCCCCAGGATTTGAGTAACCCCGAACTTACCCAAACTTCTCCGGTGCTGTTTGGGTAAACCTTCTCGATAGGGCTTGGCTGGGAATGTGCGGTCCTGCGTCTCCCAGCCCTTTTTCCCTGTTGGTTTAGCTCATTCGTTACGGAGTTCACTATGAGTCAGGCAGTCCAACCTGTGCCGCTTAACAATCAATATCTGATTGCCAACGAGCCTTACTATCAAGAATCTGGCGATGAAATTTCGCTGTACCAAGCCGCGTATGATTCCCGCATTCCTATGATGCTCAAAGGTCCCACGGGCTGTGGGAAAACCCGCTTTATCGAACATATGGCCTGGCGATTGGGTAAACCGCTTATCACGATTTCGTGTCATGAAGACATGACAGCTTCCGACTTAATTGGCCGCTACCTACTCAATGCAGAAGGCACCTACTGGCAAGATGGCCCCTTGACGACCGCAGCGAGAATCGGAGCGATTTGTTATCTCGATGAAGTGGTTGAAGCGCGTCAGGATACGACCGTCGCTATTCATTCTCTGACTGACTACCGCCGGACACTGTCTCTGGAAAAGAAAGGTGAACTGCTGCAGGCACATGACGATTTCCAATTGGTGATCTCCTACAATCCCGGTTACCAGACGCTGATGAAAGATCTTAAAACCTCCACCAAACAGCGTTTCGCGGCATTGGAATTCGGGTATCCGGATGAGGAAACCGAGACCTCAATTGTTTGTCATGAAACTGGTATCGACGAAGGCACAGCCGGTCGGTTGATTCAAATTGCCAAACACGCCAGAAACCTCGTGGGACATGGGCTCAATGAAGGTATCTCTACCCGCCTCCTGGTGTATACCGCACAACTTATCAAGAAAGGCATTCCCCCTGTTGCGGCCTGCCACATGGCTTTGGTTCGTCCGCTGAGCGATGACACAGACATTCGAGAAACCTTGGAAACAACGGTTCAGGGTTGCTTCTGATGAGAGATTTTGGGGCTAAATATGGATGACAGAATACGCGCCAATAAACAAAGAATTGAAGCGCAGCTGGTAGAAAAAGCAGATGGGTTAAAGTTCGCTTTTGAAACTGGCTTTCAGGAAGCTGAAGCACTGATGAGTACCATTGATCTGAATGAATATTTGACGGCGGCATTAGATTTATTCGATAAAAATCAATCTGATGAATCAATAACTGCATTCCTGTTATCCGTTCCAAATACTCATAACCACATAGGTGACAGCGTCACACTTGATATAAGAAATACCATTGTTACCTTGTCTGAATGGTTAGGTTCGGAGCGCCTATCTCAATATCTGAATACCCTGCCTGCTGTCGCGGAAAGGCTTTGCTCAAAGGATGGCTTAAACATCTACCAAAAGCTTGTTGAGGAATTAGCTCGGACTGCGCCTAGGTGCCTTAAAGTATTTCTCACGCGATCTCCCAGTTTTCTCACATCGTTACCCATTTTAGGCTTGCGTCACTGGGCACTCATTGGCGCTAAATCACATGCAAACCAGATAGATTCCCTACACAGTTACTTCACACTCGCGTCACCGGAAAGTCAGAATATTTTTCAAAGACAGCGCCGCGGTACCCTTTTTGTAGATGCCCAGCGTCAACTTAATTTTTACCTCCGTGCTATCTGGGGCCGCGATTTCTTTCTCCGTCCCAGAATTATCGAGATCAATGGCGCCGAAAGTGAACAAAATTCTTCGCCACTATCTACTATTCACAGCGGCACCATTTTGTTGCCGGATGCCATGGAAGATCAGGAACCCAGCAATCCAACACTTTCGGCGAAAAATTTATACCGAGCGTCTGTGACTCATGCCGCAGCGCACTTGATGTTTTCTCGACCAAAACCACACGGCGATTACTCTGACATTCAGCGCTACTGTTACGGACTCGTAGAAGATGCCCGCGTCGAAGCGTTAGCAATCAGAGATTTTCCCGGTTTGCGCCAACTATGGATGCCCTTCCATCTTGCTCAAGTCAAAAAAAGTAACGACGAAGCCAACCAACTGTCACTGGCATTGCTATCAGGTAATGCTGAAGATGCTCCAGCGCATCTCACTTACGTCGTTAATACGTTCAATGCTTTGAGCATGAATAACTCTTTAGAACAGGAAGTCCATACAGACACGCTAGCCCGACGTTTAGCTTGTGATATAGAGATCAGTGATGAGGGCAATTTGCCTAATCAGCTTTTTTATCGTGACGACAATACTTACCTCTGGTTTGAAAACGGTGATGAGTTTTATCAATGGCCGCTTCTTTCTGAACCTCAGGTTAAAAGAACCGTCAATGTGATGGAAATGGTCAATGAAATAGACAACGAACTGGCTGATGATAACGCTCAGGAAGTATGGATTCTGGAGTCTGAGTTTTTTCGGGATGGCGATCCTGAAAACGTCAGCATGAATGAACTGGAAGGCAAACAACAAATATCATCCCCCTTCCACTATCCAGAATGGGACTATACGGCAAATCAAATGCGCCCGGCATGGGTAACACTCACAGAGCGTTCGGTAAAAAAAAGTACTGCTTCTAAAATCGATGAACTCGTAGAAAGCCGGCAAGCTCAACTCAGGAAAATCAAAGCCATCGTTGAAGCGCTTCAACCTAAAGGGCTTCAGCGACTGAGAAAACAGTTTGAAGGTGATGAGTTGGATCTTGATGCGGCAATTGATGCCATGAAAGAAATTCGTCGTGGCGCGCTGCCGGATATGAACATTGACCAAAGGCTTATTCGGCGCGAGCGGGATTTAGCCGTATTGGTTCTACTGGATCTTTCTCAATCGACCGTGGATTCACTACCTAGAAATCACGGTGATCTCAGAGTGCTGGATATTGCCCAGGAAGCGACAGTGATGTTGGCAAATGCGATTGATGGTATTGGAGATCCATTTGCCATTCATGGGTTCAATTCCAACGGACGAAGTGATGTTCGTTACCAACGCTTTAAAGATTTTGATGAAGCATACGATGACATAACAAAATCCCGGTTAGCTGGTATGGAAGGCGGTTTATCGACACGAATGGGCGCAGCATTGCGACATGCCAAAACATATTTGGCTCAGCAACCCCAGCGAAAAAAGCTACTGTTAATGATCAGCGATGGAGAACCTGCGGACATAGACAGCCGTGATCCGCTTTATCTTCAGGCTGATACCAAACATGCTATCGATGATGTGTTAATGCAAGGCATCACTCCATTCTGTCTGACGATAGATCCGGACGCGGACAATTACGTCGCTCAGATATTTGGTGAAGGCCATTATTCAGTTTTGGATGATGCCAACAGACTGCCTGATGTATTACCGAACTTGTTCGCGAGCATTACCCGGACGTCTGCCTAATCATTCGCTGTTCATTAAAAGCACTCTCTGCATAAGAAACAAGGAAGGTTGTTATGCATTTGACGTTAAGACAGCTCAATATTTTTCAGGCAGTTGCAACGCATTTAAGTTTCACGCGCGCTGCCGCTGAACTGCACCTCACTCAGCCTGCCGTTTCGATGCAGATAAAACAACTCGAAGACAATATCGGCTTGCCGTTGTTTGAGCATTTAGGGAAATCCCTATTTCTCACTCATGCCGGCGAGGAGCTTCTGGGTTACTGCGAACGCATTTCTGAGCAGCTACGCGATGCCGAAGATGCGTTTGAGAAAATGAAATCACTGACCTGCGGAAAACTTAAAGTGACCGTCGCCAGCACCGCAAACTATTTCGCGGCTAAGCTGCTGGCTGAGTTTTCTCAGCAACACCCAGAGATAAAAATCAGCTTGAAAGTCACGAACCGCGAACAATTACTGAAAGACATTAAAAGTAATGATTGTGACCTGGTGATCATGGGAAAGCCGCCGGCGGAGTTTGATGTAGAAGCGACGGTATTTATGGAGAACCCATTGGTAGTCATCGCCCCTGTGAATCATCCACTCTGCCGCCAAAGCAAGATTCCGTTATCTGTGATAGCCAAAGAGCCAATGGTTGTGAGAGAGAAAGGTTCGGGAACACGATTTTCGATTGAGCGCTTTTTCCTTCAACACGGGCACGAACTAAATGTCTCGGCGGAAATGAGTGCCAGTGAAGCGATTAAGCAAGCGGTGTCTGCCGGTTTAAGTTTGGGAATCGTTTCCAGCCATACCATTTCGTTAGAGTTGGAAGCAGGAAAACTTAAAGTGCTGGATGTGGAAGACATGCCGATCATTCGGCATTGGTATTTGGTCCATCGAAGTGACAAGGCACTGTCGCCTATCGCGCAGGCGTTCAGTAACTATCTGTTAAGCCGCAATAATCACGAGGATATAGAGGTGGAACGACAGATTGTAAAAATGTGACGGCGTCACAATTCAGCCAAAGTCGGACAAAGAACACCCAACCCGCTCACTCTTTAACCTTTGCGTGACGCTGTAACGCCTGTTTTAGTACTACGGCACGGATAGGTTTGGTAACAAAGTCATCCATTCCGGCTTCCATGCAACGTTCTTTGTCTTCATTCATTGCGTTGGCTGTCAAAGCGATAATTGGTAATTCATAGCCTTCAGCACGCAGTTGCTTGGTCGCTTCAATACCACAAAGTACTGGCATCGACATGTCCATCAGAATCATATCGAACTGGACGTGTCCATCATGAACCAAATCGACCGCTTCTTTGCCATTGTTTGCTACGACGACATGGTGCCCCGCTTTCTCCAGCATCAGCTTTGCCACCATCTGGTTGGCTTTGCTGTCTTCTGCTACCAGAATGCTCAATGCGTGAAGGTCACTTTCTTCAACATTGTCTTTTTTCACCTGCTCTGTCGGCGAAGGCTCAATAAGAGGTATATCGATATAGAAGGTGGTGCCTACACCTTGCTCGCTGTCAAAGTCGATGCTGCCGTTCATCATGGTCACCAACTTTTTACAGATGGAAAGCCCCAGACCGGTTCCACCATATTGGCGGGTAATGCTGCCATCTGCCTGAGTAAACGGCAGGAACACATCTTTTTTACGTTCGGCGTTGATACCAATTCCGGTATCTTTCACGGAGAGCTTCAATCTTCCATTACGGACACGCATTGAGACTTTGACTTTACCGTGCTCGGTAAACTTCACGGCATTGCCAACCAGGTTCAATAAGATCTGGGTGAAGCGGTTACCGTCCTGATAAATGTTGTCAGGTACATCATCGGCGATGTCCATTTCCATTTTGATATCTTTACGGGACGAAACTTCGTTGAGTTGGCTGAACACAACAGTGACACTGTCACGTGGGTTGATACTTTCAGGATGCAGAGAGAAGCGTTCTGACTCAATTCTCGATAAATCAAGCACATCATTAATGATGGTAAGGAGCAATTGAGCCGATTTATCCATTTGGGAAACCCAAACGGTTTGCTCGTCATCCAGCGGAGATTGTTGCAACGTATCCAGTAACCCCATTACCGCATTGAGTGGCGTACGGATTTCATGACTCATCATTGCCAGAAATTGGGATTTCGCGGCGTTGGCAGATTCTGCCTGTTGTCTTGCCTGTTGCAGTTCGTGTAACCGCTGCTTTCGGGCTGTAATGTCTTTCGCCGTACCCCGAAACCCCATACAGTTCCCACGCTTGTCGTAATAAGGTCGACCTGACAAGCTGATCCACTGCTCTCTTCCTTCTTGGAATACTTTCCACTCCACTTCAGAGAATGGTTGTTCAAGTTGAATCAAGTCGAGTAATTTGTGTTTCACATCCGGCTGGCGATTCAACTGGTTCATTATCCCCTGCGGCTCAGCAGAGAATGATTCATTTGATGGCGAAGAAAGATAGGTGAACTGCAGGTTATTATTGATTTCCCAGAACCAGTCACCGGCAGTTTTCGCAAAGTCACGAAAACGCTGACGACTGGCAGTTAATTCTTGAGTCTTGACTGACACCAAACACTGGAGACGTTCGCGGTAGTCAATATCTATGATTGTGCGTTCGATTAGCGGTCGAAAACGCTCAATAACCTGTTGTGATTTGGTTTGGAAACGCCCTTTTTCTGAAGCGAACAGGATGAGGATCGACTCGCTGGCATTCACCGTCATCCCGGTGATCAGCGCGGAACGGCACGAGTCAAAATCATCGCCTTGCAACAAGGAGAATTCTTTCACTCTTTCTGGCGCATAGAGTACGACGGTCTGGCCATTCACGCAGCGGGAGAAAGTCCCGCCATCTTCCCAGATAAAGTTTTCTACATGTGGTGATGTGGACACCAAACAGGAATATTTGTCTTCCGTTTCTTTGTTACGGGTTAGCACCACTGCATTATCAAAAGAAACATAGCGCTCAATCACTTTCAACAGCGTGTTGAACACTTCGATTTTGTTGCTGGCACCAGACATCGCGGAGATCGCTGACAGAATCGCGCGGTTTTCTTCCTTGAACTTTTGCTCTCTCTCTTCAACACGGTTCAGTTCGAACAGTGTTTCCTGCAACTTCTCTGAGATTGCGCCTGTCATAGCTCATCCTTGTGGAACAATACGGCGGATATCATCAAATTTCCGTGGGCAATTTCTCCCCCGAGGAACTGTCCTTGCTCGCCAAAGGTAAACGGGCAAATAAAGGGGGCATGATGCATTGATAGACGCATATTCGCTGCGACGTTGTGCAGAGAATCGCTAACATGAAGCATACATCCTGCACAATATATTGCTAATCCGCCGATTGGGTCACAGGTATTCTTGTCGTGGTCGTTGGCTGAATCTACAACGCGCCCTGCCCTCGACACCAACATTTCCGTCGTGCCGGACATGAAATGAACTGTCTCACCTTCCTGAATATTACAGAACATCTGAATGCCACCTTCCGGAGAGACTGTGGCTGGGTGAGAAAGCGTATAGTAAGGCATTCCATGGATTTCGCCTGTCTGACGACCCAGAGGAAAAAGCGTTGACTGGGCAAACAGCCCATCGGGATCGATAGCATTGCCTGTGGCGTTGAAATACCACTTTCCGTAGACGTCAAAAGCAGGTTTACCGTCCAATTCGACGAGTGTACGACCGTCTACCTTGGTAGCGACCGCACTTGACCCCATGGCAGCATAGCCATTGTGAAATGAATAGCTGACACGAGCAGAGGGGAAAAAGACGGCCATGGCGATGCCTTCCGACGTCACGCGCGCGTTGTCCATCAGAGACCATTTACCACTGACACCGTCATCAGCGGCTGAACCACCAATAATAGGAATATTGACACCGAGCTCTTCTCGAATAGCCTGAAGAATGGTTTCTTCATGACCCGGTGTGGCATGTAATGTGATGAGCGCGGGCAACTCTCCGGGACGTCCACTGCTATCAATAGCTCTGCTGAGAACTGTCCGTGCGGATTCGGCGATGTCATCACCTTCTTTTAATTCGCAGAGTGCCGACCCATATGCACCGTCTGCATCTTCAACGGCCCATACTGAAATAGAATGCCCGCCGACGTAACCTTTGTCTGTCATGGTTCCCTGACATGAGGAACAACCAATGACATAAGTATTGGGGAAATGCGTATTCAGTTCACGTTTGATCGCTTCAGCGTCTTGCGTTTCTGTGTAATAAACAAGCATGAGCGAAGGAGAGGAGATTTTTTGAGATATCTCCCTGGCTATGACTTGTATGGCCTCACAGGCTTTGGGGGCGGTTGATGATGATGTCGCAATTCTCATTTACATCTACACAGCTTGGTTGCGGCAATACCTTCAATAATAGCCTTCTCACTTCTGCAAACACCAGTTTTTACCGTGATTCTTTTCGCTTAATCACTGAATTCTCTATTAATAGACGATAGAATCGCCGACATCGACCAAAAACTCCGCTTGAGCAATGGATAGCCAGCTTTATATCGTCATTAATGCGAATCTCCCACTAGGACAAATAATTAGCAAGCGCCTCGCCCAAAAAGGCAATACTGTGGTGTATTTGGCAGACAATGAGCAAGACGGATATGCCATTGCCGCCGATGAGCCAAGAGTCAGATATCGATATTGCCTGCCCTTCGATCGCACCATGATTGCTGACGAGTTCGATTGGGCTACGTCAAATGTTGCCTCTGTGGATGGCGTGGTCGTGCTGGTATCTGAGAGTACGATTGACCAACTCAAAATGCCGCTGGATGAAACCTTCTTTGCTTCGCTAAAAGCTAACGCCTCAGACACTATTGATGAACTCACCCTGACCTACGTTATCGTTCCCGATAAAAGCGAAGATGCTAGCGACTCTTTGAAAGCACTTCACTTAAAGCTATGCCAACTTGCCCATTCGAATAAAACTGTTCACAAAGGACTAAAAGTGAATCATGTCGTCATTGGCGGTGATCAATACACTCAGGGTCCAAAGTGTCCCGATATTGCAACCGATGCGTCAGATCTTATCCATTACCTGTGCTCTGAACATGCTAAAGCAGTGCGGCATCAGGCATTTTATTTTGGTAATTTGATAGATTAACAGGCAGTAAAAAAGCAGCCTTTAGCTGCTTTAATGTGAATTTTAAGACGTTCAGCCAATTTGAATGACTTAACTCAAGATTGTTAACGCCATTCGCATAAATATTAATTCGATGTTAAAAGTTAATTTCTAATTGATCTCGATCAATGTTTAAAAGCCATTTATGCGATGACCCGGAATTAACATCAGTAGGTAAAGCATAAATATAGACCCGTTTTTTATCTTCTTTTTCAAAAAATTTGTGAGAAGTTATGACTTTTTCAGGCTGACCTAACCACTGCAACTCACCGGGTGCATAGACTGAATCAACAAGCATAATAAGTGAATTATCAGCTTGATTTTCAACCTTAATCTCCACTGTTTTACCATTAATAGAAACGCTGCAACTTCCCGCTACTACTGAACATTTTAAAGTTTCTTGGGTATTGGAATAGTCTACCGTCCTCCAAATAAAAGCGGTTACGAGCACTGTCATAACGACTAATATTTGTACTAAACGACCTGTGGTTAATTTTTCTGCTGCCATGTGATTTATGCTTTTCCCGTGTTACAGAGCTCAAAGTTTTAGTAGAAATGTTACCCGAGCGTAAACCGAGTGTGGGTTCGACCCTGTATTTAACTGAATAACTGAAGTATTATCACCAATGAAAATGCCACTTTTACAATGAAATAGCAATGGAATGCATCAAGTGGGTATAAATCAATCACTATTCGCATTGCATTGCTTCTGGGGTGGCATTGTGACGTTTAAGTCACTTTGTAATACGTGAGTGTAGTAATCAAAAAGTGGAAGCATGCAATATGAGCCAAGAAAAGCAGCTTGAACTGGAATACAACTACCGCGTTGTCCGTCAATTCACCCTGGTAACTATCCTGTGGGGAATCGTGGGCATGGGTGTTGGTGTTCTAATTGCCGCTCAGCTGGTATGGCCTGCGCTGAACTTCGACATTCCTTATCTGACTTATAGCCGTTTACGCCCACTGCATACCAATGCGGTGATTTTTGCGTTCGGCACCAGCGCCCTGTTTGCGACGTCTTATTACGTTGTACAGCGCACCTGTCAGACAAGGCTGTTCGGAGGTAAGCTGGCTGAATTTACCTTCTGGGGATGGCAAGCAATCATTCTGTCTGCAGCAATAACACTACCTATGGGTTTCACCAGTGGTAAAGAATATGCAGAGCTGGAATGGCCAATCGATATCGCTATTGCGGTCGTATGGGTTTCATACGCCGTCGTGTTCTTTGGAACGCTAATCAAACGTAAAACCTCGCACATCTATGTTGCTAACTGGTTTTTCGGTGGATTTATCATCACCGTCGCTGTCCTGCACATCGTAAACAGCATGGCAATTCCAGTTTCCGGAATGAAGTCATATTCGATATATGCGGGCGCCATCGATGCCATGATCCAATGGTGGTACGGTCACAATGCTGTAGGCTTCCTTTTGACTGCAGGTTTCCTGGGTATGATGTACTACTTCGTCCCGAAACAAGCAGGTCGTCCGGTTTACTCCTATCGCCTTTCTATCGTTCACTTCTGGGCACTGGTATCTCTGTACATCTGGGCGGGTCCTCACCATCTGCACTACACTGCTCTACCTGACTGGACTCAGTCACTGGGTATGGTGATGTCCGTTATCCTGTTCGCTCCTTCGTGGGGTGGCATGATCAACGGTATCATGACGCTGTCAGGTGCTTGGCACAAACTGCGTTATGACCCAATCCTTCGATTCCTGATTGTTTCTCTGTCTTTCTACGGTATGTCTACCTTCGAAGGTCCGATGATGGCAATCAAGACAGTTAACGCACTGTCACACTACACCGACTGGACAATCGGCCACGTTCACTCCGGCGCTTTGGGCTGGGTAGCGATGGTATCTATCGGTGCGGTTTACCACCTAATTCCAAAATTGTTCGGGCAAGAGCGTATGTACTCTATCAACCTGATCAATGTCCATTTCTGGCTAGCAACTGTAGGTACCGTGCTGTACATCGTTGCAATGTGGATTTCCGGCGTAATGCAGGGTCTGATGTGGCGTGCAGTTAACACTGACGGCACCCTGACCTACAGCTTTGTAGAATCTTTGGAAGCTTCTTATCCGTTCTACTTTGTACGTTTCGTTGGTGGCGCAATCTTCTGGTCAGGCATGCTCTTGATGGCTTACAACACCTACAAGACGATTGCCGCGCCAAAAGCAAGCCTCAAATCCGTTGAGCAAGCAGCATAAGGAGACCAACGAATGAGTTCTAGTCGTCATGAAATTGTAGAAAAGAACGTTGGTCTTTTCGCTATCCTCACGGTCATTGCTATCAGCCTCGGTGCGCTTGTTGAAATCACACCGTTGCTGTTCCAAAAGCAAACGACCGAACCTGTTGATAACCTGCGCCCATACACTGCACTGGAAATGGAAGGCCGCGACATTTACATCCGTGAAGGCTGTAACGTTTGTCACAGCCAGATGATTCGTCCTTTCCGTGCGGAAACTGAGCGCTACGGTCACTACTCTGTGGCGGGTGAAAGTGTTTGGGAACACCCATTCCTATGGGGTTCCAAGCGTACAGGTCCTGATTTGGCGCGCGTTGGTGACCGTTACTCTGATGAGTGGCACCGCGTTCACCTTATCGACCCTCGTGCGGTTGTGCCTGAGTCAAACATGCCTGGCTTCCCTTGGTTGGAAGAGAATGTTCTGACTGGCGACAACACAGCTAAGAAACTGACTGTTTTCCGCGATATGTTCGGTGTTCCATACACTGATGAGCAAATCGCAAATGCGAAAACAGACGTTGAAGGTAAAACGGAGATGGATGCCATCATCGCTTACCTGCAGTCACTCGGCCACGCGATGAAATAAGGAGCTCTTATGGCATCTTTTCATGCCCTATGGACGCTAGCGATTTTCGTCTGCTTCATTGTGATTGTGCTTTGGGCCTATAGCAGTCGCCGTAAAAAGGAATTCGACGAAGCTGCTAACCTCGTCTTCGCTGACGAGGAGAAAGGCGATAAAAAGACAGGAGAAGATAACAAATGACTACGTTTTGGAGTCTATTTATCACTGTCATTACCATTGGTACCCTTGTGGGTTGTGCCGCACTGATTATTTGGTGTAGCAAAGACCTTGATGGCGTGGCTGATGGTGAAGATATGGGCCACGAATACGATGGTATTCGTGAGCTGAACAACCCACTGCCTAAGTGGTGGTCGTACATGTTTTGGGCGACCATCGTATTCGGCGCGGTTTACTTCGTACTGTATCCTGGTCTGGGTAACTGGAAAGGCGTTTTCAATTGGCAAAGTTCCGCTCAGGACGTTGCGAATATTGAAGAGTCACGTCAGTTGCTGGCTAATAGCGACGGTATTGACCAATATGCGCGCGAGCTAGCATCTGCGAACGCGATTTTCGGCGAAACCTTCCGCAAACTCGCATACAAGCCAGGTTCGGATGAACTGCAAGATATCACTGAAATTGCTAAGAACCCTGAAGCAATTAAAGTGGGTCAACGCCTGTTCATTCAAAACTGTGCTCAGTGCCACGGCTCTGATGCTCGAGGTCAGTCTGGCTTCCCTAACCTAACCGACGAAGCTTGGTTGTATGGCGGTGAGCCAGAAACCATTAAAGCGACTCTGGTTAATGGTCGAGTGGGTAATATGCCATCATGGCTTGACGCGCTGGGTGAAGATGGCGTTCGTGAAGTCGCTTCTTACACGCTGAGCCTGTCGGGCCGTAAGGTTGACGCTCAGGAAGCTGCGAAAGGTAAAACACGCTTCGTTGTGTGTGCAGCATGTCACGGTACAGACGGTAAAGGTAACCCAGCATTTGGTGCACCTGATCTGACTGACAACGTGTGGCTGTTCGGCGGCTCTCGTAAAGCCGTTGAAGAAACCATTCGCTATGGTCGCCAAGGCGTTATGCCAGCTTGGAAAGACATTCTGGACGAAGACAAGATCCAGCTGCTTTCTGCTTATGTTTGGCAGCTAAGCACACCGCAAAACCAATAAAATCAATAATTAGTTAGTTAAGCCCCTGCTTGCAGGGGCTTTTTTCCCCAAGAATTCAGTTCACACAGGAAAGCGATATGATTAAGCCATGGTATAAGCAGTTTTGGCCCTGGTTCCTGATAGCCCTTCCAGGTAGCGTTGTCGTTGCCAGTCTTTTCACTTTTGCATTGTTCAGCAAAAATCAGGTATCCCTTGTCGCCGAAGATTATTACAAAGAAGGTAAAGGGATTAACATCGACATATCCCGCTTGAAGAAAGCCGATGAGCTCGCCATCTCCGCTTTCCTGTCTGCACAGAATGACACCGCTATTTTCACCTTGGATAAAGGTGAGCTAACGCAATACCCTACTCTAAAAATTACATTCCAACACCGTACGCTTGCTGATAGAGATATCGAACAGATGGTCAACGCTGATGCTTCCGGCCGCTACCGACTCGCCCTGAGCGAACCGCTCACTGGCCCTTGGTACGTTGAAGTTAACGCATTTGATGGGACGTGGGCGCTAAATGGCCGCGCAAATTTCCCATCTGAAGACCCAGTAGCGTTGTATGGTCAGAGCAAGGAATGACGAAAGATTGTTATCACTGTGGAGAGCCGGTTCTTACCGGTGACTCTTATAAAGTCGAGATTCAGGGCGCCACCCGAATTATGTGTTGCCCTGGATGTGAAGCGGTCGCCACCACCATTGTGGCAAGCGGCCTCACCTCTTACTACGAATACCGCACTGCTCCAGCAGAAAAAGCCAGCCTAGTACCGGAAGAACTTCAATCACTCTCTCTTTACGACAACGAAGACGTCCAACAGGAATTCGTGCGTCATGAAGGCGGGATAGATGAAGTTGTTTTGTCAGTCGATGGCGTATCTTGTGCTGCATGCGCTTGGTTGATTGAAAAACAACTAAATAGCCAAGAAGGTGTCTCGCGCATTCGCGTCAACACCACAACCAACCGCGCAACGCTTCGTTGGGACCCATCAAAAACCAAACTCAGTACTTTGCTTAATAAGATTCACGCGCTTGGCTACAAAGCGGCACCTTTCGAAGCTGATAATCAGGAAGCGCAATATCACCACACAATGAAGCAATACCTTTATAAGTTGGGTATTGCTGGTCTCGCGACCATGCAGGTCATGATGCTGGCTGTTGCTATGTACTTCGAAGTATTCGGAGACATGGACGAAGCGTTTCGTGATTACTTCCGCTGGGTAAGCTTGATATTTGCAACGCCGGTTCTACTCTATTCCGCGATGCCTTTCTATATCAACGCTTGGCGAAACCTCAAAGCCCGAACGCTCGGAATGGATGTTCCTGTTTCAATCGCGCTTTTGTTTGCCTATTTCGCCAGCTTGTATGCCACCATCACAGGAAAAGGCGAAGTGTTCTTCGAATCCATAGCCATGTTCACCTTCTTCCTGCTGGTTGGCCGATTCCTTGAAATGCGCGCCCGAAGAACGGCGGCTGCTGCAAGCGCAAACTTGCTTAAGCTGATCCCGCGTCTGGCGACACTGGCATCGGGTGAGCAAATCCCAGCTAAGTCGCTGACCATCGGTCATGTTGTGCGTGTATTACCTGGTGAACCCTTCCCTGCAGATGGGTTGGTCTTAGAGGGCGTGACAACGGTCGATGAATCTATGCTGACTGGTGAGTCCATGCCCGAATCACGTCAAAGTGGTGAGTATGTCTATGCGGGCACCATGAACATTGATGGAAACGTGAATGTAAAGGTGACGGCTGAGAAAAAAGACTCCCTTATTGCCCATATTGTTGAGCTCCAGGATGCTGCTCAGCTTGCCAAACCGCGAGTCGCTGAAATTGCTGATATCGTCGCACGCTATTTCGTCGCTGCTATTCTCGTCATTTCGGCTTGTACCTGGTGGTACTGGCAAAGTCATCGCCCAGAAGACGCTTTCTGGATCATGCTTTCTGTATTGGTCGCAACCTGTCCCTGTGCGTTGTCATTGGCAACACCTACCGCATTGACCTGTTCAACATCCACCTTTGGCAAACTCGGTATTCTTCTGCGTCGGGGCCATGTATTCGAAACACTGACGCACATTAACCGAGTTGTCATTGATAAAACCGGCACACTAACCGAAGGCAACGTTTCAATTGCTGATACCCAGATATACGCAGACATTGATGCAAATCAGGCTACTGCTATCGCTGCGTCTTTGGAGTCCTATGCTAACCACCCTATCGCGGAAGCTTTTAGCGGCTTTGATATAACTAAGGGGTTAGAGAACGTTGAAAACGTCATCGGTGAAGGTTTAAAAGGCCAATTAGATGGTGACGAATGGCGTATCGGCAAGCCTCAGTTTGCATTAAACAACACGCAAATTTCCGAGCAAAGTACTCACCAGATTTGGCTATCCCGAAATGGTGAGGCGGTAGCGTCATATTTGCTTGTTGACCCAATCCGTGAGTCAAGCAAAACGCTGATCGAGAAGTTCCACGAAGCTGGCATCAAAGTCACCATGCTAACCGGCGACAACTCAGCCACAGCTCAAGCTGTCGCTGATAAATTGGGTATTGATGAACTGGTCGCAGGTGTATCGCCGCAAGGTAAGCTCGAGTATTTAAATTCTCTACCGCAGGACCAAATTACCATGATGATTGGTGATGGGGTGAACGATGCGCCTGTGCTGGCTGGTGCGCACCTTTCGGTTGCCATGGGCGGAGGCACTGACGTGGCAAAAGCCTCTGCGGATATGGTATTGCTCGGTGATGACCTCACCAAGCTACTCGATGCGCGCAAATTGGCGGCTTTTACCCAAAAAATCATTCGTCAGAATCTGGCTTGGGCATTAGGATACAATCTTGTGATTTTGCCACTGGCGGTGATGGGATTTGTCGCACCTTATGTGGCGGTAGCTGGTATGTCAGGCAGCTCGGTGATCGTCGTTACGAACTCGCTTCGTTTGTTTAAGAAAGACCTCATTGAAAAGCTGAAGGGAGAGTAACGGTTTGGAAAGTCTGTATATCCTCATCCCCATCGCAATTGCTTTGGTTTGTGTCGCCGTAGGGATTTTTATCTGGGCGGTAAAATCCGAGCAATTTGAAGATCTTGAAAGACAAGGCATGAACATCCTTCTTGATGAGGATGAATCAACATCCTCATCAAAGAAGCAGAGCGACACCTCGTCGGAACAACAATAATGCCCATCAGTGATCTCATTGCTGCTTTTACAGTTGGCCTGCTTGGTGCAGGCCATTGTTTAGGTATGTGTGGCGGTGTCGCCGCCGCTGTTTCCATGGGGACTCCCCAAAATCAACATAAACTCCCTTTCCTTCTCTTTTACAACGGCGGCCGCCTGCTTTCTTATGGCTTGATTGGTGCTATTGCAGGTGGATTAGTAGCAGGTGTTGTCGGTGTAACGCAAATCACCCAACAGCTACTTTGGCTAAGGTTGGCTGCTGCTATCATGATGATTTTGCTTGCTTTGTACATTGGTCGGTTCTGGAATGGCCTTGCCTATGTGGAGAAAGTGGGCCAAGTGCTTTGGAAACGTCTTTCCCCCCTTTCCACTAAGTTACTTCCGTTGCGCTCCCCCATGGCGGCTTTACCATTTGGTATGTTGTGGGGCTGGTTGCCTTGCGGGTTGGTATATTCGGCGTTGAGCTGGGCAGCTGTGGCCGGAAATGCACTAGATGGATTGTTGATAATGCTCGCATTTGGTTTAGGAACTCTCCCTGCAATGATTTTGGTTGGCTCTGCTGCAGAAGCAACCAAGAACCTCCTTAACAATCTGATATTCCGAAGGATCTCATCATTGATACTGCTAATGTACGGAATTGTTACCGCTTACTCTGTATACAATCAGTTGTACTAAGTCTCGCTTTCTCTTCCGGAAATGGTAAAATATTGACTCAAATCAATTTGGCTAAGCAGGCTCATGATTCAAGACAAAATTCCTACTAAACGTGTTCAATCTGGCGGTTGTGCAATCCATTGTCAGGACTGCAGCATCAGTCAGCTTTGTATTCCTTTTACGTTAAGCGAGAGTGAGCTGAATCAGCTTGACCAAATTATCGAGCGTAAAAAGCCGATTCAAAAAGGTCAGCCATTATTCCAAGCGGGCGATCAACTTCGTTCGTTGTATGCCATCCGTTCCGGCACCATCAAAAGCTACACCATCACCGAGCAAGGTGATGAGCAAATCACAGCATTCCACTTAGCTGGAGATCTCGTTGGCTTTGACGCGATAAACCATATGTCCCACCCTAGCTTTGCGCAGGCGTTGGAAACTTCTATGGTATGTGAAATCCCGTTTGAGATTCTTGATGACCTATCAGGCAAAATGCCTAAGCTTCGTCAGCAGATCATGCGTTTGATGAGTAACGAAATCAAAGGTGATCAGGAAATGATCCTGCTTCTTTCTAAGAAGAATGCAGAAGAACGTCTAGCCGCATTCTTACACAGCCTGTCTACTCGTTTCTCTCAGCGTGGCTTTTCAGCAAAAGAGTTCCGTTTGACGATGACACGTGGTGATATCGGTAATTACCTTGGCTTAACTGTTGAAACCATCAGCCGTCTGCTTGGCCGTTTCCAAAAGAGCGGCATGCTAAGTGTTAAAGGCAAATACATTACGATTCTTGACCACGATGAATTAAGCCGTTTGGCGGGTGTTTCCAAGTAAATCCCCCTGCTTTACAAATGACTTATGGAATGGCGCTACACGCGCCATTTCTCTTTTTTTACGTTTATCTATCTGAATTTATCGCAAACTCCTGCCACAATGGGTTAAATTAAAGTATCGGCATCACCCAGCTGGAGGTTGTTATGAACAGATATACCAACTTGCTCGTCGCTATCGATCCCGACCACGAAGAACAACCCGCGCTCTCCCGCGCGATGGATATCGCGAGAAAATCTTCTGCGCCTGTCAAAATAACCCTATTCCTTGCCATCTATGACTTTTCTTATGAAATGACCTCTATGCTTTCCGCAGAAGAGCGTCAGGCAATGCGTGCAGGCGTGCTCAAACAGCGAGAAGAATGGATAGATTCAGTCGTTGAAAACAATGCGTGTGAAGGGATAGATGTTGTAAAACACCTTGTCTGGCACAATCGTCCTTACGAAAGCATGATCGCAAAAGTGTTTGATGGAGAGCATGACTTGCTTATCAAAGCGACACATCAGCACGATAAGCTCGGTTCTTTGATTTTCACGCCAACTGACTGGCACCTGCTTCGCAAATGCCCATGCCCCGTTCTTCTCGTAAAAGAACATAGCTGGCCTGAGCATGGAAAGATCCTCACCGCGGTGAATGTTTCTTCTGAAAATGAAACCCATGAGCCGCTCAATGACAAACTGATAGATGAAGCAAAAGCGATGAGTAAACTTCTTAACGCAGAAGTGAACCTCGTTAACGCCTACCCTGCAACACCGGTGAACGTCACGATAGAGCTTCCTGAGTTCGATCCTGCTTCATACACTGACGCCGTGAGAGGACACCATTTGCTTCAGATGAAAGCATTGCGGCAAAAACATAGCATTGATGAAGAGCAGACTTTCTGCCTGGAAGGTTTGCCCGAGGATGTTATCCCCGCCGTTTCCAAAGAGCTTGATGCTGAGTTAGTGATACTGGGAACAACAGGGCGTGTGGGATTGTCGGCCATCTTTATCGGCAATACCGCTGAACATACTATTGACCAACTCAACTGTGACGTTTTAGCGATTAAACCTGACGGTTATGTCAGCCCGCTCGCACCTAATGTTGGCTTAGGCTGAGAAACATATTTTGAAAAGCGCCGAAAGGCGCTTTTTCTTTGTCTATGACTTTAAGTCTATTTCCCTTCGGCACTGGCATCCTGCCACGAAATCCGTATCATACGCGCCTAACCTTCGCATCGGGGAGCGATGTGCCATTACCATATGCCATTGGCTGGCTTGATCGCGTAGAGAAATTTTAGAGGCACTTAGTATTAACATGTCGAATCAAGAAATCACCAAAGCACAAAAGTACAACCAGAATAAGTTGCAAAAGCGCATTCGCCGTAAAGTCGGCCAAGCCATTGCTGACTTCAACATGATTGAAGACGGCGACCGTATCATGGTTTGTCTGAGTGGCGGTAAAGACAGCTACACCATGCTGGAGATTCTGCAGAGTCTACAGAAAAGCGCACCGATTTCTTTTGAACTCATTGCAGTAAACCTGGATCAGAAGCAACCGGGTTTTCCTGAGCACGTGCTGCCTGAATATCTTGATGGTCTTGGTGTTGAGTACAAGATTGTAGAAGAAGACACCTACTCGATTGTTAAAGACAAAGTGCCAGAAGGTAAAACCACCTGTTCACTATGCTCTCGCCTGCGTCGCGGTATTCTTTACCGCACAGCTAAAGAGTTAGGTGCAACTAAAATTGCACTGGGTCACCACCGTGATGACATTCTGGAAACCTTGTTCCTGAATATGTTCTACGGTGGCAAGATGAAAGGCATGCCACCTAAGCTGGTTTCCGACAACGGTGAACACGTTGTGATTCGTCCTCTGGCGTACTGCCGTGAGAAAGATATCGAGCGTTATGCAGAAGCCGCTGAGTTCCCAATTATTCCTTGTAACCTGTGTGGTTCGCAGCCAAACCTGCAACGTCAGGTGATCAAAGAAATGCTGCGCGATTGGGACCGTCGTTTCCCAGGTCGCATCGAAACCATGTTCCGAGCAATGCAAAATGTGGTGCCATCGCACCTGGCTGACTTCGAACTGTTCGACTTCAAGAGCATCGATAAAGATTCTGGTGTCATTAATGGTGGTGATACTGCGTTCGATAAAGAACAATTCAGCGATACACAACCATCAGAAGACGATGTAGTTGAATTTGATCCATCGCTGAAACTGGACGTGGTTCAAGTGAACTAAGCAGACCAACAGAGACAAAAAAGCCCGCAGCAGCGGGCTTTTTCTTTTTTAAAGGCCAGAGGCTAACTTTGCGGAATCCAAGGCGTCACTTTCAGCGGCTCTTGCGGGAAGAAGACACGCTCCCCACTCTTTAACTCCGAAGCGCGTATAACAGCGGCCTTGCCATTTACATCGATTGTGCGCCCTTCTGAGGTTTTCAGCTCAGGTTGTGCATCAGCAAAATGTACAGTCACACCTTCCACTTCCGGCATAAACCAAGAAGCAAACATACCGCCTAAATCCTGCATCATGGTCGTCATCTGAGGAACCAGGTTATTCACCTCTTCTTCCGTCACTTCAGAACCAAAACTGCTCTTTGCCAACACCTGGAATGAAATATCACAAGCTTGGGTGCCAGCAGTTTCAATAAACACATCCGGATTCACTTTACGCAGGTGGTTATCAATGGGAAGTGGTAGCTCTTGTGATGCTGGGATCTCAAACTCTTCGTAATGTGCTTTTTTGGTCATCCAGGCTTTGGTGATTTGACAAGTCGCCCCTGAAGAAGGAGAAACCATAAAATACCCAATTTTTACGTCTGGATGGTTTTCACCATAGTTATGCTTAAGCTGGGTGTATAGCTTGCTATAACTGAACTTTACCTGCGCCGCAGCAGCAGGTGCTGAAATTACAGCTGCCAACAAGACAGCCGTAAGTCCTTTAATCATCCTTGGCTCCAATACTTCTCGTTGTATCGAATCATGCTTTGCACTTCTTCGACATAAGCTTGGCCGCGTTCAGAATAACTTTTCAATCCATTAGCCAAAGCAACGCCGGAAATCGGCTCACCTGATTTTCTCAAGTCAGCTCGGATATCCCGCAACTGGGCATACGCTTTATTGCGGTTGACGTTAAGGAAATACGCGCGGATTGATTGGTAAGTGTCTTTGAACACGGCAACTTCGTGGGTTTTACCCTGCGAACGTGCGCTTGGCACCATGCCGCAGCCCGAAGTGTAACACCACTGCCCAAAGTAGTTATTTCCTTCGCGGGCAAAGCGTGATGTGCCCCACCCAGATTCTTTCGCTGCCTGAGTCAGAACAAGGTCAGCCGGGATCACATCGACACGTTTTAATGCTTCCTGATACCACGCCTTGTCGGCACCGGCTTCAGGTAAAGGCAGATTAAAGAGCTCTGCCACACGTGCAACAAACGCTTTGTCTTCTTGATTTGGAGCTTTACCTTTATCTAGTTCAATCAGACGCGCTCGTGCATCTTTGATCAGTCCGTTGACGTAATTGATGCCGGGTTTCATGAAAGCCACGAACGCTTTTTTCTTCTCATCGACTATCTGGTAAGAGCCAAAATCAGGCTTCACGACCATCGAAGGTGGTGGTGAAGCCGGCTGTAGATTGTCTACTGTGATGGGAGATTGTGGGGCGTCGCTACACGCAGAAATAAACAGAGCCGAAGCCAATACAGCATGGGAAAGCTTCATTTACGCGTTGAAAACCTCTTTATTACCGCCATCAGAAGAAGAATCGTCATCTCCCTCCTGTGACACGGTCACTTCAATACCAACACCGAACATTTCACGGTAAAGCACGCCCTTCACATTGAACATGAAAGGTAGCGCCCAGACCAAGGCCAAGCCTGCCGTCGCATATGAAAAGACAAACAAGATAGCAATGACGATGTAAACCAAGGTCAATGGTATCAGTTTTTTTATAATCGCCCTAAATGAAACGATCATCGCCTCCACCGGGCGCAGCCGTTTTTCACAGATAAGCAGAATGGTCATGGAAAAGGTAATGCCGAGGAAAATGCCCAGCAACGGAATGAGTTGGCTGCTGAAGCTTTGTAATGCGTTGATAAAGCTCATTGCCAACGTCACTGCCAAACCATAAGCCAACCCTTTTATGATATGCCTAGGTTTGGTTCTAAAGCCTATCGCGTGGCTTAAACCCATCAGGCTCGCACCGGCATAAAGTGGTGCGGATAGCACGGTGGCCGCGAAAACAGCAATTCTGGCCGACGCCATAAGATCAGGCGTCATTTGCTGCTTGCCTATAAAGGCTTCCATCACCGAATAAGGCGTGCCATTCATGATGGTCAATGCCACAAGAAAAATCAGAATGTGCGCAATGGTCAAAATCACTGTCGCTGGCAGAAATTGCCAAAAATGCTTTTGCGTTAGCTTAACGGCTTCTTGAACCACGCTTGAAGCACTCAAGTTGTAATCACCACTCAGCGCATTTTCTAAGGTACCGCCAACGTGCAGTGCGTTGCTCAACTGTTGTTTATTCATAACAAAGTAACTTTTGTCTTTAGCCTAAGAAATTTCCCCACTCTTAAAGTTATAGGTGATATTTTTTGGATGCGTCTCAAGGTGTCGCATTTTTGGACGTCACATTAAGGGTCTATACTTGCGGGCGCCCGCGTCCTCAAATGGATGATGCAGGTCACAAGAATCGGTTTTGTTCGCGGTTTCTACATTTTCTTATGCCGCGTCAATTCAGGGCGAAAAATTCCCGATAAAACACAAAAAAACGCTTTAACTTCATGATTCGCACGTCTATCATGCGCGGTCTAATTTTTAGGGGAATTTTTACTTAGCTAATCGCCCGTGGTGTAAGGAGTGAGAGTAGAATTGAACGCAACACAACCAATTAAAAAACCCGTTGTCCAGTTAAAAGGACTGTGTAAGAGCTTCGATGGTAAAGAGATCATCTCTAACTTCGATCTTGAAATTAACAACGGTGAGTTTTTAACAATTCTAGGTCCGTCAGGTTGTGGCAAGACCACAGTACTTCGTTTGATTGCTGGTCTTGAAGATGCAGACGATGGCCAAATTATCATTGATGAGCAGGACGTTACTGCTATCCCCGCAGAACATCGTCATGTTAATACCGTTTTCCAAAGCTATGCATTGTTCCCGCACATGACAGTGTTCGATAACGTTGCTTTCGGCCTGCGCATGCAGAAAGTCGCTGAAAGTGAAATCGAACCACGTGTGACGGAAGCCCTTCGCATGGTTCAACTGGAACAATTTGCACCACGCAAACCTCATCAACTTTCGGGCGGTCAACAGCAACGCGTCGCGATTGCTCGCGCTGTCGTGAATAAACCAAAAGTACTGCTGCTTGATGAGTCCCTCTCTGCGCTGGACTACAAACTGCGTAAGCAAATGCAGATTGAGCTGAAACAACTCCAGCGTAAGCTTGGCATTACTTTCATCTTCGTTACTCACGATCAAGAAGAAGCGTTGTCGATGTCCGATCGCATCATCGTAATGAAATCCGGTGAAGTGGTTCAAGACGGCACACCTCGTGAAATTTACGAAGAACCAGCAAACCTATTCGTTGCTCGCTTCATCGGTGAAATCAACGTGTTTGACGCTGATGTTATTGCCCGTATTGATGAAGAGCGCATTACTGCCACCATCGAAGGCCGTGAATGTCAGGTTTACTGTAAGTTGGACGTTAAAGCGGGTGACCGCGTGAAGGTCCTGCTTCGCCCTGAAGATCTGCGTATCGAAGAAATCGAAGCGGCAGATTCTGGTAATGGCATTATCGGTTACGTTCGCGAGCGCAACTACAAGGGCATGACGCTGGATTCAGTGCTTGAGCTGGAATCTGGCATGTCAGTCATGGTCAGCGAGTTCTTCAATGAAGACGATCCAGATGTAGACCACTCTTTGGATCAGAAAGTCGCGATTACCTGGGTTGAAAGCTGGGAAGTGGTACTGCCTGATGAAGAAGCTTAATCTCCAAAACGCCATCATTGGCGTGATTGTAGGTTGGTTGCTGCTGTTCGTGTTTATCCCGAACCTGATGATTATTGTCACCAGCTTCCTGACCCGCGATGACGCAAACCTGATTGAGATGACCTTCACCTTGAGCAACTACGCCAAGTTGATGGATCCGCTCTACGCGAAGGTGGTTTGGCATTCATTCTATATGGCAGCCATTGCTACCCTGCTCTGTTTGCTGATTGGTTACCCATTTGCGTACATTATTGCGCGCATGCCAGTGAAATGGCGTCCTGTGATGCTGTTTATGGTGATTATTCCTTTCTGGACTAACTCACTGATCCGTACTTACGGCCTGAAAATTTTTCTGGGTACCCGTGGTTTGCTTAACGAAGGCCTGCTAACGCTGGGTATTATCGATAAGCCACTACGTATTATGTACACCGAGTATGCGGTGATGATTGGCCTGGTTTATATCCTGCTGCCATTTATGATTCTGCCGCTTTACTCAAGCATCGAGAAGCTGGACAACAGCTATCTCGAGGCGGCGAAAGACTTAGGTGCAAGCAAGCTTCAGGCATTTATCAAAGTTATTTTACCTTTGACCATGCCGGGCATCATCGCTGGCTGTCTTCTGGTTCTGCTTCCAGCACTGGGTATGTTCTACGTATCTGACCTGTTGGGCGGCGCGAAGAACCTGTTGATTGGTAACGTCATCAAGAGTCAGATCCTCAATGTTCGTGACTGGCCGTTTGGTTCAGCAGCGAGTATTTCCCTGACTGTATTGATGGGTCTTATGCTGTTCGCCTACTGGCGTGTTGGCAAACTGATTAACAAGAAGGTAGAGCTGGAATGAGTAAGTTTTTCCGTACCAGCTTTATGTCGCTGGTCTATGCGTTCTTATACATCCCTATCGTCATTCTTATCGTTAACTCGTTTAACGAAAGTAAATTCGGTATGGAGTGGAAGGGTTTTACTACCAAGTGGTACACCCTGCTTTTGAATAACGACAGCCTGGTGCAGGCGGCGTGGAACTCACTGACAATCGCAGTGTTTTCTGCAACTGCAGCGGCAGTTATCGGCAGTCTGACTGCTGTTGCCCTGTTCCGCTATCGCTTCCGCGGTAAAGGCTTCGTGAATGGCATGCTGTTCGTGGTAATGATGTCTCCTGACATCGTGATGGCAATCTCGCTGTTGGCGCTGTTCGTGTTGATGGGCGCGCAATTGGGGTTCCTGACCCTGCTGTTATCGCACATTACTTTCTGTTTGCCGTTTGTAGTGGTGACGGTTTACAGCCGACTGAATGGTTTTGATGCGCGTATGCTTGAAGCAGCGAAAGACTTAGCTGCGAGCGAGTGGACGATTCTGACGAAAATCATTCTGCCTCTAGCTGCACCTGCGGTTGCTGCGGGCTGGTTGTTGAGCTTTACCCTGTCTTTGGACGACGTCATTGTTAGTTCGTTCGTGACGGGTCCAAGCTATGAAATCTTGCCACTGAAAATCTACTCAATGGTTAAGGTTGGCGTTTCTCCGGAAGTGAATGCTCTGGCGACGCTGATGCTTATCGTCTCTCTCGTGCTGGTTATTTGCTCTCAAATGCTGGCACGCGACAAAGTGCGATAATGATACGAGGGGAGCAATCTTGAAGGTTGCTCCCCTCTGTTGTTTTCGCATTTTTCAGTCACGGATGGCTTGAACCACCCGTTATTCTCAATAATACCAATGAAAAACTACAGGAGTTGTCGATGAAACCCTGGTCTAAGTTTGTGCTGGGAAGCGCACTGTCCTTCTCTCTTTTCTCTCACGCTGCGATTGCAGAAGAAGAGCTCTATTTCTACAACTGGTCTGAATACATTCCTACCGAAGTGCTTGAGCAGTTCACAGAGGAAACTGGCATCAAAGTCATTTACTCAACCTACGAGTCAAATGAAAGCATGTATGCAAAATTGAAAACACACCCTGAAGGTTACGATCTGGTTGTGCCATCGACTTACTATGTGAAGAAGATGCGCGACGAAGGCATGCTGCAAAAAATCGATAAAAGCAAACTCAGCCACTTCGACGGCCTTGATCCAAACAACCTGAACAAGCCGTTTGACCCAGATAACCAATACTCTATCCCTTACATTTGGGGCGCTACAGGTATTGGTGTAAATACAGACTTTATTGAAAAAGATTCTGTTAGCTCATGGGCCGACCTTTGGAGTCCTAACTACGAAGGCCAACTGCTGATGATGGATGACGCTCGTGAATTCTTCCATATCGCTCTGACCAAACTCGGCTACTCGGCTAACACCACCAACCCGGAAGAAATCAAAGCGGCTTACGAAGAGCTGAAGAAGATCATGCCAAACGTGCTGGTGTTCAACTCAGACTTCCCAGCAAACCCTTATATGGCAGGTGAAGTTGCACTGGGTATGCTTTGGAACGGTTCTGCTTACATCGCTCGTAGCGAAGGCGCACCTGTAGACATCGTATGGCCGGAAGAAGGCGCGATTTTCTGGATGGATAGCCTCGCGATCCCTGCAACGGCTAAAAACGTGGACGCTGCACACAAGATGATCGATTTCCTGCTTCGTCCAGAGAATGCAGCGAAACTGGCTATCGAAATCGGTTACCCAACACCGGTTAAAGCGGCTTACCCTCTCCTGCCGAAGGCGTTCAAAGACGACCCAAGCGTTTATCCACCACAAGATGTGATGGAAAAAGGTGAATGGCAAAGCTCAGTTGGCGAAGCGAATGTGCTTTATGAAGAGTACTTCCAGAAGTTGAAAGCGGGTCAGTAACACACAAAAAGCGGCCAGTGGCCGCTTTTTTTTCACTCAAATTGAAACCAGGTCAATCTTGCAGTGCAAGAATCTCTTCAACCAGTTCAGGAACCAAAACGCTAGCCTTTCCATAGCGCTTTTCATCAAATTCGCTCTCTACTGCACTTGGCTCCAGATTCACTTCAATCGTTCTCGCACCATTAATGGCCGCTTCGTGCACAAACCCTGCAGCAGGATAAACAGAGCCCGACGTACCAATCGAAATAAACAGGTCTGCTTCTACCAAAGCGGTATGGATCTTGTCCATATCAAGTGGCATTTCACCAAACCAGACAACATGTGGCCTCATGGGCGATGGCATTTGGCAGCAATGACATAGGTCATCGACCATGATGTCATCTTTCCAGTCCAACACCTGATTAGAGCCACTACAGCGCGCTTTCAATAATTCGCCATGCATATGGATAATGTTTTCGCTTCCTGCGCGCTCATGAAGATTGTCGATGTTTTGCGTAACGACCATCACCGAACCTTCAAGCTCCCGTTCCAGCTTTGCCAATGCTTCGTGAGCAGGGTTGGGAGCAACACCAGACTGAAGCTGTCGGCGTCGCTGATTGTAAAAGGTTTGCACCAATGCTGGGTTTCTCGCGAAACCTTCCGGTGTGGCAACGTCTTCGATGTGATGCTCTTCCCATAAACCATCTTGCGCCCGAAAGGTACGAATCCCCGACTCCGCCGAGATACCTGCACCAGTCAATATGACAATGTTTTTATAGGGAAATTGCATGTTGGGCTTCCTTTCTGGTCGTGATTTCTGCGCGCTTATTCGTGTCATTCTTTGGCTAGCGCTTTAATCCTTTATATCACTGTTGGTATTGGCAAAACAGGGTGACGGGACTAGACCATGGTCGAAATTCCACATAAAACAAGATTTAACGAGAGAAACCAGAAATATGTCTTATATTTAATAAGTGTCCCAAACATGAATCGGAACGACTAATTGCGACCGCTCAAACTCACATTACTTGCCGCTTCAGCAGCTACATTAGCTTCAGGTCATGCTGCGGCTAATGAGCACGTCAAGGTCAGTGGGTTCGGAAATATATCTGCCATTCACTCAGGCTCCGAAGATTTTGGTTTCGTTTATGACCTAACCAAAGAAGGTGTCTTTGACGAGTGGAGCCTTAAAGCGGGTTCTGCGGTCGGATTACAACTTAATGCCAATCTCTTCGATAATTGGGACTTCGTGATTCAGGGGGTTGTTCAGGAACGCATAGAAAACGATTTAAATAAGAGCATTACCTGGGCCTTTCTTCGATACAAAATCTCTCCAGATGTGACCGTCAGAGTCGGACGTATCGCCACTCCGATTTATATGTTGTCAGAATACCGCGATGTAGGTTTTGCTTACCTATGGACAAAGCCTATCACGGATTTCTACGCCAATATTCCTGTTACCAGCTTGAATGGTGGTGACATTGCTTACACCACCCCATTCGCAGATGGCGTCATAGAAGCCAAAGTGTTTGGTGGGCAGTCCGAAGTATCCATAAACACCGTATTTAGCTCGTACGAGGTGACATTGTCACCTCTGGTGGGAGCAAAGGTTAGTTTTCTGTCTGATCTATGGAACCTCTCAGCGTCGGCAGCCTCGGCCAAAGTTGATGAGGGAAACCCAGCGGCGTCTTTGATCGCTTTAGCTGGAGGGAACACGCAAATTTTAGCAGCGTGGCCCTCACTTCAAGGCACATTGCAGGACTTTGAATTTGAATCAACATGGTTTCGCTACTATTCGGTCGGCGCTCAATATGAAACCGGAGACTGGAACGTACAAACCGAATTGAGTTATACGGATGCAGACTGGCCTTTCTTTCCAGATTTGATGGCGGGATATACCAGCCTTGGAAAAACAGTTGATGACCTCACCATTTACGGTTTCGTTTCAAAAGCAAAATCAGTAGGCAACTTCTACGAATTAGAACCACCACCTGGCAACGTTTTATCAGTGCCAGAGATCAGTTCTGCATATGGGGTAATCAAGTCCAACCTAGATGCACGAGTGATCGACCAGGAGACGCTCGGTGTTGGAGCGCGTTATTACATCAATCCACAGCTATCACTAAAAGGACAAATAGAAAGAACTTGGTTGAACAACGATAGGATCGGGGGCTGGTCAGTAACTGAAAAAAGCCTAACAAAGCCAGTACCTGAATACATCGATACCTTCTCTATAAGCCTGAGTTTTGTGTTCTGACATGAAAAGATTTGTATTCGCGATACTCACATTGATATGGCTAGCATGGTCTCCAGGAGTCCGTGCAGAGTTGGTTGTGGTTGTGAATGCAGAAAACCCGCTAAGCTCTTTGTCCTCTCGGCAGTTGATAGATTTGTACATGGGTCGTTACAACTCCTATCCAAATGGAGAATCAGCGAACACAACCGATCTTCCCGAAAAAAGCAAAGAACGTGAGTATTTTTATCGGATGCTAGTCGGCAAATCAGCTGCGCAAATTAACGCTTACTGGGCAAGGTTACTTTTTACTGGTAAGTCAGAGCCTCCACAGACCGTTCGTTCTTCCGCTGACGTCATTGCTTTAGTAAAAGACAACAAGAATGCGATTGCTTATATCAACGAAGCCGATCTGGTTGATGGTTTGAAAGTGGTATATCGATTTGAAAATACTCAATAAACGCATACACATTCGGGTTGCCACCGGGGTGGCCACAGGGGCGCTACTCTTCTCGATCTTCGCTTCCATCACTTGGTTCTACATCTCCTACCACCAGGAAGTTGACCGGTCACGCAGCCAGATACGCCAGGTTATCACCACCATTGAGCAAACTGCCTCGATAGCGATGTATTTAGGTAACAAAGAACTGGCAGAAGAAGTACTTAGAGGGCTTGAGGCGAATGACATTATTTCTGCCGCGCGACTAACTAGCCAAGATGGGTTATCCGCCTCGTTTTCCGGAAACAGCGAACTTGACCAAACCGACACAGCCATCATTTTTCCTATTATTTCTCCTTTTGATGAAAACGAATTCGTTGGTGATCTTTTGGTGTACCCAAACCAAAGGTATATCGAAAACAATGCGATATCGTTGGCAAAGATTCAGGTTATCGTACTGGTTTTCTATTCGGTGATCATCGCCCTGCTTACTCTGGTTATCGTCAACCGCATCCTGACGGAGCCAATGAAAAACATCGCGAACCGCTTCCACTTAATAACCCCCGGCGACGCCACAAGGATTGATGTGCCTATCGGCCACAAAGAAAACGAAATAGGTGCGCTGGTTGGCGACATCAATGGCCTGTTAGACGCCGTAAACAACCAGATAGACAATGAGCGGGAGCTAAGGGCAGAAACGGAAAATCTCTCTAAAAAATTCCGCTTTATATTCGAGCGCGCCAGTGCCGGCATTGGTTTAATCGATGCCAGCAATAAACTCATCGTTGCCAATCCAGCGCTACTCAGACTGCTTGGTCAAACCTTTATCGTCGATGCAGAGCGATTCAATAAGACTGACTTCACCAGTTACTTCAACGACCCTGCCGAAATTAAAGAGTTCATTGAAGAGTTTTGGCTCAAGCCAGGTAACCAGTTCAGCGCCATGGACATTCAACTTAAACACAAAGTCCGTGCCGCCGACCGCTGGGTGCATTGTCTGTTCTCAAAAGTCGAAGACATTAATAATCCAGATGATAGCCTGCTTGAAATCGTGCTTTATGACATCACCGAGCGCGCTGAACGAGAGCAAAACATTATCTATGAAGCAGAACATGACCCAATTACCCAACTGCTCAACAGACGGGCTGGCATGGCGAAATTGGAAGTGTCTCTGGAAGAAGCTGAAAAGAAACAGCGTAAGTTTGCGGTACTGATGATTGACTTGGATGGCTTTAAGCATGTTAACGACACATACGGGCATGATGCGGGTGATAAGGTGATTATTGAAGTTGCTAAACGCATCAAGCAATTCTTCCGTGGATCAGATGTCGTCGCCCGTTGGGGCGGTGATGAGTTCTTGATTGGCTTCTCTTACAACCCGAATTATGAAACGGCCGTGTCTGATATCGCGTCAGACCTCCAGTTCCAGATTGCTCTTCCTGTAGAAATCGGCCACGAGCAGACTGCCAGTGTCGGTTCAAGTATCGGTATCAGCGTTTATCCCGATAACGATGAGACCATCAGTGCCCTTATCGAACAAGCCGATGAAGCCATGTACTACGTGAAAAATAACGGTAAAAACTTCTTCCGTTTCTACAAAGCGGAAGAAGCGACTGCATCTGCAAATCGTTAAACTATCTCAACAAGGAAATAGATCCTTACTCTCCTACTCTGTATTCTTCTTTGAATCTTCAAATGGAATGGAAGCTTGTGATGCATCCCCTTAGAGTTTCTGTGCGTGCTGTCTGCTATCGCGAAAATACGATTTTGCTGGCTGAACACCGCGATGAACGCGGCCTTTGGTACATCATTCCCGGTGGCGGTATACAACACAATGAAACGCTGGACGTTGCCTTTAAACGAGAACTTTTAGAGGAAACCGGTGGCGAAGCAGACATGGGAGACATTCTGTTTGTTCGCGAAGTCATTGCTGATGAATTAGACACAACTTACCTTCCTAAACACCTTCATCAAATTGAATTGTTTGTGGAAGCGACTAACTTTCGTCAGGTGACAGAAGCCTCTGAACTCGACAAAGACCAAATTGGAATGGTTTGGATGCCTCTTAATAAGTTGCCTGAATTATTGTTTTTTCCGAAAACCATGGTCAAAGCACTGCAAACAAAATCCTTCGATCGCATATATCAAGGACACATTCTGTAACTGGCTAGACCATTTAGTACTATTCACTCAGTTACAATGCCCAGCAAGATTAACAGTGGACATCCACCAAAAGAGATCATGCAGTTAAATAACTACTTCAGCCAAAAAGATGGCCAGTTCGTTTTCACTCGCCAGCAAGCCAGCCATTTCGCCAAACTCGTTGCCGGTGACTTCAACCCAATACACGATGAAGACTCGAAGCGATTCTGTGTTCCTGGCGACCTTCTGTTCTCTGTTCTCCTCGCAAAAGCGGGTATCAGTCAGAACATGAAAGTGAGCTTCGCAGGCATGATCTCCGATAACCTCGGTCTCAATATTCGTGAAGACGACAACGGGAACCTCGATGTGGTCGACGCGAATGATAAATGCTATCTCACCATGCACCGTGAAGGTGAAAACCTTGTTGACGAGAAGCTGGCGGCAAACGTCGCTGAAAACTATGTGAAGTTTTCCGGCATGAACTTTCCACACATCATGGTTCCTTTGATGGAAGAAAGCGGCATGATGATCAATCCAGACCGCCCGCTGGTGATGTATGAGAGCATGGAGCTCAATTTCAAGCACCTTAATTTCTCTAACCCTACTGTAGAGCTGACCCACTCCAGCATGGAAGTTTCAGGTAAGCGTGGAGCTGTCATTTTGGCTTTCGCCTTTAAAGAAAATGGTGAAGTGATTGGCGAAGGGAAAAAGAAAATGGTGTGTAGCGGCTTAAGAGAATTTGAAACAACAGCAGTCGATGCGCTAGTTGATAAATTTAACAGCCGAAAATCCGAATTTTTATCAGCACTGCCTGCATAACCTGTACGACATACCATATGAACCCCGATTCATTCGGGGTTTTTTATTTGCGTCAATGTCTTATGCTCAATATTTAGTCACACTTTTCACACACTGTTCTATATTTAACTTATCAATAGCGCGCTGGAGTTAAATATGGCAACTGCGAATCTACTCTCTCATATCGATAAGCTCCCAAAGATTCCAAAGGTCGTTCAGGAACTGATGGATTTGGTGAACAGTGACGGTTCTGACATGAACCAAATCTCTGAAAAAATGGCAATGGATCAGGTGATAAGTGCCCGCGTGTTACGCCTGTCGAATTCTGCTCATTTTGGACGTGGAAGAAGCGTTAGTTCTGTCGACGAAGCTGTTATTCGCCTGGGACTTGGCCCAATTAGAACCTTGGTCACAGCATCAGCGCTGATGAGTACCTTCCCCAAAATTGAAGGACTGGACTTAAATGCCTTTTGGGGCTCCACTTTCGAAGTTGCGACCTTATGTAAATCCGTGGCTAAGGAATTGAAGGCGGATCAAAACGAAGCCTTTACCGCGGGTATGCTTCATAACATTGGCGACCTGCTGATTTACACCGTTTACCCTGATAAAGCTCAAAAGGTCGAGTTACACATGGAAGCGGGCAAAACCAAGCCGGAGGCGCAACAAATCGTCCTAAATACCGACAATGCAGAGCTTGGCGGTCAACTGGCAAGAAGTTGGAAATTCGCAGATACCCTCGTCGATGCAATCGCTCACCAATATGGGGCTGTTCAAGGCGACAACTTCTCTCAATTGGCTGCTATTATCAACTTCTCATCAAAAGTCGATGATAAATGGGATGATCTTGTAGATGGCGAAGCCAAAATAACCTGGCTTAACCATCAACTGGAATACAGCATGCTTGGCCTGAATGAAAGCATTGTAGAGACCATAGATGACATCCGCGGTGCAGGTCGAGAAATGGCAGACTCGCTGCTGTAAGTCTTTCCCCGCAACAGATTGAAAAGCGCCTTTTGGCGCTTTTCGCACATCTAGCATCCATTAAGGCACATTTGGAAACAATAAATTCATTTAATGCTATTTATCGAAAGGTAGTCGGTGCATATTCTCAAATTCTAATAATTAGAAAATCCAGTCGCCGAAAGAGTGACTAGAACTCAATGAAAGCAATGTCGCGAGGACAGCAAATGGAACAACCTCGGATTTACCCTGCAAAGCCACGGAAGGTTTACCTCTACGCCACTTGTCTGGTGGATGCTTTTGACCCTGACACTGGGTTAGATGCTATATCTCTGTTAGAGCAACAAGGCATAGACGTCGAGTTTGTTCCTAAACAAACCTGTTGTGGACAGCCTGCTTACAGCTCGGGCTATACGGAAGAAGCCAGAGCCGTTGCTGAACACCAAATGGCTCTGTTTCCAGAAAACATTCCCGTGGTCATTCTTTCCGGCTCCTGTGGTGGCATGATGGTTCATCACTATCCTCGCCTGTTTAAAGATCATCCCCTTGAAGCTACCGCAAAGTCTTTTTCGGCACGTGTTTTTGAGCTCACCGAGTTTCTGGCCAATGTCTGTCGCGCACAATTCAAAGACCAAGGAGAACAAACCACCGTCGCTATGCATACCTCTTGTGCCGCACGACGAGAAATGAACGTACACGTTTACACCGCACATTTGCTGGGACAACTCGACAATGTGGAAGTGAAACATCCCCAGTATGAAGAAGAGTGCTGCGGATTCGGTGGCACTTTCTCTGTTCGCCATCCGAACATCAGTGAAGCCATGGTGGATGACAAATCAAACAACCTGAAAAACACCGGCGGCGTTGAATTCGTCAGCGCAGATTGGGGTTGCATGCTCAATATCAATGGCGCACTGGAATACAAAGGCGAAACCTTCAAGGGTAAACATATCGCCCGTTTTTTGGCCGAGCGCACCGGAACCGCAGGAGGTGAACAATGAGTCACAATACGCCTGAACATTTCCACCTGCAGGCACAAGAAGCGCTGGGTGACAAAGAGCTTCGACAGAATTTCCGTGGAGCGATGGACTACCTTCGTGGCAAACGGCGTGACGCCTTTCCTGATGCAGCCGAAGAAAAAGCCGTGCGCGACCGTGCAGAAGCGATTCGTCAGCGTTGTTTAAGCAAGCTGCCTGAGCTATTGGAAAAGCTAGAAACCCAGCTCATCCGTAACGGCATTCATGTTCACTGGGCACTCAACGCTGATGAGGCCAATGCCATTTTCAGTGAAATTGCGGAGAAGCACCAAGCCACGATCATGGTAAAGGGGAAATCTATGGTGAGTGAGGAGATTGGCCTCAACCACCACATGGAAAAGCAAGGTGTACGCTGTTTGGAAAGCGACATGGGCGAGTACATTGTACAATTGGACGGTGATACCCCTTCGCACATCATCATGCCCGCGATTCACAAGAACAAGCAGCAGGTGTCGGATACCTTCGAGCACAACCTAAACGATTTCAAGCCAACGACCGATGTCGATACCTTAATTCAAACTGGCCGCAATGCTCTTCGTGAGGCCTATCAAGAAGCTGAGATTGGTGTTTCAGGTGTTAACTTTGCCGTGGCTGAAACGGGAACCCTTTGCTTGGTCGAGAACGAAGGCAACGGTCGCATGTGTACCACTATTCCCAGCGTCCATATTGCCATTACAGGTATCGAAAAGGTGGTCGAGTTCCTGTCTGACGTACCACCGCTCTACAGTGCCCTAACCCGTTCCGCCACTGGCCAGAACATCACAACATACTTCAATATGATCAGCAGTCCACGTAAAGAGGGCGAGTTCGATGGCCCTAAAGAAGTCCACCTTATTTTGTTGGACAATGGCCGGACTCAGGCTTATCACGATGAAGAACTGCGTAAAACACTCCAATGTATTCGCTGTGGTGCTTGCATGAACCACTGTCCGGTTTATACCCGCATTGGTGGCCACGCCTACGGCACAGTCTATCCTGGCCCCATAGGGAAGATTATCTCCCCGCATCTGATGGGCATAGACAGCACCAAGGAGCTGATTACCGCATCCAGCTTATGTGGTGCCTGTGAGGAAGTGTGTCCGGTTCGCATTCCTATCCCTTCCCTACTCCAGCGTTTACGTCAGGAATCTAAGAACAAGCCGGAAACAAGTCATGATGCTTTAAAGGGACAAAATGCGGCCAGCAATACGCTAGAAAAGGCTGCGATGAAAAGTTTCGCTTTCGCCGCCACTCACCCATCGCTCTACCACTCAGGCCTCGATGCCGCGAGAAAGATGAACGGACTCATCCCGAATCATCTCGGTAACTGGACGCAGTGTCGCGTGAAGCCGAAACTCGCCAAAACCTCGCTTAAAACCAAGCTCGCACAGCGCAACGGAGGCCAAAAATGAAAGCACAGAGTCAACAAGCCCGCGCTTCAATCTTCGCTAAGTTGAACGCGGCACCACGAGCGCCGAAAAGCAATGAATTGCCAGCGTGGCAAGCCTGGTCATCGGAAAACAGTCAAACACGCGTTGAACGCTTACTGGGATGCATGGAGGCAAGCCACACGGAAATTATCCGCACCGAGAAAGGAAGCATTGAGACTGCGTTGACAGAATGCATTCAAAGTAATGGATTCGGCAAAGTGCTGTTTTCGAAAAACAGTCCGTTGAAGGAGGCCGTCGCAAATCAATGCCCTAACGCAACGGCGATCAAATATGACCAAACTATGGAAGCGCTGAAAACCACCTTGTTCCAAGAGGTCGATGCCAGCGTTAATGTGATTAAAGCCGCTATTGCCGATACTGGCACCCTCGCCATTGTTACTGGCGAAGACGAACCGCGAGCCCTGTCACTGGTTCCCCCTGTTCATATTGCTATCCTTCATGAATCTGACATTGTGTCTAATTTCAGCGAGTTAATGGCTTCTACTTTTTGGAAAGAAGCGGGATGGGAGACCCAACCACCAACCAATTTGGTATTGGTTTCTGGCCCTTCAAAAACAGCAGATATCCAACAGACACTCGCCTACGGCGCTCACGGACCGAAGCGCCTGATCCTGATTTTGGTTAAGGAGTAACCATGAGCCAAACATTGGCTGACTCAATCTACAATACCCTTCAAGAAGCGCTGCAACAAAGGATTCCACTGCAACGCCTCATCACGGATGAAACCCGTCGTTTAGCTTATGGTACGGATGCCAGCTTCTATCGTTTAATCCCTAAAATTGTCACGCAGGCGGATAATTTAGAGGATGTGGTATTCATCATTCAAACCTGTGGCGAACTAAATGTTCCGTTTACCTTCCGCGCAGCAGGCACCAGCCTTTCCGGTCAAGCGGTGTCAGATTCGGTGTTAATTACGCTCACAGATAACTGGCGTAACCACACCATTCTCGAAGACGGTGAGAAAATCCGGCTACAGCCAGGTGTGATCGGCGCTGATGCCAACCGCTATCTCGCCCCTTTTGACCGAAAGATTGGGCCGGATCCTGCCTCTATCAATAGTTGCAAAATCGGTGGTATTGCGGCGAACAACGCCAGTGGCATGTGCTGTGGTACTGCACAGAACACCTATAAAACCGTCGAGTCGATGAAGATCGTTTTTCACGATGGATCCCTTCTCGATACCGCAAATAGTCAATCGGTCGACCAATTTAAACAAAGCCACCAGCATCTGATTGAAGGTATTCAGTCACTCTGTGATGACGTGAACGCGAATCACGAGTTGAAGTCCCGCATCGCTCATAAATACCGCTTAAAAAACACCACCGGCTATGCACTCAACGCCTTGATTGATTTTTCTGACCCTATCGATGTGCTGACGCACTTGATGGTGGGCTCTGAAGGCACATTGGGCTTTATCGCTGAGATCACTTATCACACCGTGGTAGAGCACCCGAACAAAGCATCAACCTTGTTGGTGTTTAACGATATCGAAACCGCATCCAATGCCGTCACCGCACTTTCTAAAACGCCAGTTTCTTCGGTAGAAATGATGGATGGACGCGCATTGCGTTCCGTGGCAGACAAGCCCGGCATGCCTAATTTTCTGCCGTCACTGACACTCGAACATTGTGCCTTGCTGGTGGAGTCCCGCGCCGCGGATCAGGAAACGCTCGACCAGCAATGCGACGCTATTCTCTCGTCCATCGCTCAATATGAAGTGCCACATCAAGTCGAATTCACCTCAGACGCTCACACCGTCGCAACATTATGGGGGATTCGTAAAGGCATGTTCCCTGCCGTTGGCGCTGTCCGTGAAGCGGGTACAACGGTAATTATCGAAGATGTCGCCTTCCCCGTTGAACGTCTAGCATCAGGCGTGCGTGAACTGCAGGCATTGTTTACCCAATACGATTACCACGAAGCTATCATCTTCGGCCATGCACTTGAGGGTAACCTGCACTTTGTCTTCACACAGGGGTTTGATTGCGAAAAAGAAGTTGAACGCTATGGCAAATTTATGGACGACGTAGCGCAACTCGTTGCCGTGAAATATGGCGGCTCTTTGAAAGCAGAACACGGTACAGGCCGTAACATGGCGCCTTATGTCGAATTAGAATGGGGAACTGATGCCTATTTACTGATGCAACGCATTAAAACCTTGTTCGACCCCAAAGGGTTGCTTAATCCCGGCGTGATTATCAATGATGACCCTAATGCTCACGTAAAAAACCTGAAACCCATGCCAAAAGCGGATGATCTTGTTGATCGTTGCATCGAATGTGGTTTCTGTGAGGCTGTGTGTCCTTCAAGAACACTTTCACTGTCCCCAAGACAGCGTATCGTCATGTATCGTGAACTTAGTCGTTTAGAGCGCGATGGTTCTAAAGAGCGATATGCAGAGCTTCAGAAGGCTTTCGATTACCTTGGTGTAGATACTTGCGCCGCAACGGGGTTATGTGCTGACCGCTGTCCTGTCGGCATCAACACCGGCGATCTCATCAAGAAAGTGCGCGCAGAAAAGTACAAACGCTTTACGCCGATTGCGACCTGGACCGCTGATCATTTCTCCGCAGTTACAGCCATGACGCGATTCGGTCTGAGCACCAATAGAGTGATGCAGAAAACGCTGGGCAATAAAGCGCTTGGCTCGACCGTCAATGGACTTCGTAAACTGACCAAAGGAAGAACCCCAACCTGGCATGAAAGCTTTCCTGTTGCAAATAGTGCCCCGGTCGAGCCATCTGCTGTCGCTAAAGAGAAAAAAGTCGTTTACTTCCCCTCCTGTGCCTCTCGCAATATGGGCAATGAAGTGACCAGTGATGACAAACGCTCACTAACAGAAGTGACATTGTCACTTCTTGAGCGAGCGGGATATCAGGTCATTACACCAAACTCACTCAAATCACTTTGTTGCGGTATGCCCTATGACAGCAAAGGCATGACGTCGATCACCAAGAGTAAAAGCCAAGAACTGGAAGCCGTACTTTGGCATGCAAGCCAGCACGGGAAAATTCCGGTTCTGATGGATACCAGCCCTTGCACCAAACTCAGTAAGGAACACTTTTCCCAAACCATGAATATCATGGAGCCAGCAGGCTTTATCATGGAGCACCTTATTGATGAGCTGGATATCCAGCCACTGGATGAAACCGTCATGCTTCATATCACCTGCAGTTCGCGGCGGATGGGATTGGCGGACACCTTGCTGAAAGCTGCCAAAGCCTGTGCGAAAGATGTGATTGAGCCGGAACATATTGAGTGTTGTGGCTTTGCCGGCGACAAAGGCTTTTTCACTCCAGAGCTCAATGAATCTGCCCTTTCACCGCTCAAAGCTCAAATTCCGGATGGTTGTACGCGGGGGTTCAGCAACAGCAGAACCTGTGAGATTGGATTAACTCATCACAGCGGTATCCCATATCGTAACATCTTGTACCTATTGGATGAGGCTTCCACGCCAACAAACTAAATAGATTGATTTTTACTCACCAAAGAGCAGCGGACAACGTCTCTGCTCTTTATCTCTTTTAACTGTCTCCTCATCACGATCACGCCTGATCAATTGATATCCATACAAATCTCGCAAGTACTACAAAAATCCATTCGTTTTCTGGTATGCTTTAAAGACCAGTTAACCATCAATCTGCTTTTGTTTTTAGTCGACGCTACCGCGAAGAAAGTAAAAGGCTTGCCCATTATGTCTCTGTTATTTTTAGATAATGAACACAAACTAAGAAACAAAACCAAAAAAGAAATTCTTGCTGAAAAAATTTTGGAAATGATTTTCACTGGACTATTGAGAGACGGTGACGAGCTCCCCAGCGAACGAGAGCTATCAAACACTTTTGGTGTAAGTAGAGAAACGGTTCGCGGCTCATTAGGGCTGATATCCGAGTTCGGCTTGCTTAACATCTCACACGGTGCAAAAACAACCATTAACAGAACAACAGACCTCCTACAAAAATGTCAGGAGCTGAATCCCAGCCTGTCAGATCTTCAGATAAACAATCATGATATAGATACCGTATTTGAAACCCGGAAAATCATTGAACGGGCGATTGTTAGAAAAGCGACTTTGAATATCGATGAGTTTGGCCTCAAGACCATGGCCTCGCTGCTTGAACAACAACAAAAGCTCTTCGATCAACCCGTCCACTTTCAACTGTCTGATAAACAGTTCCACCGTTTAATTGCCGAATGCGTTCCTAACGAATTACTCAACAAATACGCCCAAGAGCTCTATGCCTTTGGCCTTCAATTCAGGCGTGTTGTGCTGTCTGTCGATGGAAGCATCGAGAAGAGTTATAAAGAACACGTGAGGATATATCAGGCTTTAGAAAACCGAGACCCAGACAGAGCGGAAGAGATGATGGTCAACCACCTCAATAGCGTTTACGACACGACACTAGAGGTAATGCGTGGTAAAAGTGGTTTTTGAGGGTGTATTGATACCCAAACAACCTGGAGACTTAGGCTTCAGTGAGTTTGGGTATATTACTCTTCGTATGGCCGCTTACTAAATCTGTTGCCAGGGTGAGACCGGCTAAAGCCCCATATAGCGTGGTACGTATCTATCCAACGGTGCTGGAGACTGAATAGCACATACGCACCAACCATGAGTACTTCCATAACAAGCAACGAAATATAAGCCCAGGCGCCAAGGTTGAAGAGAAAGAATCCTGTGTACAAACATAGATGTGAGGCTATTAGCACAACATAGCCCATCGATTTGTGTAACCACTCAAAGAGCCGACGATACAGTGTCATGTTGTAGTGATCGCCATACCACATGTTTCTGGGCACAGGATTCCCGTCATCATCAACAGGTCCTCCTTTTGTTCCCCTTGCCCAGCCATATCCTCCCTGAATAACTGATAGTGCCAACACTGCTATGCCTACCTTTGCATGTAGGGTTGAAAGGTCAAAACCGCCAATACTCCAAACACTAAATCCAAATGCAATGATAGACAAAACAATAACACCGGCATGACCTAACCAGTGAGTGACCCACCAAAACTTGTTATCGAGAGCAATTGGAAAGTTTTGCCCAGGGGTAACCTTGAAATAACGTGTGACTGTAATAATGATTGGAGACAAGATCCCCCAGCTCAGTACCAGTAAAAGCGCATGAAGGATAATAAGGTTTGAAAAGCTTCTTTGCGTTTGCTCACCACTCTCAAAATGAATTTGCTGTACCCCATATTCTGGGTGGAGGCCAAACGACTTGTTCCCACCAACGGCCCACAATAAGTCAGTAAATTGAGATGGATTAATCACCACGTCCATGCTGTCGCCGGTATCCAGCATGCGTTCAAATACCAGTATGGTCTCGTTATCTTTGAACTCAATGGATGAGCCGGTGATATTCTGTTCAGGGTCGTCATTGATATCGAACTGAAGTCTGCCCGACATGTGACTATCGACAACGAGAGCCTTATCTATGTATCCAATAACCGCATCGGCATTTGTCATCGTCTTACCGAAGCCAAGTCCAATCCAGACTTCGCCAGGATGAAACGCTTTAATTTTTATGGCCTCGTCATCCAACGACCAGCAGAGAGTGAGGTCACTGTCGATAAGCCTTGCCTGATTCTGGTACGTATTACACTGCGTGGCTTCCTCTGCATTAGATAAGAAAGAAAACAGCATAAGAATTGTCAGTAAAAGTTTCACCGTTCTCCTCCTTCCTGAAGTGACTGAAAGTATGCCGTCATTGCATTCGCGTCTTCATCGCTGAGCTTTGAGGTAATCTCGTCAACCACAAGTGCCATCTCTCCACCAGTGTAGTTTCCGTCTGGTAACAACCCTGTTTTCAAAAAGCGACGCCAATCCTCTTTGGACCACTCTCCGAGCGCATCTGAAGAATTCATCAAACTCGGCGCTGGATTGAATTCTCCTATTTCCACACCATGCATCCATTCGTCACGCACAATGCCTCCCAAAGCATCCCTTGGGGTATGGCACTCGCCACAGTGGCCCAGTGCTTCCACTAAATATGCTCCACGCAATAGTTCAGGAGATACCGAGTTTCTCAATGAAAAAGCGATGTCGTCGTGGCCGGCATAGAGGGCATTCCAAATTCCTAGCCCAGAGCGGATGCTAAAGGGAAACGGGAGTTCCTTCTCTTCTACTTTTTCGGCCACTGGAGCAATGCTGGCATCGATATATGCTTTAAGGTCAACGATATCTTGGTCGCTCATACGCGAATATGTGGTGTATGGAAATGCCGGATAGTAAAAATGACCATCAGGTGAAATACCCTTTCTCATCGCCCCTTCAAACTCGGCGACACTCCATTTCCCAATACCAAAGGACTCGTCCGGCGTGATATTGGAAGATAAAAGCGTCCCAAATGGCGTTTTTATCCTCTTCCCACCCGCTGCAGCTTTTGCGCTATTCCCTAAACCCGTATGACACGCTGCGCATCCGGACAAATGATAAACATACTCGCCATTTTTTATGTCTGGGGTCAGTAAAGCGAGATCAGGATTTTTAGCATCTATAGCGATATTGGGGTAAACGAGTAACGTGACAAATATGCACGCCCCCATGGCTAACACAATCGATGCAAATGCAATCACCCTTTTCTGCCAACGACACAGAGGTTTGATAGCGAGTTTGTCTAACAACCACCTCATTGCTACCCCTTCACAGCACCGGCAGTCATCCCCGAGATAATCTGTTTCGACGCAATAAAGGTAAAGATGATGGGTGGAATCGCCAACAGCACACCCATGGCCATGATGGCCCCCCAGTCAATGTTGTATTCCGTCAATGAATTCACAATATACACGGGGGTTGTCCTCGTACTTCGGTCCGAAATAGCGTTGGCAATAAGGAACTCATTCCATGCAATTCTGAATGTGAAGATCGAAGCTGCGGCTAAACCTGGTTGAATCACGGGCAAGATGATGTGGAAAAAAACCTGGAAGGGATTTGCACCATCCATCCTTGCTGCTTCCTCTAACTGAATGGGTATCTGAGTAATGAAGCTCTGCAATATCCATATAACAAATGGTAAGTTCATCGCTGTGTAGATGAGAACAATACCGTTGAGAGTGCCATCAATCTGATAATCGAAAGTCCATATACCGAAGACAGGAACCAGCAACACAGCCGGTGGAACCATTCGCATCACCAACGTCGTCATTGAGACCACATCCCTGCCGAAGAACCGATACCGCACAATGGCATAAGCTGCCATGCAACCCGCCACTAACGTTATCGCAGTTGATACGATAGCCACATACAGTGAATTACTGACGTTGTTCACCAACGAACGGTCATCAAGCATAGTTGCGTAGTTCTGCAACGTTGGAATAAAAAACCATGCCGTGCTATCGCTCATGATGTCCACTTTCAACTTGAAAGACGTCATGAACATCAGGACGATCGGCCCCAATGAAAAAACGACAAGTGAGAGGAGTACCGAGTAGTACAGGACCGTGTTTACTGTGCTTCGTTTCATGTCCCAATCTCCCTAATACTTCTCTGCTGCAGCTTTCATTTTGCTGCTACGTGTTTCACGCATTTTGTTAAAGACAAACATCACAATGGTGATGATTAACACCAAGCCCAGAAGCATGTTTGAAAGTGCTGCTGCAAGACCAAGCTCTTGACTATCGGTGACCGTTTTAAAAATCCTCAGGGACAGTATTTCAGTTGATAACCCTGGCCCGCCATTGGTAAGGATCATGATGACTTCCAGTACCTTGAATGCATCGATTAGCCTCAATAGCAACGTAACGATAAGAACAGGAAGCATAAGTGGAATCTTGATGTGCCAAATCAAATTCCAGTTGTTCGCCCCATCCAGGCGCGCGGCTTCTACCACGGAGCCGGACAGAGACTGGAGTGCCGCCAAGGAAAGGATCATGACAAAGGGGGTCCACTGCCAGATGTCCGCGAGAATGATAGAAAATAGAGACCAAGACGGATCGGACAACCAAGGGACACTCTCAAAGCCCATGGCATTAAGCATTTTGTTAAATATTCCAAACTGCGGGTTGTACATGTAGCGCCAAACTAAGCCAACGGCGATGGGGGCAATCATCATTGGGAGAATGAATATCGTCCGGTAAACGGACATCCCCTTCATTGGCCTTTCCAGCATCAACGCCAAACCAACACCTAATGCCATCTCCAGTAGCACGACGGTGAAAGCGAAAGTGACAGTGACAAAGAAAGATTCTAAAAATCCAGCGTCCTGAAGCAGCCAAATATAATTATCCAGCCCTGCAAATTCGGCATCGGAAAAAGGCTGGCTTGGTCTCCAGTCAAAGAAGCTGGCAAACATCATGTAGCCGACCGGATAGACCAGGGCGAAAATCAGAATGACTGCTGCAGGTGCCATGAATAGGTAAGGGGCAGCGTTGTTAAGGAAGTGACGTAATGTCCGCCGCTCCGTTTTTTCGCTTTTGCCCAACGACAATGAACTCATAATTTGCATTTTCCAGTTCCGTTGGATAGTTAGAGGCAGGCGGTTAGCCTGCCTCCCTATTTTTATTGATAAGTGTAATAGCCTGCTTTTTCCATGATCGATTTGGCGGTGTTGTTAGTTCTATCCAACGCCTCCTCGATAGTGATTTCTCCCGTCATCGCTTTGGATAGATTGGTGCCCAACTCAGTATTAATTTGCCCCCATACAGGGATGATTGGTCGCCAGTCGGGGTCGGCGTCCTTGAGCGCCTCTCCGAAAATTTCCATTTGGGGGAATTTAGCGACGACGTCAGGATCTTGGTGAGTAGAGAAGCGTGATGGGTTGCCCCCTGCTAGCGCGATCATCTTGTCTGCTTCCTTGGAGGTCAGCCATTGCATCAATAAGAACGCCGCATCTTTATTTTGAGCATTTTTAGGAATAGCCAGACCAAACCCACCGGTTTGCGAAGCCCGTCGCTCACCCATAGGGTGTTTTGCCCAACCAACCTTACCTACGATTTTTGATTTCTCTGGATCGTCAACTTCTCCAGCCACAATTGTCGTGTCTAGATACATCGCAGCCTTTCCTTGCAAGAAAGCATTTTTCGCTTCAGACAATCCAAACGACGTACCACCTTCGGGGCCACACTCTAGAATTTTCTTGAGCGCTTCAGCGGCTTTGATGCCTTCTGGGCTATTGATGGTGGGATTCCACTCGTCATCGAATATCCTCCCACCCAACGGTGCTAGGTGGAGCAGATAAGCATGAGAAATTTGGTGCCCTGATTTACCACGTGTCGCTAAGCCAACCATTCCTGGTTCGAGTTCTTGTATTTTACAAGTGGTCTCAAGTAGCTCTTCATAAGTTTCAGGCACTTTAAGGCCATGCTTGTCAAAAATGTCTTTCCTATAGCCAAGTACGGAGGTTTCAGAGCCAAATGGAATACCGAACAAAGCACCTGTAGGGCCCGGTAGGTAACCTTTCTTACCCCCAGCAACACCTACGTTTTGAACGTAGCCATCAATGAGGTCATCGGCATCATAGTTGGGATCAGACAGCTTTGGATTCATGAAGAAGCGAGCAAGCGGCTCTATCTGGTCAGCTGATACATAATCCGCTTTTGAGAAAACAACATAAGCGATCAGATCGTAGTCACCTTTCCTTTTTGTAAGCTCCAGTGTTTGCTTCTGGCGCATGGCCAAATACTGAAGTTGGTCGACTTCAACATCTATCCCAGTTTGCTTTTCAAATTCCGGGAGCACCTTCATCACGGCATCATAGTGAGGGTGTGCTGGGAAATTCACGACCAATGTTTCACCCTCATATGGCTTGTAAGGGTTCGCTAGCGAACTGGCCGAAAACATCATTCCTGTGCAAGCCAGCAACGAAATGGCACAACTCTTCAGATTTCTTGCATTCCTTAACATTTCTCCTCCCGCATAACTGCTTGGGGTAATTGGTGAGTAATGAATAACACTTCCCTGTCTTCGATCAGTTGTCTGGGTAAAGTGCTTTTTCGGTTTTTGCATCGAAGATATAGAGGTCTGAATACTTGAAGTAAAAATCAACGTACTCGTCTCTCTTAGGCAAACATTCGGATGTCACTTCAATAGCAACCCGGTTGCCGCCGATTTCAGAAACAATGATGGAGTTAGAACCGCAGTACTCTGTAACTAGTACTGGGAGGCTTATTTTGTTCGCGTGTTCCAGAGGCTTTGTAGAAAATGAAGACGGACGAACACCTACATAGACAGAAGATGATGGTAGTTGTTTTATTTTATGCTCAAGCACCGGATCTACTTGGAATTGAAAGCCATCACCGTCAATAAAGATCCCGTCTTCTGTTTGCCTTACTTCGCCAGATAAGAAGTTCATTGAAGGCGAACCCATAAAGCCCGCAACAAATTTGTTCACCGGTCGGCAAAAGAGTTCTTCTGGCGTGCCGTGTTGCTGAACGTACCCGTCGTTCATGACCACAATTCTATCTCCTAGCGTCATGGCCTCTATCTGATCATGGGTAACGTAGATAATGTTTTTGTTGACCTTTTTTCTCATAAGAATGAGCTCAGCACGCATCTGCGCTCTCAGCTTTGCATCGAGGTTGGAAAGAGGTTCATCCATCAGCAACGTAGAAGCATCACGTGCCAAGGCTCTTCCCATTGCGACACGTTGGCGCTGTCCTCCCGACAATTCCCCAGGCTTACGATGGAGCAGATGATCAAGACCAAGCATTTCAGAAACGCTTCTTACCCGTTGGGCAATTTCGGCTTTGTCCACTTTGGCAAGGCGAAGCGCGAAAGAGAGGTTCTTCTCTACGTTCATGTGCGGATAAAGCGCATAGTCTTGGAACACCATGGCAAGGTCTCTATCTCTCGGCTCTAGTTGGCTTACCTCTCTATCACCTATATAGATGTCGCCAGAAGAGACTCTCTCTAAACCGGCAATCATGCGAAGTGTTGTTGATTTACCGCAACCCGATGGGCCGACTAACACGGTGAACTCGTTGTCTTCAAAGGTCAGGTCCAGCCCATGGATGACTTCGACGTGTTCGTAACGTTTCACGAGTTCTTTAATTCTGATTTGAGGCATGTTCAGTCCTTGAAAATGTAACAACCAACCTGCGGTGCTTTTGTCTCGAGAAGTAAAAGAACAACTTCACCTCTCAGTCTGCTGTCGCCCAGAAAAACGAGCTTAAGCGTAACTGGTCTATTAAAAGTACCAGAAGAATTCATTTTCAGATCGTCGCCTGATCATTTTTTGTTCATAATTGGCTTTTGATCAAATTTGATAACGCAATACATGAATGATTTATTGTTGATGAGACGATTAGCAATATTCTTTAATTATTTTTGGTTAAAAATCGACAATCCATATTTTAATCCTTTAATAACAACATTTTAAATTTATACCATTGGTATTTCAACGCATGTTGGTAATAATGCCATCAGTAAATATCAATAACTTATCCGGCAATATATCTCCAAAAGTCTACATAAACTGTGGTTAAAACTAGTAAGAGCCTGTCTTTTCACCTTGTCAGACAAAATATCAACTGGTACGTTTTAAATACCATTTAGTATAAATATTGAGCACCCAGCGGCGACCCATACCGCCGAGAACATGCCTCACAGAACTCAGCGCGTTGGTGGGATCCGACAGGGAAAAGCGGATAACAGGAAAGATAGAATGGCGAGAAATGAGCCAATAGTGGCGGTGACATTGGGGGATCCATCAGGTATCGGCCCCGAATTAGTTGTAAAGAACTTTGCAGACCCTCACTTCGATCGCGGACGATGCAAAATCGTGATCGTTGGAGACGAATGGCTGTTTAGCAAAGCGCAGAAGAACGTCGGTGTCCAAATAGACACGGCACACATCGCCAATCTTGATGATTTAGCGCAAGCCTGTGAAAACAAGATTTACTTCCTGCCAATCAACACGATGGCGGAAGAATCTTTGCAGGTTGCTGTTGCAAACAAAGCAAGCGGAAGATCAGTACTCGATGCACTTTCTCTCTGTCTCGAGGCCGCGCGAGACGGAAAGATAGACGCCATCTGCTTTGCCCCACTCAACAAACATGCCATGAAATTGGCTGGAATGGCTTTTGAAGACGAACTCCATTTTTTCGCGGATTTTCTAGATGTCGATAACTACTTTTGTGAGTTCAATACGTTAGATGGCATCTGGACATCCAGAATTTCATCACACGTTCCCCTGACAGATATCTCACAGTACATAACGAGCGAACGTATCATCTACGCAGGCTGTTTAATCAGCGATAGCCTCATCAAAGCCGGTATCTCCAATCCAAGAATAGCGGTAGCAGCACTAAATCCCCACGGTGGTGATGGCGGTACGTGTGGCAGAGAAGAGATCGACATCATAGCTCCAGCGGTCAGTCTCCTGAAAGAGATGAACGTCAACGCATACGGTCCATTCCCAGCAGACACCATATTTCTGAAAGTCAGGGACGGTGAATACGATGCGGTTGTCACCATGTACCACGACCAAGGACAGATCGCTATAAAACTGTTGGGCTTTGAAAATGGCGTGACTGTCCAAGGTGGGCTCCCTATTCCTATTACTACCCCAGCTCACGGAACGGCTTTCGACATCGCCGGAGAAAACAAAGCCAACTTTAATGCCATGCGCAAAGCATTCAATTTAGCCTGTGTCATGGGTGAATCACAATTTAGGGAAAATCCTCCTCCAATCGATGATCTTAAAGAGGGAAGCCAATGAAAATTACATCGATTAAAACCCGAGTTTTCGAGTGGAAGGGTCACACTGTTCCACCCTCTTCTAACTTCTGTTCGAACGCAACAGATATGCTTTGGCGTTCAGGCGATTCAATGGGCACATTCCGCTTTCATGATTGGGCGGTAGTGGAGATACAAACAGATACCGGTATTGTCGGCATCGGTAATGTTGCCCTGGCACCGCGCATCGCTAAAAACATCATTGACCATTACCTGGCTCCACTTGTCATCGGTCATGACCCTTTTGACTACGAGCATATTTGGCAAAGCATGTATCGCTCCACCATTGCTTGGGGGCGCAAAGGAATCGGTATGGCCGCTATTTCTGCCATTGATATCGCTATATGGGATGTCATGGGCAAAGCCACGAATAAACCGGTATTTAAACTGCTTGGAGGCAGAACGAAGGAAAAAATCCCTGTTTATGCCTCAAAGCTGTACCGAACTGACTTAGATGAAATGCAAAGAGAAGCGCAGTCTTATCTGGATCAAGGCTTCAACATGATGAAAATGCGTTTCGGTTACGGCCCAAACGACGGCCCTCAAGGCGTTAAACAAAACCTAATGTCCGTTGAAGCAGTTCGGGAAGTTATCGGCTACGACAATGATTTGATGCTTGAATGCTACATGGGTTGGAATCTGGAATACGCGAAGCGCATCTTGCCAAAACTTGAGCGCTTTGAACCGAGGTGGTTAGAAGAGCCAGTGATCCCAGATGATATCGACGGTTATGCTGAACTGAATCAGTTGACGAGTATCCCGATTTCCGGTGGAGAGCATGAATTTACCAGTCATGGTTTCAAGCAATTGTTAGACAAAAGAGCAATTTCTGTCATTCAGTACGATACCAATCGCGTCGGTGGTATCACAGCCGCACGTAAAATTAATGCCTTAGCCGAGGTTTATAGCGTACCTGTCATTCCTCATGCGGGGCAAATGCACAATTACCACCTGACGATGTCCACACTGGCGTCTCCTATTGCAGAGTTCTTCCCTGTTCATGATGTAGAAGTTGGTAACGAACTCTTCTACTACATATTTGAAGGCGACCCTGCTCCCGTCAATGGATATCTGGATTTAGATGACAATATGCCTGGGTTGGGCTTGTCAATATCAACCAAATATTTGGACCACTTTAATATCATCGGATAGGTGCCAACATGACCCACTATCGTGTAATCCAATTTCTGTCGAACGAAGGGCCTTGCTTAGCAAAGGTTATTAATGCTGACGAGGTGATACCTCTAAAGAAGACACTGACCACCTATGACGTAGCTTTAATGGCTTTAAAAGGCTCAATACCATTAACATCCTTGATTGACGGTTTGTTGTCGGATAAAGCCATCAGCTATCAGCAACTGATTGATGAAGGTCTGATTCTTCCTCCTTTTCATCATCCGGACGATGCCCACGCCTTTGTCACGGGCACTGGCCTAACTCACTTAGGCAGCGCGGACACACGTTCTTCGATGCATAGCAAAATCCAGCAGGATGAGTCGACACTGACGGACTCCATGAAGATGTTCAAGATGGGCATAGAAGACGGTATCGCGACAAAGACACGTTATGCCTCTCAACCCGAATGGTTTTACAAAGGAAACGGCAGTATTGTCCAAATGCCATTTGGTGCGATGGCCTCCCCTTCTTTCGCGCAAGATGCAGGGGAAGAGCCCGAACTCGTAGGCGCATATATTAATGACGGTCTTGGGAACCCCCATCGCATCGGCTTTGCAATAGGAAACGAATTTTCTGACCATGTCACCGAGCGTCACAACTACCTGTGGCTAGCGCATTCCAAACTCCGGAATTGTAGCTTTGGACCAGAACTGCTGATTGGCGAAATTCCGGAGAGTCTTGAAGGTACCAGCAGGATTCTTAGAAATGGCGAAGTCATCTGGGAAAAGCCATTTGTGACAGGCGAAAGCAATATGTCCCACAACATCCGTAATCTTGAACATCACCATTTCAAGTACAGTCTTTTCCGTCGTCCCGGTGACGTCAATATACACTTTTTCGGTACGTCGACGCTCAGCTTTGCAGATTCGGTAAAGACCATAGACGGTGACGTGTTTGAAATTGAAGTGCCTGAGTTCGGCAGACCACTGAGCAACAAATTGGTGCAGGAAAGCCCAAGTACAGACTCAGTTGTGATTGTTGATGTGATGTATTGAAGGGATTAGGCATGAATAAAGATATTTTGCTATTGAACCAAAAGAGCGCGCACACAATCGGCTTTTTTGATGTCGAAAGCGGTGAAGCGGTAAAGCAAATAGAGTTGGGCCAGTTTCCTCACGAGTTTGTTGTAGATTCTAAAAATGAGTTTGCGTATGTAGGCCATTACGGCGTGCAAAACTCTGGGATTACCGAAGACCATGGCGGCTGTAGTATTTTCGTGATTGATTTGAAAACTCAGGAGCACGTCCACACCATTAGTACTTGGCCATATTATCGTATTCATGGCTTAGCGCTTGATAACCAAGACCGCCTTTATGCCATGAGTGAATCCCAAAATGTCATGGTCATCTTTGAGTCACCCAGAACGGCCTGCGCACCTGATAGAGCACTGCCTTCCGGTGGTCTTAAAACGCACCTGTTTTCACTAACAAAGGATGGCAGTACCGCTTATTGTCTGAACCTTCTCAGCCATACTGTGACAAAGATTAAACCTTGGGACCCTGCCTTTGCCCCCGTTGCCATATGTCCGGGTAAAAAGCCCGAGGGTAATTGTTTAACCCGTGATGAAAAGACACTATTTGTGACCAACCGCCTTGATAACCAAGTTGTCGCGGTTGATACAACATCGCTAGAAGTGACTGCGCGGGCAGACACAGGGGCCGATCCCACCAGAGCCTACCTGTCTCCTGACAACCATCTTTATGTCACCAATTACGGCGGTCAGTCCATCAGTATTTTTACCTTAGCACTCGAAAATATAGGGATAATTGACTTACCTGCCGATCCAATTGCTGTCAGCTTCCATCCAACGAGCGGTGATGTTTTTGTTTCATTGACTAATGACACCGTTGCAGCGCTCGATGCGAATAATTTAAACGTGAAGCGTTCATTCTCTTGCCTCGCGGAGCCCGACGTTTCAATGGTCCTTCAATCCTCTTCAACTCAAAACGGAGTCTGAGTATGTCTGTAAACGGCGTAATGTTTATTGCTGGCGAAGAAGTCAATGGCCAAACCGGTCAGATGTATTCAATCAATCCTGCGACCGCTTTACCTTTTAGTCCTCCCTTCGCTGGCGCATCCAGTGAACAAGCAATGGCAGCTTGTATAGATGCAGATAAAGCATTCGGGAGTTATCGGCACACATCACCGAAACATAGGGCGAGATTTCTACGAAAAATAGCTGAAAACATCATGTCGCTCGGTGACGAACTTATAGAGCGGGGGACTTTGGAAACAGGTCTACCGCTAGCCAGGCTAGTGGGTGAAAGAGGAAGGACCTGTTCGCAGTTGAACCTCTTTGCAGATGTTCTTGAAAGTGGCAGTTGGCAGGATGTCAGAATTGACTCTGCTCTCCCCGATAGAAGCCCACTTCCCCGCCCATACCTTGGTATGACGAAGCTGCCTTTAGGACCAGTGGTTGTTTTTGGTTCCAGTAACTTTCCACTTGCTTTTTCTGTTGCAGGTGGCGATACCGCATCAGCATTGGCGGCTGGTTGCCCAGTCATTGTAAAAGGACATCAGGCACACATGGGGGTATCCGAATTAGTTGGGCGATGTATCGCAGAGGCTGTTAAATCATGTGAGTTACACCCCGGGACTTTCTCTTTGGTTTTTGCAAATGGTAACTCCATCGCACATGAACTTGTTGCTCACCCTAGTGTGAAAGCTATTGGATTCACCGGCTCTCAAGCTGCTGGTCTGGCTTTGATGCAAACAGCACAATCAAGGAAGGAGCCTATTCCAGTCTACGCAGAGATGAGCAGTATTAACCCAGTGGTGTTAATGCCGAAAGCTCTTGAGGCTGACCCTGAAGGTTTAGCTAATCAGTTTGCCGCATCTTTGACGATGGGTGCGGGACAATTTTGTACCAACCCAGGCTTGATACTCGCAACTCCTAGCCCCTCGTTGTCTCTGTTTATTGAACAAGTAAAGCTGCAACTTACGGACTGTAGTGCTGGGACCATGCTGACGAGTAATATCTTTAAAAATTACGACAGTGCGCGAAACACAATGATGGGTCACTCAAAGGTAAACGTAATCGTCGAGGGAAAAGCAGACAGCCCAAACAGTTGTCAGCCCGCGTTTATCGAAGTATCTAGTAGAGCTTTCCTTGAAGACGAAAGCCTACATGCAGAGGTATTTGGGGCTTTTTCCATGCTGGTTACCTGTAAGAACACAACAGATATGATCCAAGTTATTAAACGCCTTGAAGGTCAACTGACGGGTACTGTGCATGCCGATTCTGATGATGACACTGAGTGTGTTCATGGCATCGTGTCAGCGATGGAGCTCAAAGTTGGGCGAATCCTGTTTAACGGATTCCCCACAGGGGTTGAGGTATCAAGCGCGATGGTTCACGGCGGTCCTTATCCTTCAACATCGAACAGTCAAACCACATCTGTGGGTACACTCGCGATTGATAGATTTGTTCGTCCTGTCTGTTATCAAAACGTTCCAGAGGCTTTTCTACCTGATGAGTTGAAAGCAGATAACCCACTGAATGTCAGCAGAACGATAGATGGCAAGCCAGAATAAAATAAAGAATCAGGATAGCGCTTCATGGATTACACCATTCATTTCAATGATATTTTCGCTGAAGGAAAAACACCGCAGAAACTTTGCTCTGGCGTAATATGGGCAGAAGGTCCGGTCTGGCTGAGGGAAACTAATGAGGTACTTTTTAGTGATGTCAAAGGCTGCAAGCTCTATCGATGGAGTGAAGCGGATGGCCTCAGAATAGAAAAAGATTACTCCCATTTTTCGAACGGGAATTATCTTGACTCAGATGGCAATCTTATCAGTTGTGAACATGGTAGGCGCTGCATCAGCAAAACTACACCAGACGGTGTCAGCACTATTCTCGTTGATAACTTTGATGGAAAAAGATTGAACAGCCCAAATGACGTTGTGGTTAAGCGAGATGGCAGCATTTGGTTTACGGATCCGCCATATGGGATTTTAGGGAATGACGAGGGATTTCAGGCACAAAGCCAGATGATTGGATGTTATGTTTATCGCTTCGACCCGGTAACAGGTGATCTGGATATCATGACGACGGACGTGCAGAGGCCGAATGGCCTCGCTTTCTCGCCGGATGAACAGACGCTGTACGTAGCCGATATGTCGATAGTCGAATTTCCCACCAAGGGCAGACGAGAAATCCGCCAGTTTACTGTCGAAGAAGACGGTTCACTCGGTAAAGGGGACACCCTCTGTATTGTCGAGCCAGGGATCCCAGATGGGTTTAGAGTAGACATTCAAGGGAACATCTTCTGCAGCTGCGATGAAGGAATTGCCGTTTTTACACCAACCGGCGAGAAACTTGGATTAATACCCGTACCTGAGCGGGTCAGTAACTGCACTTTTGGCGGTAAAGATCAGTCCTACCTGTTCATCACTGCAACAACGTCACTTTATGGTATCAAACTGAATACGCAGGGAATCCAATACACCCAAACAACATGATTTTTAAGGCCGTTTAGGTTGGTTTATAAGCTAAGGCTCTCGCCTTCATCAATATCAAAGCCCAGCGGCTCCATGTCAATTTGGGTTCCATGAATTTGACTGAATAAAGCCAGTGCAGCATGTTCGCCAGTTTCTCTATCAGGCGTAATGACACTGGCCAATTTCGGCATCATAGACTGCCCGATATCAAGTGCATGAATACCGGCAATGCCAATTTGCTCTGGAACCGACAATCCCTGATTTTGGCATTCAATCAATACGCCAGCCGCAAGTTCATCATCTGTGCAGAAGAAAGCATCGGTATCCGGGTAGCGTTCCAAAACCTTAGTCGTCATTTTACGGGCCAAGGATACTGACGATTCGGCCTTGGCGGTAATGCTCCTTGGTGTCAGCCCTGCGTCTTCCATCGCGTCAACGTAACCTTGAAGCTTGCTTGAGGTTCGGATCCCCTTTTTCACATTCAGACAAACAATGTGTTCGAAGCCGCGCTCAATCATCAGGGTGACCATAGAAAATGCCGCCAGCTCGTTATCGATTCCAACGCTTTGGGCAGTTTCATTTTCCGTCGCATCCATGATTTCGATATAAGGGATGCCCGCGGTGTGAATCATTTTCAGAGATTTCTCTGTATGGTCGTTGTCAGCCAAGATCAACCCGTCCACATTGAACGAAAGCAATGACTCAATACGTTGCTGTTCAATCTCTGCCTCATAGCCGCCATGAGCCAGCATCAGTTGGTAACCGTTTTCTTCTGTAATGGCTTCTATACCTGCGATCACTTGCTGGAAAACAGGATGACGAAGAGAAGGAAGGATGACGCCAAGCGTTTTACTGCTGCGGTTGGAAAGAATATCGGGAACCCGGTTTGGGATGTAGCCTAAATCATCGAGGGCAATCTGGATTTTCTCGCCTGTTTTCTTAGCGACTTTGTGTGGATGTTTGAGGTAGCGACTGACGGTCATTTTGGTGACACCAACGCGCTCGGCCACGTCACTCATGGTAGGACGACGATTCTTTCCCATAGCAATCTCCTCAAAACACGCTTCCAATAAGTTTTTGAGACGATTCAGTTATTCGCCAATAGGAATATGCAAAGTGTGACCCATAACATTAACTCTCAGCTCACACAGCTATGACTATTGTTTGCTCTCATCCACCCGCATAAAACGCGCGAACTTCGGAATACCATTTTTGGTAAACCCATTGTGACGGTATGTCACCAGCTCACCAAGAGCTGGCGGGTTTTCCCGTTGAAAATCAGAAAAGCCAGTGCCGATTTTAAATTCCTTCCCATTGGGCATCCTCACTACTAATGCACCCAACCGGCCTTCATGCTTTCCTTTGCCGTCTACATACCCAATCACCTCAGCTTCGGCATCATCAGCCACTTTCATTTTGATGACATTTGCCGAGCGCCCGGCCTGATAGATACCACTTAGCTTTCTGAGCATCAAACCTTCACCGCCTGCATCATTGATTGTCTCAAGTAATGCCAACAGAGATGCTTTGCTTTCAACAGGTTTGTGTTCAACAAAATCAAGATGAGGAATATTCAGTCCTTGCGCCATGCTCTTAAACTGCTTGTAGCGAACATCAAAGCTATCAAGGCTGGCAGGAAGGTCGAAGACCATAAATTTCACCTTCTTCCACTCTTTGTCATCAGGCTTGCCATCCATGACCGCCGCCATCGTTTCTTCAAAGCGGTTACGGCCTATCCAAAGCTCACCTTCCAGAGGTATTTCCGGTAACGCATCAATAAACCATTTCGGTGCGTATATCAGTTTGCCTTGTCGTGTAAAAAGGTACTGGCCGCTCCAGTAAGCTCGAATACCATCGAGTTTTTCACTGAACACATAGTTTTCCCAGTGACTGATTTCAGACTCTTCAAATGGAATCGCTAATTGTGGCTTATAGTGCAAGCAAGTGGTGGCATGGACATGCTGACTGGTTGCCAGACCTAAACTGATGGCTAAAAGCAATGGAGCAGGTTTCATGGTTTCTACACAATATATTCAGAAGGTAGATATCCATTTTTCCTGCGAAGCGCCCTATTACCAGTTTGGATGAGGTATTTGAGATATCTCATCAAGAACTTTGTTTGCTGTTGCAGATACAAACAAAAAAACGGCGCATTCGTCTGAATGCGCCGCCATTAAATTCGTATTTGAACATCAAGCAAAAGCGTAAATATAAGTCCCGTTCTTGATGGTATTAATCACTTTCTTCGACAAGTAATTCGGCAGCGCCGGACAACCCCAACTACGACCCAGCTGACCTGTTTTCGCAATGACATTTGGATGAGCATATGCCGCACCATGAATCACTATCGCTCTGCGACGCGCGTTGTCGTTCACACCTTTAGACAAACCATCGAGACGCAATGAGTAACCGTGTTTCCCGTAGTAAGTCTCCGCAGCACGGAACACGCCGATAGAGGTTTGGCGCGAATTCACCACGTTAGAAAATTTCTTTGCGTACAGTGAGCCGCTGTTTTTGCCATGAGAGACATAAGAAGCAAACAGCACCTTGCGTTTTTCTGCATCAACGACCCAAAAACGTTTTTCTGAAGAAGGTTTGCCGTAGTCAATGAGAGTGAAAACAGATTTTCCTGTTCTGTGTGTGCGGAAGTGATTGTAGGCTTTCTGGAATTTGTCGAACGATACCTCGTCAGAGAGGCTAAGTTGCCGATACATAGACTGTGCATCTGGCAGAATGGCTGCGAATACGTTCGCAGAAAACAGTAATAAAATGAGCGCAAAAGTCGCTTTCAACGCCTTAAACATAACATTCCCCGTAAATGGTATGTGATTAAAAATGCGTGCCGAGCAATGCAAATCGGCTAATCCCATTTATGTCATACCAAAATTCGTGCCAGAGCCTTATCTGAAACGATTAATTATATTTTTTCAGTAAGTTAGCTTTTTTTAGTTTACAAGCTGCGCATTTTTCCTTTCGTGCGTAACCTGCATGTGGTCAGTGAGAAAGGCATATGCTTGCCGTTTGTCATCACCTGTATGAAGGAATGTTGCCATAGCGGCAAAAGGTGAGAAAGCCAGCGACAACGCTGGCTTTCTATTTTTATAGATAAGTGCTTCTAAGATGAAGCATGACTGTAAAGCAGAGCTAGATAGCGTCGATAGCGTTCTTGATTCGCTTATCTGAAATCGGATAAGGCGTACCAAGTTGCTGGGCGAAGTAGCTAACACGAAGCTCTTCAATCATCCAGCGGATTTCCTTCACTGACTCAGGAACACGCTGCCCTTTCGGGATTTTGTTCAGCAGCTCTTTGTAGTCGTTAGTGACAGATTCAATCTTGAGGATGTGCAGACGATCCTTGTTAGGATCAATCGGCAGTTTTTCCAGACGACGCTCTACCGCATTCAGGTAACGCTGAATATCCGGCAAACGCTTCCAGCCGCATTCCGTCGCAAAGCCTTTGAAGATCAAGCTTTCTACCTGAGCTTTGATATCGGAAAGTGCGAATGCCATGGTGAAGTCGATTTTACCTTTCAGCTTCTTATTGATGCTGAATGCCGTCGTCAGGATCTGCTCTACCTGTTTGGCGATTTCCACCACGGTGTCACCCAGTTCTGCACGAACATATTCCTTCAGTGCTTCAAACTCTTCAGGTTGCCACTTCAAACCGCCCTGCGACTCAATCAGCTTATCCACGCCACAGGCAATGCAGTCATCAATCAAATCCAGCACACGACCGTAAGGGTTGAAGTACAAACCGAGTTTGGACTTGTTCGGCAAGTTGTCGTGCAGATACTTGATTGGCGATGGTACGTTCAGAAGGATCAAACGACGCTGACCTTGTTGCATCGCCTGACGCTGCTCTTCTTCGGTTTCGTAAAGCTTAATGCCCACCGAATCTTTGTTATCAACAATCGCAGGGAAAGCTTTTACTTCAAAACCACCGCGTTTTTGCTGATACATTTTCGGCAGCGTGCCGAAGCTCCAGGTGGTGAGCCCTTGTTGCTCGATATCGTCATCCGCAACCTGAGACAAGGTTTCCTGAACCTTCTCTTTCAAGCCATCTTTCAACTCATACAAATCGTAGCTTTCGTTCAGCTTGCGATTCTTATGGTCCACCGCGCGATAAGTGATCTTCAAATGCTCAGGCAACTGGTCCAGCTGCCAGTTTTCACGAAGCACGTTCACGCCAGTCATACGTTTGAGCTCTTTCTCCAGCGCATCTAACAAGGGCATTTCCATTGGTGTCACACGCTGCAGGAATGCAGACGCATAGTTTGGCGCCGGAACAAAGTTACGACGTAACGTCTTAGGTAGCGATTTAATAAGCGCAACAATCAGCTCGTGACGTAATCCCGGGATTTGCCAATCAAACCCTTCAGGATCAATCTGGTTCAACACCGGCAGCGGAATATGAACCGTTACACCATCGTGATCTTCACCTGGTTCAAACTGATAGCTTAACTTGAGCTTCAGATTGCCTTGATGCCAAAAGTTGGGGTAATCCAGCTCAGTCACATGGCTGGCATCGCCTGCCAACAGCATGGCTTTTTCGAAGGTCAGCTTTTCTGGTTCATCACGGCTGGCTTTCTTCCACCAGCTGTCGAAATGACGACCGGAAACTACGGTATGTTCGATACGCTGATCGTAGAACTCGTAGAGCGTGTCATCATCAACCAGAATATCGCGGCGACGTGATTTCTTCTCAAGCTCCTCGACTTCCGCCAGCATTTTACGGTTCTGATGGAAGAACTTGTGTTTGGTATCCCAGTCCCCTTCTACCAGCGCAGAGCGGATAAAGATCTCGCGGCTGACAATCGAATCTATGCTGCCGTAATTCACCTTACGCTTTGGAACGATTGGAATGCCATAAAGCATGACTTTCTCGAACGCGAATACCGCTGCCTGTTTCTTCTCCCAGTGCGGCTCGGAATAGCTTCGCTTGATAAGATGTTTCGCCAGTGGCTCTACCCATTCAGGCTGGATCTTAGCGGCAACACGGCCCCAAAGCTTAGAGGTTTCAACCAGCTCGGCGACCATCACCCACTTCGGCTGCTTCTTGAAAATGCCTGATCCTGGGAAGATATTGAAACGGGCATTACGCGCACCCTGATATTCGTTCTTCTCCTGATCTTTGAGACCAATATGAGAGAGCAAGCCAGCCAGCAGTGACATATGAATGGACTGATAATCAGACGGTTCCTGATTGATCTTAAAGCCCAACTCATTCACCACCTGGCGAATTTGATAATGAACGTCTTGCCACTCACGAACACGAAGGTAGTTCAGATAGTCTTTCTTACACTGCTTGCGGAATTGGTTACCGGAAAGCTCTTTTTGCTGCTCTTTGATGTATTCCCAAAGATTCACATAAGCGAGGAAATCTGATTCTTTGTCATTAAAGCGGCGATGCTTTTCATCAGACTGCTGCTGTTTATCCGATGGACGCTCGCGCGGATCCTGGATTGATAGCGCAGACGCAATCACCATGACTTCATGCAATGAGCCAAGACGGGCTGATTCCAGCACCATACGCGCCAAACGCGGGTCAATTGGCAAGCGCGCCAGATTACGTCCCGTTTCGGTCAGACGTTTGTGATCATCGTCTTTCTTGCCTTCTTTCAGCGCACCAAGTTCTTCCAACAGTCGAACACCGTCAGAAATGTTGCGGCTGTCAGGCGGCTGAACGAATGGGAAGGCAGAAATGTCACCCAGGCCAATGGCCGTCATTTGAAGAATAACGGACGCCAGATTGGTACGCAGAATTTCCGGATCGGTAAATTCAGGACGCGACAGGAAATCTTCTTCTGAGTAAAGACGAATACAGATACCGTCTGACACACGACCACAACGACCTTTACGCTGGTTCGCACTCGCCTGAGAAACGGGTTCGATTGGCAGACGCTGAACCTTGGTACGGTAGCTGTAACGCGAAATACGCGCCGTACCCGGGTCAATCACGTACTTGATGCCGGGAACCGTCAGCGAGGTTTCTGCTACGTTAGTTGCCAGAACAATGCGTCGACCAGAATGGGACTGGAACACACGATTTTGCTCTGCCGATGACAGACGTGCATAGAGCGGCAAAATCTCGCAATCACGCAGATTGCGTTTATTCAGCGCATCAGCCGTATCACGGATTTCACGCTCACCGTTCATGAAGATCAGAATATCGCCCGGCCCTTCGTCATGCAGTTCATCGACTGCATCGAAAATTGCCTGAAGCTGGTCACGATCAGTATCTTCACTGTCTTCAACTAGAGGGCGGTAGCGCACTTCCACTGGATAGGTGCGGCCAGAGACTTCGATAATCGGCGCGCCACGGAAGTGGTTAGAAAAGCGCTCAGGGTCGATGGTTGCCGATGTGATGATCAGTTTGAGATCTGGACGCTTTGGCAGCAGCTGTTTCAGGTATCCAAGGATGAAGTCGATGTTCAGGCTGCGTTCGTGCGCTTCATCGATGATGATGCAGTCATACTGATTCAGAAAACGATCATGCTGGATTTCCGCCAGCAGAATACCGTCCGTCATCAGCTTCACACGGGACTCTTCCGACACCTGGTCGTTGAATCGAACCTTGTAACCGACCGTTTTACCCAGTTCAGTTTCCAGTTCTTCAGCGATACGGGTTGCTACTGAACGTGCAGCCAGACGGCGGGGTTGGGTGTGGCCAATGACGCCTGATACACCAAGTCCCAGCTCCATACAGATTTTAGGCAATTGCGTGGTTTTACCTGAACCGGTTTCACCGGCGACAATGACTACCTGATTGTTGGCAATCGCCTCTGCAATATCGTCTTTTTTCTGACTGACTGGCAGTTGCTCAGGGAAAGTGATGTTTGGCTTATTGGCTAAGCGTTGCATGCGTATTTGCATCGACTTAGCGATGTCCAGCGCGATCTCATCGAAGACAGCCTGACGGGCTTCGTCTTTCTTAATGCGTTGTGCTCCCTTGATGCGTTTGCTGAGACGGAACTTGTCTTTCAGCATGCAATCATCAAGCGCAGCGAAAAGCGTTTTAGCGTTGTTTTGATGGATTGAAGCGGTCAAATCGATATCCAAAGAAATGCTGTTTTGAAGAAAATCCACTCACGATACGAGCGTAAGACTCGATAAGGCTCAGTACCGTTTGAAAAATTGCGAAGATTCTACCACAACACGCAGCAAGCTCGATCTTCAATCTTTCTTCCAAATTTCTGGCTACTTACTTTTATTGATAATCCCAATCTCTGTTTATTTTCCACAGAGGATCCCGTTTCTCATTTCCTATTCATTCCCTGCCCTTAATTGTGCCTATTTATAAATGCATACAATATGTTTTTCTGGGCTCTTCATGATTTCAGCGTTACTTCATCGATCACTTTGGATTGCTTTAGTGCTGATTACCGTATTCATTGCACCCGTCACCACTCCGCGCCTTTCAATTGCCATGCCGGCCAACGACCAAATGATTATCAATTCATTGAAAGAAAAAGGCATTATCACCAAGGACATGAGTGAAGAAGAGATCCAACACCAACTCAGAAAATACCTCGGACAATTTCCTAAAGAACCCAATCAGCCTAAGCCTCCACACCACAAAAAAGACCCTGCCAAAGGATAAAACGAATTGAGTGCCCCAAATGGCTCTCGATACAAAGCAAAGAGATACGACAACATAACCAAAGAGAAGGATCTTCACCTTATGAACAACGTCAAAGCTACCTCCCTGCTCCTGTTAGTCTCCATCGCGATGGCTTATCAGGCTCATGGGCAAACACCGAGCGATCGGGCTATCGTCAATGAAGAGAAAATCATTGAGTACCTTCGTAGAACTGGAGTCATCAATAACCACTCAACAAAAAACGAAATAGAAAGAGCCCTCTCCGAATACCTTAACCGTTCCGAGCCCAAAGACGATGGTGTCTTCTCCAAAAAGTCTTTAGAGCTCAAGCACGATGTATTAGCTCGCAAAGAGTCGCTTAGTGCTCCAGATCAGAATAAGCGTGCCCTTTTCTCGCTACTTGCTACTAGTCAACGTACGGATAAAGTGCTCGGCATCCTGATTGATTTTCCTGATCTTCCCTTTGACGATAACCAGCTAACGCCAGATTTAACGGATATGTACTACGAGAGCTATCCGGCATCGCATTATCAGAATCTACTGTTTGGCGACTCTTATGAAGGGCCAGACGGAAATCCTCTCATCACCATGAAAGCTTATTACGAAAAAGAATCTGGAGGCTCTTATAGCGTTGATGGCTTGGTCGCAGGTTGGTATCGCGCTAAAAATCCAGCGGCTTTCTACGGTGCTCGAACTGATTCTGGTGGCAGCGATATCAACGCAAGAGCGTTAGTGATGGAAGCACTGGATGCGCTCGCGAAAGACCCTTCCATTAATCTGGCAGATTTCGATAAAGAAGACCGATATGACCAGGATGGCGACGGTGACTTCTTCGAACCGGATGGCTTAATAGATCATCTCATGATCTTCCATTCATCTGTCGGCGAGGAAGCTGGCGGCGGAGCTATTGGCACTGATGCAATTTGGTCTCACCGTTGGAGCCTATCTTCCGTTTATGAACTTGAAGGAACTGACAGCGGTTTGGGTTACTGGAATGGCAAATACGCAGCCTACGATTACACTATGCAGCCGATTGATGCCGCAGCAGGAGTGACGGCGCACGAGTATGCCCATGACCTGGGATTGCCCGACGAATATGACACACGATATTCAGGGCGTGGAGAGCCAGTTTCCGCATGGTCAATTATGTCTTCCGGTTCATGGGCTGGAAAAATTCCCGGCTCAGAACCAGTAGCATTCAGTGCCTGGGCAAAAGAGTTCCTGTTTGCCAAAATGGGGGGAAGCTGGTTATCACCGGAAACCTATTCGTTAGAGGATTTGGCAGGAAACACGAAAACGGTTCGATTGGCAGAAACCACAGAAAATAACGACGGCACTAATCATGTTCGCATCAACCTACCGGGAAAACGTATTCCGGAAATCCCTCCAAAACAGGGACAGTACCAGTACTATTCCGGCAAAGGGGATGACCTTCACACCAGCATGTCAGCAGATATATCACTGCCTGATGCAGCAAGCATCGTTTTGACATTTGACTCCCACTACGATGTTGAACCCAACTACGACTTTGCCAGAGTCTTGATTGACGGCAAAGCAATTCCCGGGAATATCACCACTTATGAAGATCCACTGGGATCCGGATTGGTTCCTGCTGTACACAGTTATTCAAAAGATCACCCTGACAATGTCGACGGCTGGGTACCCGCAACTTTTGACCTCTCACAATTTGCAGGTAAAGATGTCACACTCACGTTTGAATACATCACAGACGGTGGGTGGATCGAACAAGGTTTTTACGCTGATAACATCCAAATAATTGCCGATGGAAGCGCACTCTTTTCAGACGACGCAGAAGGTGAAAGCGCATTTTCACTTAACGGTTACACCCTCAATGATGGCTTCGGTATTTACGACCATTACTACATGCTGCAATGGCGCAGCTATGCCGACGTTGATCAAGGGCTTAAACATCTAAACCGTTACGGGAAAGTCTGGCAGTACGAACCGGGACTGGTGATCTGGTATGCGGATGACTCATACAGCGATAACTGGGTCGGACAACATCCCGGCTACGGTTGGCTTGGTGTCGTTGACGCAGACCAATCTGCCGTCACCTGGAGCAAGACTGGCAATGCTGCTTCAACACACTACCAAATCCACGATGCAACATTCAGCCTACAGGATCAGTTTGCCGGTATTGATGTCAGTGGTGAAGACGTTGGCTCTCTGATAGACGATGCTCTCAATGCCAACGCTCATTTTTCTGATCGAAATGATTATTCCAATGCCGATCAACCCGATGCGGGCCGCAACATTCCAGAATACGGTCTGATGATTTCCGTTGTTGAGCAAGCCGAAGATAACCAATTCGGTATCATTGAAATTTCACTGGATGATGTTGCACCCCTAGCAGGTTTTGAATTCGAAGTTGATGGCTATCAGGTTAGTTTCATCAACCAGTCTACTGACCGTGAAGGTCCAATCACCGCATGGTTTTGGGATTATGGGGATGGAAATACTTCAAACCAGACCAATCCGGTACATGTCTATACACAGGGTGGGGATTACACTGTTTCGTTGACCGTGACGGATCAATTTGGTCAAACTCATACCATCACCAAAACCATTTCACTTAATCTGGCACCGAAAGCTGACTACGATGTCCTTCAATTCCACAAATGGGCGTTGTTTATTTCCCGCTCCACCGATAAAGATGGCAGTATCAAACAGCACCATTGGGATTTTGGTGACGGTACAAGTTTTGATACTCGAAACAGCATTATTCTCCATAAGTACCGCAAACGCGGAACTTATCAAACATCATTGAAAGTGACAGATAACGATGGAGCAAGTGACAGAACTGAAATGACAGTGACCGTCAAAAAAATCTCCAAAGGGTGGTAAGTAAAAACCTTATCAAAGCCGGCGTAAGCCGGCTTTTTCCTTTCCTTATTTCTTAAACATGCAAAATATCCCGCCTAAAATGAATGCTAATCTGGACACGCCTTCCACACAGCCTCATATGCGGGAGCTTTAACTTCATCTAGTTAACAGGACTTATCTCAGTTGTACTTTGTCCCTCATCATCTAATTGCACGAGCAGTTAGGCATTCATCATGGATTCTGTATTAAGGAGAGAACAAATGAATAACCCTGCGCGAAGAAAATTCGTCAAATCAGCCTTGGGCGTATCTGTTGCAGCGGCTGTTGCCCCTTACGCCAGCAATACCCAAGCATCAATCGTTCCCCTGCTATTTAATTACGAAACTTTATTGCCAGAACTATTCAATTCGCCACCCCGTCTTTCCTACCACTATCCTGTCATAATTATCGGAAGTGGGTTTGGCGGAGCGGTTAGTGCGCTTCGCCTTGGGGAAGCAGGTATTCAAACCGCAGTGTTAGAGCGCGGGAATCGCTGGCCGCTAAGCCCATCACGGAAAATTTTTGCTCACGATATGTTTGCTGATGGCAGAATGTTCTGGCATCGCACCACTACCACTTTCCCTGCATTGACTTACCGACTGCCTTTCTTCAATGCTATCGATTCAAAGGCCATTGATAACTTCTGTGGTGTATTGGATATCATCGACAGACCAGGAGAAAACTATACAGGCGGTTCTGACCTTCTTCTTGGCACCGCAGTGGGTGGCGGATCTGTCATTTACACCGGCGTGAAAGCGGTTCCAAAGCAGGCATACTTTGAACGCCTGTTCCCCTCAGACATTTCCTACAGCGACATGGTGAACACTTATTACCCACGGGTGAAATCAGTGCTCAATTTCTCCCAAATGCCGGACGACATATACAATAGTCTGCCATTTAAACACTGCAGGGATTGGGACAGAGAAGCCGCGAGAGCGGGCTATCGGTCCTACAAAATTGATGGAAACTGGAACTGGGGGACAGTGAGAGACGAATTAACCGGACACTCGTTACCTTCCAGCACTATTGGCCTAACGAATTTCGGTAACAGTAATGGTTGTAAGAACAGTTTGGATCAAAACTACATTCCGAAGGCGGAAGCGACGGGGAATGTCACCGTTCATCACAATCATGAAGTGAGAGAAATTCGGCCGAACGGCGATATTTACGAGTTAGACGTGGTCGAATACAACCCTTACGGTGACGTAATTAGCGCCAAAACAGTCACCTGTGACAAACTTATCATGGCGGCTGGCGCTTATCACACCCCAAGAATGCTGGTCCGTGCGAAAGCGAAAGGAACACTTCCGGAGCTGAACGATTTCGTCGGTAAGAACTGGGGCGACAACGGAAACCGGATGGCTTTCCGTCAATCTTGGTTTGGACTGCCACAAGGCGGCCCTCAAGCCTCACCGTCACCTTCAGCGATTTACGTGACCAATGCGGGTCAAAGCCCAGTTGTCGCAGAAAACTGGGCCAACGCTGCTATCGCAGAAGTTGGGGTTTCCATGACGTTGGCAGTGACCGCAGACTTCACAAACCGCGGTTACTTCTATTACGACGCCGCAAAAGACGATGCGGTGTTGCATTACCCTAAAACGCTGCAAGCAGACGCCACCAACGCTGTTCGTGCAGTAAACAACAAGATGGCTTGGGTTAATTGGCAGAAGCTTGGAGCGCCAGGATTTGACGATGTTATTTTCACGGGCGCTCACCCGGTTGGTGGTATGGAAATTGGCAAAGCGACGGATTTGTTTGGACGGGTAATAAATCACTCAGGCCTCTACGTGATGGATGGTTCACTGATTCCGGGTAACACCGGCGGCGCAAATCCATCGCTCACCATCGCTGCATTGGCGGAGAGAAACATCGAAAGAGTGATTCAGGAAGATTTCTGAGCCTCCGCGCTTAAGAAAACGTACGGCACCGATAGGTGCCGTTTTTGCTTCTGGAAATGTCATTACCATCTTGCTTTGCCTGTGGTACACTCCGCGCCCAAGTCAATCTGAGTGGTCGATTACCATGAGCATTAAACAAGAACTACAACAACTGAAAAACCGTTTGAACAAAAGCCAAGTCAAACTTGATGCTGCTAAGTCTCGTGGTGACGACGTGATGGTGACTAAGTTCACCAACGACATTGAAGATTTGAACAAGAAAATCAGCCAACTTACGCACAAGCAAAGTTTTACCCTGAACAAGGAGCGTAAGGCGCTGCTGGATATGCCTTTCTCGCGTGAAATCACCAAACAAGAGCAAGCAGACATGGGCAAGCTGAAGAAATCAGTTCGTGGTCTGGTCGTCGTTCATCCTCTGACTAAACTGGGTAAAGAGTTGAAACTGGAAGTCGTTACCGGCTTTGCACCGAAACAATTCTAACTCCCCAAAAGCGTTGCCGTTCTTCTGAGAAAGAGTGGCAACTTCTTCATCCTCTTTCATCGCACTAAACATTCCCCAACCGCAAAAAGAAAAGCCAGACTTTCGCCCGGCTTTATCATCATTCATCACTCGTTCAGTACAGTTCCAGTGTGTACCAAACCATCCGGTGATCCGAAGAAATATCTTTGCCGTTGCCAAAGCGCCCCACACGATCGTCATTCATCAGTAGTCGCCCCGGTTCATCGCTTGCTGGCCAATATACGCCGGAGTCTTCTACTTTCAGCATTGACGACGGAAATGCATAGTCAACACGAAGTCCAAAGGTGCTGGTAACACGTTCAGGAAACGGGGCATCAACTGCTTCCTCTAAAGCACCAGCACTTGTTGGCACAAATTCACCCACTGTCGCGGATTGATTGACTCGTGGGTGTTCAAGCAGCCCAGCAATAGTTTCTCGAACACCATCACCCGCTTCAGGATCGGCATTTAAGTCTCCCATGACGACAAAGTGTGCATTCTTCTTCAACCCGCCCTTTTTGCCGCTGTCGTCGTAGATAAACTTCTCGCCATTGATGTAATCAATCCAAAACTGAATTTCATCACGGTTCCGCAGCTTGTTATTTTGGGTCACGGTGTCGAACACAGGCGGTGTGGGATGTGACAACAGAAGGTGCACAATCTCTTTGCCATAAGGCGTACGAATGACTATCGGAAGATCAACATGATTTTTTGAAGACAACCTTACTTGTTCCCATTCTGCATCGGTGTACCAGTTATCACCGCAAGCCAGTCCTTCAGGAATTGGGTTGTTCTCATCGTCACAGTTAGTAATAGTTGGAATACTCGCAGTGGGCAGATCTTTCCATTTGAAGGCTTGGAATGTTCTTACCTTGTTCTTCCTGATACCGAACTTAGACATAACAGCAAACGCGTACTGGCCATGATAAAAACCGAAGCCCCATGCATCGCCAGGCAACTGGCCTGCATTGCCATTGTTGTCTAAATCCAATCCACTGTTCAGGCCAGTATTGGTAGAAAAGCTTTCTATGATGGGATATGAAATAGGCTCAAGCACGTCTCCCCCATCAATACTGTTCAGGCTTTGTCCAATTGACAGGTAGTTATCCTGAAAGCCATGCAAGGCACTGAGATCCTGCCCATATCCTTCATTGTTGAATTCGCCCATCATCAGGATATCCGGTCGGTTTTGCTGGATGATTGCTGCGACGTTACGGATTTGGATCACTTTCTCCGCTTTCGCTTTGTTTTCATCACTCATCCCATCTTTGTCTTCAACATACGCAGCAACAAGCACATCCTGCTCTTCTTGTGAGGTTGCCATTTCATCCTGGAGTTGCTCAAAAGTGGCGCGGTCAAATGAGAGATTGAACGCCGCAATGGTGACTTTCTCGTTCATACATCCTGTTAAGATCAGGAAAGAGAGCAATAGCAAAATCTTTAACTTGAGGTCCTTCATCATCTTTTCCTCATTGATTAAGGTAGTGATGCCCGACCTTTTTGAATATACCCAAACAACCTGAAGATGCAGGATTCAGCGAGATTGACTGGCGTTGTGATCGCGGCGTTCCTTTGCCGGTGTAGTCATCTCCATCAAAAAGGAACAACAAAGGGCACGGCGTCAGTCAACTCGCCCGAAGGGAGGGCCTCAATGCGCCCACTTCTTCGTTAAATTCCACGGAAATAGAACGACTATTCCTCGCGAAATTTGCCTCGAATTGAACGCATTGATGACCTCTGAACTCAAGCATCTTCAGTTCGTTTGGGTATAAGCGCTCGGGCAACCGTCGAAATTAACTGATGTTATTGACACAGTAATTAACCGATGATGAATATTTAACCTTGGTTCAATTTTCACAATTCATGTTAGTTGAACTATTGAAAGAAAAATAAGAAAAAACGATTCCAACCCGCCACTTATATGGATGACTAATTCTTTCTCATTATTAAAAATCGCGTTCTCACATATCTTTCAATTGTTTCAGAAGGCCATTTACAGCATAAAGTCAGCGAACTGAAACATTTTATTATCCACGGGCAAATACAATGAAGTGGAGTTTCTCTTTCGTCGATATTCAGATTTGCCTTTTAGGAGATTAAAAAATGACAACAGTATATGGAATTGAATTTGATTATCTAAAACTTGGTACGAACGAAGACGACACACTCAATGGTGGTAACGGTGACGGATTTATTAATGGTTTGGATGGCCAGGATACTATTGTAGGTTTTGGCGGCAACGACCTGATCCTGGGTGATGACATACCTATTGAAGACTACATCGATCTTAACAGTGAAGCGGTCCAACAAGCGCTGGTTGCACTTTACGAGTCCGTTCAGTCGCGTGATTTAAGCGACTTTTCAATCGAAGATATCCAATATGCTTTGTTTGAAGTACAAAACTTTATTGTCGAAAACCCCGAATTTCTAAGTGTTCTTGCAACACAAGGCGACAGCGACATGCTGATCGGCGGTGCTGGCAACGACATGATTTATGGCGGTGCAGGTGATGATGTCATACGCGGAGGCTCTGGAGATGACATGTTGATCGGTTTTGCCGGCGATAATTTACTTTTAGGTGGTGAAGGAAGTGATGTCATCACTGGAGGCATTGGAAACGATAGACTTTACGGAAATAGCGGCGAAGATTATTTGGTTGGCACTAGCGGGTCAGATTTTTACTTTGGCGGTGAAGGTAGTGACTATTTTATGTTTACAAGGTTGTTAGACATCGAAGAAAGCACAGATCGTATCGTGGATTTTGAACAGGGAACAGACAAGGTGGTGCTTTTTAATATCGCCACTGATTTTCAAGATCTTGCTTTTAATCAGTCAGGGCCTACCGTTGAAATTCAGGTCAGTGAAAACCACACCATCATTTTCAATAACTCACAAGTTGAAAACTTCACCGCAGACGATTTCATTTTTTACAATCTCTAATTTAGCCGGTATGAATATACGCTATACCTAAGAAGGCTGTTCATCAATGCTGAGAACGACTTCTACGACTTTAGGATAATGTCTTTATAGTGAGAAAATAAATCCTAAAGAATTATGGCGAAATAGAGCACACTGAGTCCGAAATCGGTTTTGTAGTGCGGTCGTCTGCCAATACTACTTTGCGCGTCTAATGGCGCGCATTTTTTTATTCCTTTCCAACCTATTTTTTCTCTCTCCGCGAACAATATTTCATTTGTTGTTACCGCTCCCCTGCTCTGGAAAAATTCTACTGCACAATAAAGTCAGTAGGTTATTGCCCCGTTACTACCACTTGACTGGGTAAATTCAAACAAGGAGAAAATAATGCCAACACAAAAAGCCAATGCAGTATGGGAAGGAACCTTAAAGTCAGGTAAAGGCGTAATGAAATACGGTGATGTTACTGGGCCGTTTACTTTCGCTTCCCGATTTGAACATGGTGAAGGCACGAACCCTGAAGAACTGATAGGTGCAGCTCACGCTGGATGCTACTCTATGTTCCTTTCTGCCCTTCTATCAGAAAAAGGTCTGGTTCCAACCATTTCTACACAAGCCAAAGTTCACTTAGGTGATGAGGATGGCCCCAAAATCACGCTTATTGAATTGGAATCTGAAGTGTCTGCAGATGGCCTGGAAGACAGCTTACTTCAAGAATTAGGCTCAATTGCCAAGCAGAAATGTCCTGTATCTCGTCTTGTGACTGGTGCTGAAGTGACTCTTCAACTGACCCTCGCTTAACGTTACTGACGCTCCTTATGCGATTCACTGAGGAGCGTCTTTCAAACTCGCTTTGTAAATACGGTTTACATCACGTTTCCTTGTCGCGTACTCTTTGATTAGACAAAAGATCACGAGGAACGACGGCTATGTTTTCAAAACTGTCTTCTATTTTAAAAGAAGTATTTTCGGAAGAAGGTGGTAGCGCCACTTCAAATGAAATGCGCTATCAGCGAGCAATGGCGGGACTACTGTGCGAGGTGGCTGGTGCAGATCACCAACTAGACCCCAGAGAAGAAGCCGCCAAAGTCAGCCTACTCTGCTCGCTACTAGACATTAAGCAAGATGAGGCAAACACCCTAGTCGAAGAAGCACAAAAGGATAGCCAACACTCCGTATCGCTCTATGACTATACAGACAAACTGCGACAGTTAGAGCAGGGCCAACGGTACGATTTAGTCAAGGCGATGTGGGAAGTCGCGTATGCAGACGGCAAGGTTGACCCACTGGAGGATTCCGTTATTCGAAAAACAGCAGAACTACTTTACCTGGATCACGCGCTATTTATTAAAGCGAAATTGGAGGTTACTAAGCAGTAAAGCGGCAAGCCACTCGATTACAGATATACAGCTGCATTATTCAAGCACCAATGCTGGACACTGAACCAATTGAAACGGATTAAAATCCCTCCGTTGAATGATGCAGTCTATTGACTCAACATAAGAATCTGACCATCCACTTCTACTCGTTTGAGCCTTGTACCAAAGGTCTCCTCTAATTTAGAAACATCCATAACCTTTGCCGGTTCACCTTGGGCAACGATATGACCATGCTTCAGTAACACGACTCGGTCTGCATCGGATAGTGTCCGGTTGATGTCATGATTAGACATCACTACCGCGATACCTTTGTCTGCTATATTCCTGACGATTTGGTACATCACGCTTTGCTGGGCAATATCGAGCGCAGTGGCGGGCTCATCAAGTATCAGTAGTTTTCCTTCAGGGTTGATATCCGGCCATATCTGCAAACACACACCAGCCAGACGGACACGCTGCCATTCACCACCAGAAAGCTGGTCTGTACTGCGATTCAACTTGTCTGCAATGCCCAATACCTCGCAAACGTCAACGACAGCTCGCTCAGCGGCTGAGGGGTCCAATTGATGGATAGCAGACAGGCTAAGGCTTAAATATTGGTAAACACCAATTGCAAAAGTGGGCTTCTGTTGCTGGTTAAGATAAGCCCGCTGACGGGCGAGAGACATGCTGTCAATTTTTCGCATATTCTTGCCATTCAGCTCAATATCACCCTGCCCTTCAATTAAACCGGATAGGAGTTCGAGGAGTGTACTTTTCCCGCTACCATTAGCCCCTAATAGATGAACAATTTCTCCCTTTTCGGCTCGGAAGTTAAGCGGTAACAGGCGTGTACCCAACGCAATATTGCTTGCAATGATCATATGCGCCTCAACAGCATCCAGATAAACAGTGGAGCGCCAATGGTCGTTGTTACGGCGCCCACGGGTAGCTCAGCTTCGGCGATTGCCATTCGGCCTATTGTGTCAGCAATTAACATCAAAGCGGCGCCGGAAATGGCAGCAAGTGGAAGTAGGAATTTGTTTTCCGTTCCCAGCCAAAGACGCAGAAAGTGTGGCACAACAAGACCAACAAAACCTATCACGCCAGCCATCGCCACAGATGCCCCAACCAGAAGGCTCACTAAAAGGATCAAACGCCATCTTAAGGCGTCTGTATCCAGACCTAGTTGCTTTGCCTGCATTTCACCAAGCATCATCAAATCAAGCTTTTTACCCTGGAAACAGAGCCAGATAAGCGCAGGGACAACAATGATAGTCAATGTCAGTTGGGGCCAGTGAACACCTGACAAGCTTCCCATCAACCAATACATCAACTGACGTAAGTTAAGGTCGGAACTGAAGTAAAACGCCCAAGTGACAATCGCACCAGATAAGATCCCGAGCGCGACGCCGATCAAAAGCAACCTTGCTGTCGACATCGTCCGCTTTCTGGCCAACATGACCAAAATCGCCGTAAATGCCAATGCTCCCAACATGGCGGCACCCATTAACCCATAAGGCGTGGCCAGTGCAGGAAAGAGAAACAGCACAACAACTAAAGCAAGGCTCGCCCCGCCTGATATACCCAACACCCCAGGCTCTGCCAGTGGATTACCAAGCAACACTTGCAATACCCCACCGGACACCGCCAGCGAGGCGCCAATGACAACCGCTGCAATAACTCGCGGAACACGCAATTCAACAAGAAGTTGCTGCTCGAGTTGCGAACTGACAGAAAAAGGAGATATCCAGATTTCACCAACGGACAAGGAAACGAACGCACTAACCGTGAGAAGGCAAAGTGAAGTGATAAGTGCGGCATGCCAGCGCCTTTCCCGACGCTGGACAAGTTGAAGTAAATGCATGGTTTTCGGGTTTTAATCGCGATTGCCGCCAACCATACATAGAACAGATGAAAATGAAAAGCGCTAACTTAAGGCGACAGGCCCCGGATCGCGTTCCACATTGACGTAGAGCGGCTTAGAAAGATCAGGTTCAAACGGTTGAACTAATAGAGCTGCACGCTGCCCTATCGCTACCTTTGAATTTGGAAACACCACCGCCTCACCGCCAGCGATCGCTGAATAAACGGTACCGTTTTCCTCTGCTAACTGCGCCCCTTCTGCAAAATAGGTAAAGTTTGCAGCATCATCACTGAATGCCAGATTAAAAGCGGTATCAGTCTTGGTGATAGTTCGCGTCACTTTATAACTTGAGAAGCTTTTCACAGCAGAAGGTGCAGGCAAAGCCTTACCACACATTAATGCGACTAAAGCGTCTCGCAGTGGCACAAATTCTTCCATGTTGTTTTCATACAGACGAGCTACTCGCCCCATCTCAAAAGTCGCTGCCAATGCGCCAAATTTTTCGGCACTGAACCAGCTAAATGTCGATGATGGTGTGCGGCTCAACATGACTGCATCCATGTGAGACGCTTTTAAGAAGTTGACCAGCGGTCTGATATCAGTGGCTTTCGACGAAGCCGGTACAACACCAAACATGTAATGCTGAGACGCTCTGATTGCGCTGTGCAGATCAAAATGCCAAGGCTCTTCACTACCCTTTTCAAAAAAAGACTGAACTTGCGCCTGTAGCTCATTGGCCATTTCACACTCTTTGTTTCTTTCAGGGTTTATACCCGCAAACAAACGGTTGAGGTTTTCTTCTATAAAGCGTGTGTGTGCGTGAATGGCATCAGGATGGGCAATGATAAACAGTAAACGTGATGTAGGCACGAAGGCTTCATCTAGAACGCTGGAGACCAAATCGTCGACCAGTTCGATAGGTGCGGTTTCATCACCATGAATACCTGACGAGATCACAATGGCTTTATCAGCCATTGGTGGCGTGATTTCAACAACACCAATTGCGTTATGGCTGACGTTGACACCGTTAGAAAGAGTTATGCTGCTAGGGATGAAATTGCTGGGTGGATATAACGTGTGCTTTAGAAAGCCCCCGGAGAGTTGACTATCCATTTCAAGCTGTCCTTTTTGATTATTTTGTTTTATGTGTTCTTCTCGTATCTGACCCCCAATATACAAATTAAACACTCTGATAACAAACGCAATTAGACGCCTATATCGCCATGCGAAAATGCCGAAGCCCCTAACTTACAGGCAATAAAAAACCGCGGTTAAATAACCACGGTTCTTTGGAAAACTCTCGTACGACGATTAATTGTCTACTTTGGCTTTTTCGACACGTGCCTTCAGTTTTTGGCCCGGACGGAACGTAACAACGCGACGCGCCGTGATAGGAATATCTTCGCCCGTCTTTGGGTTACGGCCAGGACGTTCGTTCTTGTCACGAAGATCAAAATTTCCGAAGCCAGACAATTTGACTTGTTCGCCACTTTCTAACGCTTTACGAACTTCTTCGAAAAACGCTTCGACAGTTTCCTTGGCGTCCCGCTTGCTCATCCCGACGTTCTCAAACAGGTTCTCAGCCAAATCGGCCTTGGTGAGCGCCATAGGTCATTCCCTCAAGAAATGTTGAACACAAATGTGATACGTCGTATCTACACCACGATTGCACTGCGAAGAAATTATTCACTTGCTCCTTCGTCGGGCAGCATAATCTCCAGCAGCAACTATCGAACAGTGTAAGCCAACTGGCTGATTTGCGCCAACTTTTTTCCATATCATTATTTAGAACAGTGCTCTGTTTATGAGCTTTTCATTCTCGAGTCATGCATAAAAACCGAGACACGATATTGTGAATATAGTCATTAAGTGATGTTTTTACTGGGGTTTTAATCGTTTGCAAGTCGAGACTTGTTAAGATTATGATAAAACATAGATTTATCAGAATGATACGTGTTAGAACTTTTAGACATAAAAAAAGCAGCCATTGGGCTGCTTTTTTATTAATAAATTTGTAATTAGTCGCGAAGATGCGCGCCAAATTTCTCGCCAAGCAATGCTATAACCGATGCAACCGCCTCAGAAATATCACTTTCTTCCAAGGTGCGCTCAGTGGATTGCAGGCTCAAAGCGATAGCCAAACTCTTCTTGCCGTCTTCTACGCCCTTGCCCTTGTAAAGGTCAAACAGCTTAGAACCGGTGATCAGTGCATTATCGGTTTCCAAACAAGCACGAACCACAGCCTCTGACTCAACGTCGTCAGCAACAATCACAGCGATGTCACGGCGGTTAGCCGGGAACTTGGAGATAACAACCGCTTCTGGAATGACTCGAGTGTTAATCGCTGACCATTCGATTTCGAATACGATGGTACGGCCGTTCAGGCCAAACTTACGCTCAAGTTCAGGATGAACCGTACCGATGTAGCCCACGACTTTGCCATCGACTTCAATTGCTGCTGATTGACCTGGGTGCAGTGCTGGATGCTTAGCAGCTTTAAAGCTGTAGCTCAGCTCGTTTGCAGTCAGCTCCAAAATCGCTTCGAGATCGCCTTTCAGGTCGAAGAAATCGACGGTGTTTGTTGCGATGTCCCAGTGCTCTTCTGAACGAGGGCCTGCAATCACACCTGCCAACATCATTTCCTGACGCATGCCGTTTTCTGCGGCTTGTTCAGGGATAAAACGAAGACCTGCTTCAAACAGACGAACGCGTGGCTGTTGACGTTTCTGGTTGTAAGCAACGGTATTCAATAAGCCAGTCCAAAGGCTCAGGCGCATGGCTGACATGTCTGCTGAAATTGGGTTCGGCAGAATCAATGGCTCTACGTCTGGCACAATCAGTTTCTGTTGGTTTGGTTCAACAAAGCTATAAGTAATCGCTTCGTGGTAACCACGGTCAACCAGCAGATCACGAACACGTTTCAGAGGTTGATTCGCCTCTTTGTGTTCATTCATGTTCAGAGAGGCTACAGGCGCTTGGTTTGGAATGTTGTCGTAGCCATAGATACGGCCAACTTCTTCAATCAAGTCTTGCTCAATCGCCATGTCGAAACGCCATGAAGGCGCTTTCGCAGTCCAACCTTGCTCAGTCGTTTCAACTTCGCAGCCCAGACGGCTCAGGATCTCTACCACGTCTTCAGAAGAAATCTGGTGACCCAGCAGGTTGTCCAGCTTGGTACGACGCAATGCAATGGTGTTCGCTTTAGGCAGGTGCTCTTCAGACTCCTGACCTACGATTTCACCTGCTTCACCACCGCAGATATCGATAAGCAGCTGAGTAGCACGCTCCATCGCGTAGTTTTGCAGCGTTGAATCAACACCACGCTCGAAGCGGTGTGAAGAATCAGTGTGAAGGCCATAGCTACGTGCGCGACCGCGGATTGCGTCTGGTGCAAAGAATGCTGCTTCCAACAGAACGTCAGTCGTGGTTTCTGCATTTACGCCAGAATCCTGACCACCGAAAATACCTGCAATCGCCAGCGCTTTATTATGGTCAGCAATAACCAGCGTATTTTCGTTCAGCTCAGCTTCATTGCCGTCCAGCAGAACCAGTTTTTCACCTGGTTTCGCCATACGTGCAACGATGCCACCCTCGATCTTCGCCAGATCGAATGCATGCATTGGCTGACCTTGTTCCAGCATCACGTAGTTGGTGATGTCTACAATTGGGTCGATAGAACGGATACCGCTACGACGCAGTTTTTCTTGAATCCACAGTGGCGTGGCCGCTTTAACGTTAACGTTACGAACCACACGGCCCAGGTAACGTGGACACGCTGCTGGCGCTTCGATCGCAACAGAGATTTTGTCGTCGATTGCCGGAGTGACTTTCTCGAACGCTGGCTGACATACTTCAGCACGGTTCAGAACGCCTACTTCACGTGCCAAACCTTTGATGCTCAGACAGTCAGCACGGTTTGCAGTCAGGTCTACATCGATAGTCACGTCGTTCAGCTTCAGGAACTCACGGAAATCAGTACCGATTACTGCATCCGCAGGCAGTTCCATGATGCCATTTGACTCGACGTCAATACCCAGCTCAGAGAACGAACACAGCATGCCGTGAGATGGCTGACCGCGCAGTTTTGCTTTCTTAATTTTGAAGTCGCCTGGCAGCACAGCGCCAACAGTCGCTACGGCTACTTTCAGGCCAAGACGGCAATTCGGTGCACCACAAACGATGTCCAGCAGCTCTTCACCGCCAACGTTCACTTTAGTAACACGCAATTTGTCTGCATCAGGGTGCTGGCCGCACTCAACCACTTCACCAACAACAACGCCGGTAAACTCACCTGCAACAGCTTCAATGTCGTCGACTTCCAGACCTGCCATGGTGATTTGGTGTGCTAGTTCTTCGCTGTTTACTGCAGGATTAACCCACTCGCGAAGCCAGGATTCACTGAATTTCATTTATCAATTACCCCAATGCTTACTTGAATTGTTTCAGGAAACGCAGATCGTTCTCGAAGAACGCACGCAGGTCGTTTACGCCGTAGCGCAGCATGGTCAGACGCTCTACGCCCATACCGAATGCGAAACCTGAGTATTTTTCTGGGTCAATGCCAACAGAACGCAGTACGTTCGGGTGAACCATACCGCAGCCCAGTACTTCCAGCCATTTGCCGTTTTTGCCTTTAACATCAACTTCTGCTGAAGGCTCAGTGAATGGGAAGTATGACGGACGGAAACGTACTTCCAGATCTTCTTCGAAGAAGTTACACAGGAAGTCGTTCAGGATGCCTTTAAGCTGTGCAAAGTTTACGTTTTCGTCAACCAGCATACCCTCGACCTGATGGAACATTGGGGTGTGAGTCTGGTCGTAGTCGTTACGGTAAACACGGCCCGGTGCGATAAAGCGCAGTGGCGGCTGGTTGTTTTCCATCGTACGGATTTGAACACCTGAAGTGTGCGTGCGCAGCATCAGATCCGGGTTGAAGAAGAAAGTGTCGTGATCAGTACGCGCTGGGTGGTCTTCCGCAATGTTCAGAGCATCGAAGTTGTGGAATGCGTCTTCGATTTCTGGGCCTGTTTGAACGCTAAAGCCAAGCTCACCAAAGAAGCTTTCGATACGTTCGATAGTGCGGGTAACAGGGTGAATGCCACCGTTCTCGATACGACGACCCGGCAGAGTCACATCAATGGTCTCAGCTGCCAGCTTCGCTTCAAGCTCTGCACTTTCCAGTGCAACTTTACGCTCGGTCAGCGCTTGTTGAACTGCTTGCTTTGCTTTGTTGATGCTTGCACCCGCTTCACGGCGCTCTTCCGGCGGAAGTTTGCCCAACTGCTGAAGCTGGAGGGTCAGCTCACCTTTTTTGCCCAGGTACTTAACACGCACCTCATCCAGAGCCGCAACTGAATCAACTGCTTCGATAGCAGCCGTTGCGTTGGATAGAATCTCTTCTAGTTGTTGCATCGTTTCCTCATCTGCCTGTCTAGGCAGTGTCCTACGGGGGAGTAAAAGATATACCAATTCTCGTAGCAGAATCCGTCTTTCCAGTGCGAATTCGCAATGGCAGATCACGCTCTGAGAATTGGTATAAGACGTAACGGTACATAGTAAATAAACCGCGCCTCAAATCCAATCTGAAATAGCCGTTTAATGGCGGTCATGACTAAATCGTCGGCGATTTTATCACCTGATATTTTTCAACGACGTGAATTTACCCAGATTCAAGCCCATGGCAACGCAATTGACTCAGAAAATTGCTTATTGATTCACCACTTAGTGCGATCAAATACCAATATCTGTTCTGCGCTGAATGCAACTTACAGCCTCCGCTATCGTTACAGTCAAACTTTGATAACAGCACGTACAAGATTTCGTAGAAATCAGGCCCGAGTATGTATTTTCTAGTGGATGAGCTCTTGCTCACATTCAATAACGTAGAAGCTAAAAATAGGACAATACAATGGCAAAATTCAGTTGGCACATTACGGGTAAAAAAACCAGTTACTCGCTTTTTCTTCCAATAGTTATGTCAGCACAAGTACTCGCAATGGAAAATGCTTACCCACCTTCTCAATTATCACCGATTGATACTGCAAAAACGCCTATGTTCGTCTCGCTAGGCTTTGATGATAACAACGACTTAGAAGGTCTTAAGTGGGTTCTCGATACCCTGGCCTCTCACAAAAATCCTAATGGCATGGACAAACATGCTAATCGCAACCCTACCGCGTCATTCTTTATGCTTTGCGGCCAATCTAGGGAAAACGAAGACGTTTTAAACTTATGGCGACGCGCCCACCAAGCGGGCCATGACATTGGAAACCACACCGAAACACACCCGGATGACAAGGTGAACTGGAATCCCTTGGATAGTTGGATGACTCAAGAAGCTTGGCAGCAAGAAGTGACACTCTGTAATCAGTTTCTCACCTCCGCTGTTGAAGATGGCGGTATAGGTATTGAAAAAGCGCATGGATTCCGAGCGCCTTTTCTTACCTACAATGACAACACTTTAAAGGCAGTCATTCAAAACGGTATAGCCTACGACGTCAGTTTTCCCGCAGGCATAACACCCGCCCATGACGGAACCAACAATTACTGGCCATACACTCTTGAGAACGGCAGTCCAGAGCATGATCTTGCCGTTAATAGTGGTTGGAAACCGCAAATAGCCAACTATTCAGGTTTGTGGGAAGTTCCTGCACACACATTGATCGTACCACCAGATAATCTGACATCGGAATATGGCATTGATTATTCTTTGAGGGACAAGATCGCCAAGCGTGTACCTTGGTTTGACCGTGAATCTGGCAAAGGTGACAACTTCGACTGGAACCTATACTCCGAGCCAGCTTGGGGCGCAGCTGGACTCTCAGGAGATGAGGTGTTTGCCATTTATGCCTATAACCTGGATTTACGTTTGAAAGGAAACAGAGCACCTTTGGTTTTGGGATTACATTCCGGCTTCTATGGGTTGGTGAATGGACAAGAACAATATGGAATGCCGGGTTCGGACACCCAAAGCCGCCAAGCTGCCCTCTCCAAATTTATCGAGTACGCATTATCAAAATCTGAAGTGCGGTTTGTCAGCCACATTGAAATCATTGATTGGATGAAAAACCCTGAGCCGCTGACCTTATGCCCCAAAGACGATTGGAATGTATATACAACATATGTTGAAGGTAGTGTTGTCACGTATGGGGGAGAAAACTATCAGGCGAAATGGTGGACAACCCAGCAAATACCGGGGCTTTACGAAAACTCGCCTTGGGAGCTGCTGGCTTCTTGTACAGCGAACTGACGGTTCGATTTAGAATAGAAAAAGGGGAGCCGAAGCTCCCCTTTCTCACAAAGTCTATTCTGTAATAAATTACAGAGCAGCTTTCGCTTTCTCTACCAGAACAGAGAATGCAGCTTTGTCGAATACAGCGATATCAGCCAGGATCTTACGATCGATTTCGATAGACGCTTTCTTCAGACCGTTGATGAAACGGCTGTAAGACATACCGTTTTGACGAGCCGCAGCGTTGATACGTGCAATCCACAGTTGACGGAATTGACGTTTCTTCTGACGACGGTCACGGTAAGCGTATTGACCAGCTTTAGTTACTGCTTGGAAAGCTACGCGGTAAACACGTGAACGTGCACCGTAGTAACCTTTAGCTTGTTTCAGAACTTTCTTATGACGTGCACGAGCTTGTACACCACGTTTTACGCGAGGCATTATGTCTCTCCTAAACTAATTCGTTAAAAATACTAAGAAAATTATGCGTATGGAAGCATACGCGCAACTGCACCCATTTCGCACTTAGGCAGAATTGAGTTAGGACGCAGTTGACGTTTGTTCTTAGTAGTACGCTTAGTCAGGATGTGACGCTTAGTTGCGTGCTTGAACTTGAAACCGCCACCAGTTTTCTTGAAACGCTTAGCAGCGCCTTTGTTTGCTTTCATCTTAGGCATGATGAATAACTCCGCATTGTATGCAATTAATAACAGTGTAATTTGGCGAACAAAGAGGCTATGCCCGAAGGCATAGCCTCTCGTTACTTGTATGCCGAAATTACTTCTTCTTAGGGGCAAGAACCATGATCATTTGACGACCTTCAATTCTTGAAGGGAAGCTTTCTACTGAAGCGATTTCAGCAGTGTCTTCCTTCAGTCGGTTCAGAACGTCAACACCGATATCCTGGTGCGCCATTTCGCGACCACGGAAACGGATAGTAACCTTGACCTTGTTACCCTCTTCAATAAAGCGAACCAGGTTGCGTAGTTTTACCTGATAGTCGCCAATATCGGTTCCAGGACGGAATTTAACTTCCTTGATCTGGACAATCTTTTGCTTTTTCTTCTGCTCTTTCGCAGCCTTACTCTTTTCGTAGATGAACTTACCGTAGTCCATCACACGACATACTGGCGGCTCGGCATTAGGGCTAATTTCTACCAGATCAACACCAGCATCTTCTGCCGCTTTAATCGCTTCATCATATGAAACAATACCAAGCTGATCACCATCAATACCAGTCAGACGTACTTCACGCAGACCACGAAGTTCTTCGTTAAGACGGTGAGCATTTTGTTTAGCCGGGACTTTTCTTGCGCCTTTAATACCTTAATCCTCCAAAATATTAAGAGTTCGGGTGCGAACTTCGTTCTCGAGCAGAGAAACGAATTCGTCAATTTTATATTTACCCAAGTCTTTACCTTTGCGTGTACGTACCGCGATTTCGCCAGCTTCCATTTCCTGGTCGCCACAAACCAACATATAAGGTACGCGCTTCAAAGTGTGTTCGCGGATTTTAAAGCCAATCTTCTCGTTTCTCAAGTCTGCAGACGCTCTAAATCCTGCTTTTTGCAGTTTTTTCGCTACTTCCTGAACATATTCCGCTTGATTGTCGGTAATGTTCATCACTACAGCTTGTTGTGGAGCTAACCAGCTTGGGAAATGACCCGCGTATTCTTCAATCAGAATACCGATAAAACGTTCCAGTGAACCCAGAATCGCACGGTGAATCATTACTGGGGTGTGACGTTCGTTGTCTTCGCCAACGTACGTTGCGCCCAAACGCTCAGGCAGAGCAAAATCGAGCTGCACAGTACCACACTGCCACGCACGATCCAAACAGTCATGCAAAGTAAATTCAATCTTAGGACCGTAGAATGCACCCTCGCCTTCCAGAATCTCGAACTTAATGTCCATAGATTCCAGTGCTTCAGCCAGTGCTTTCTCAGCGCGATCCCACATTTCATCAGAACCTACGCGCATTTCAGGACGGGTAGACAGCTTAACCACGATCTCGTCGAAACCGAAAGTCTGGTAAGTGTCGTAAACCATCTTGATACAAGACGTCACTTCCTGTTGCACCTGCTCTGGGGTACAGAAAATGTGTGCGTCATCTTGCGTGAAACCACGAACACGCATCAGGCCGTGCAACGCGCCTGATGGCTCGTTACGGTGACAGCTGCCGAATTCAGCCATACGCAATGGCAGGTCACGGTAAGATTTCAAACCTTGGTTGAAGATCTGAACGTGGCCAGGGCAGTTCATTGGCTTCAGTGCGTATTCACGGTTCTCAGATTGAGTGGTGAACATGTAGTCAGCGTACTTGTCCCAGTGACCAGAACGCTCCCACAGAACACGGTCCATGATAAGCGGACCTTTCACTTCCTGGTAATCGTATTCGTTCAGTTTTGCACGAACAAAAGTTTCCAGTTCACGGAAAACAACCCAACCGTTGTGATGCCAGAACACCATACCCGGTGCTTCTTGTTGCATGTGGTAAAGGTCAAGCTGCTTGCCCAGTTTACGGTGGTCACGTTTTGCGGCTTCTTCCAAACGCTGCAGGTGAGCTTTCAGTTCTTTCTTGTCGTTGAAAGCCGTACCGTAGATACGTTGCAGCATCTTGTTATCGCTGTTACCGCGCCAGTATGCACCAGCAACGTTCAGGATTTTAAAGTTTTGGCAGAAACCCATGTGCGGTACGTGCGGACCACGACACATGTCGATGTATTCTTCGTGATGGTAAAGGCCTGGACGATCATCGCGAGATACGTTTTCATCCAGAATTTCCATCTTGTAAGGTTCGCCACGTGATTCAAAAGCATCACGCGCTTCCTGCCAGCTCACGTTCTTCTTGATGACCTGGTATTTGGTTTTCGCCAAATCCTTCATGCGCTTTTCAATCGCATCCAGGTCTTCTTGAGTCAGAGAACGGTCAAGGTCAACGTCGTAATAGAAACCGCTGTCGATGGTTGGACCGATCGCCATTTTCACGTCAGGGAAAAGCTGCTTAATCGCATGACCCAGCAAGTGAGCACAAGAGTGGCGAATGATCTCAAGGCCGTCTTCGTCTTTCGCAGTGATGATTTCCAGATTCGCGTCGTTTTCAATCGGGTCGCACGCATCAACGCGTTGACCGTTAACACGACCCGCGATACATGCTTTAGCAAGACCAGGACCGATGTCAGCAGCGACGTCGTAAGTAGAAACTGGGTTATCAAATGAACGTTGACTACCGTCAGGAAGAGTAATTACAGGCATTATATTGTCCTATTTACAGTGGTGTTACACACGAAGTAACACTTGTTTGGATTTTTTGCATCCAGCTTAGAGAGCGATGAATGCACGAGAATGAAAAGATTCTTGAGGGTCCAATTTTGGTACCAATCAAAATGTCTGAACCCGAATCGAAAGAGGATTGTAACCATGTGGTGGAATAACGCAACCAATCATGCGCTATCCCCATCAGTTTACTTAGAAACGGCCATAGCCCCGTTGATTGCTATTTTACGAACCGTCACCTATTTACTAAGCAACTCACTTCCCACCACCACCAAACTAAAGGGGGACCATTATTGGGAAATTCCGACCTTCTTATAACGGTATCAACCGACAAAACAATCGCTTATATCGCTATTTATTTTCCCTATATGGAGATCTTCAGTCCAAAATTCACTCCAGCAAACACTTTGATACGAAATTCCTTTCCTTAAAGGTGGTCATTTGGCACCAAAACAGGAAGATGGAATAAACCTCTCATGACGTCACTATCAACATCGCAGTATTAAGAGTTGCTCATGCCTAACATCTTCATATTTGTTGCTCTTTTAGCCCTATTCATTCTCACGCCTGCACACGCCGATATCTCAGAAAAGGCTTTAAACCGACATATACAAAGTTTTAGTGAGCTCATTGCCAGTCAATGTCAGAACCAAACGCCAGATACCAAAAAGGCGAACTTCAACAAGGTGGCGACGGCATTAGCGCAAGCGGAGGAAATGGATAACGAGATCGACCTCGAACCTGGTCTGCTCAACCAAATGCACAAACTCCTGCCACGGTACATCGATTGCGACACTCAAGAACAAGACCTTTTGTAGCCCATCATGGATAGCTTCATTGCCTTCCTGGCTGTTAATCGACACCTGTCAGCCGAGGAGCGCAGAGCTTATGTACAGTTCGCAATGAAGCTCGCAGAAATTGATAAAGAGAATGTTGAGTAAGTGAAGTGAACTGAAGCTAAAAACGTCACGTAATGATTCAGTGATGTTGCAATGCTGTAGCTTTGGGCCCCAACGACACCCGTCGATGAGGCCCTTTTTTTATCTAATATCCATGCAATTTGCATAGAAGGTGGTTGTCGCTGGCCAATCAGAAAACACGCCTACAACGCCAACATCCTGAGCCAATACATGCAGTAAGTTAAAGACATCACCATCGTTGTTGGTCGCATCTTTTATCGACTGATAATACCAACCGCCACCATTGCTCAACTGACCAGAACGCTCTAGTGTCCAAGCAATGATTTTCAAGTCTGCATCCTTAGCCAGTTTTGCGTAATCAGAAGGAACAATCTCGCCCTCATCGCCTAACGACACTAGCGCAAACAACGGCGGAGCAATAAATTCAATACCTGACGCTTTAAGGGCTTTCATGTCTTCTGAAGTAGGTTTCCACGTTCGGTCTTTGTACATACGCGCATCAAGTAACACTGCTTGCTCACCAAAAGCAGGCTCTGAAGCAATCCAGTATTTCACATCTTCAATATCGAACGACTGCGCAAAGACGTCAGATGCTTTCACGCCGGCTTCTTTATACTCATCAATCATCTTTTGCGCGTAATCTTGTTGCGTGAAACCCTCGTAAGGCATGTCGACAACTGGGCTTTTTAACTCCGGCGTCATTTTCACTCCAAGCGTTTTGAACAGCTCAATACTCTCCGCGTGTGTCATCAAAGTGCCGCGACTGTTGTAAAGATCGGTGCGCCAGCCAGCCGTACCATTCATGTATTCCTCAGGTGTTGTCGCCATTGGATTTGCACCATCCATTTTTCCTTTCAAGCGCTTAAATTCATCCAAAGTGAAATCCGTCGTACGACACTCAACCTGCGCTTTCGTGCCGGTCTTCAAATTAGCTGGCTTGAAAGGTACTGTGCATTTTGCAGCGAGATCCGAGTGAGCTAACACATCTGTCGTGGTGTGAAGATCGTTCTGGGAATGGCGACAAACAAGCGCTTTGTCTTTGGTAAATGTGACATCACACTCCACCACACCAGCCCCCATCTGGGCTGCCGCTATATAAGACTCCTTCGTATGTTCTGGAAACATTAAAGCAGCGCCACGATGACCAATCGAGAAAGCACTTTTCTTCGGTTTGTCCTCCAAACACGTTTCCAGCTTCTCTTTCAGTTTTCCTTCATCCATATCTGCAACAAGAAACAATGGACGAGGTCCAAGTGTATAGCCTTCAGATGCGATTGCTGACCCTGCAGCTAACAATGAAAACACTAAACCCAACTTGACGATATTCTTCATGTACCACTTCCTTTAGGTTTTATGGGTATTACGTTAGTCACCGTACTGCATTCTGTATGTACCATATGAATAAATTGAGACAAAAATCTTACCGTTCAGTGTTAAATCAAGGCCATAACAAAAGATAAGACAAAGGATTGATTTATGCGCTTCATCCGACTCCCTGACTATCGGCCTTGATTTTCGCTCTGACTTCATCAATGATTATTTGTATATACCAATATGACACTGAGAACCTATGCCGAAATCTCCCCGCTTCCAGCAGATTAAAGACTTCCTGATTGAGAAAATTGAATCACAGGAATGGCCAGTTGGCGCAAAAGTGCCAACAGAAGCAGAGCTTTGTGAGCAATTTTCGGTCAGTAGAATGACAGTAAACAAAGCGGTAAGAGATTTAGTCAATGAGGGTTGGCTGGAACGAACGCCTCGTTTGGGCACGTTTGTATGCCAGCGCAAAGCGGAAAGTCCTCTGATGGATATCCGCAATATCGCAGAAGAAATATCAGGGCGTGGTCAAGCACATCACAGTGAAATCATATCCTTAAGAAGAATACGCGCGCCAGAAGATGTGGCAATGCGTCTCGGTATTATGCTAGGTAGCGATGTATTCAAAAGTGAAATCGTCCATTTTGCCGATGACATACCCATTCAGGTTGAACTTCGTTGGGTAAACCCTGCATTTGCACCTGATTATTTAAATCAGGACTTTTCCTCGATGACGCCAAATCAATATCTGGTGTCCCAATGCCCGGTAGGCATCATCGAACACACGGTGGAAGCTATTTTACCTCCTGCGCACATTGCTAACCTTCTACAAATCGAAACTAACCAGCCTTGCCTTTTACTCCACCGACGTACCTGGAGTGAGAACCAACTAGTCAGTGCAGCCCTTCTCTTCCATCCCGGTAACCGCTACAAACTGAGCGCACGCGCAGAACTCTAAGTCCAGTCAACCGCAAGACCAAACTACCTTATTAAATTCAGTGGTTTTCCTAGGGGCTGTTGACCTTTGGTGATGGTTTTTGCAGCAGTTTGTGGGGATTTTATGCAAGGCAGAGGCTTCGATGTGTAGCTAGCCTACATGAGAAGCCGATAACGCAGCAGAAATTCCCCACAAGCGCTGCCCGGAGGGTTCTGCTCTAAGCGTTTTATGCTTTGTTGAGGTGTATTTGCTTAGAGTGACTAGGCGGCACACACCTCGCCGCGCCTAAAACGCTTATAGCGAGAACAAAATTTAACCACCAAAGGTCAACAGCCCCTAAAAGTGGCCGCTGAACTTTACACCCTCGATCACAATTTAATAACAACTGATCTTGTCATCGCCCTCTTATTTGTCTATACATTTATATATACAAATAAAGAGCGCAGTAAAAATGAAGAAGATGTTCACGGATTGTCGTCTTGTTTCAATGGATACAGACGTCATTCGTACTGAGGGATACCAAGTACGCGACAACCATATGATTGCTGTCGAAAATGGCAGTATCGTTGCCGTAGGTGAAAACCTCTCTACCTCCGGTTATCAAATGGTTTCGCTGGAAAACCGGTTAGTTACGCCTGGGCTTATCGATGCGCATACCCACATCATTTTTGCTGGTGACCGCTCTGGTGAATTTGAACAACGCTTGCAAGGTGTTCCCTACGAACAGATAGCAAGAAACGGCGGCGGTATTCTTTCTACCGTTAAAGCGACCCGTGAGGCTTCACTTGAAGAACTCGTCTCTTTGGCGCTTCCACGCGCTAGAGCTCTAACGCGTGACGGCGTCACAACTATTGAAGTCAAAAGCGGATACGGACTGACGGTCGAGCATGAAATCAAGATGCTCAAAGCAGCAAAAGGGTTAGAGCAAGAGCTGGATGTAAATATCACCACCACGCTGCTTGGCGCACACGCGTTGCCGCCTGAATTCAAAAACAACAGCGACGGTTACATTTCGCTGGTTTGCGAAGAAATGATCCCCGCAGCGGCTGAATTGAACCTTGCTGACGCCGTCGATGTATTCTGCGAAGGCATTGGATTCTCCCCAGAGCAAATGGCGAAAGTCTTCGATGCCGCACGAAAGCACGGACTACAAGTTAAAGGACATACCGAACAACTTTCCAATTTGGGTGGCAGTGCGCTCGCCGCCGAAATGGGCGCACTTTCCGTGGATCACATCGAATATCTTTGCGAAGAAGGCGTCAAAGCCCTCGCTGAAAACGGCACTGTCGCCACCCTGCTTCCCGGCGCGTTCTACTTCTTACGAGAAACCCAAAGGCCCCCCATTGACTGGCTGCGTCAACACAATGTCCCAATGGCGATTGCCACTGACTTCAACCCTGGAACGGCTCCCTTTGCCAGCCTGACTCTCATGATGAACATGGCATCTACCCTATTTGGGCTGACACCGAAAGAGAACCTTTACGGCGTGACCCGTCATGCTGCAAAGGCGCTGGGACTCAATAAAAAAGGACAAATAGCCGCTGGATTTGATGCTGATTTCGCCGTGTGGGATTTAACGTCTCCAGCACAGCTCAGCTATCAAGTGGGCCTTGCGCCACTTCATGCGCGCTATCTGAAAGGAGTCAAAGCCAATGACTATTGATATGAGCGTCTGGCAAGGCCGGACAGATCCAGAAGATGGCGAACGCGGCCTCCGCTTTCACCAAAAAGTGCAAAGCGCAGACCAAGCAAATGAGCCCGGCTGTATGTTGATTGGTTTCGCTTGTGATGAAGGCGTGTCTCGCAATAAAGGCCGAGTTGGGGCGTATTCCGCACCTAACGAAATCCGTAAGATGCTTGCAAGCTTGCCGTGGCACCATCACGCACTCCCCCTCTTTGATAGTGGCGATGTATGCTGTGATGATCATGACCTTTCTAAAGCGCAGAAACGACTAGCAGACAATATCTCTGAGGCAATGCGCCAAAAACACTTTCCTTTGATCTTGGGCGGCGGGCACGAAGTGGCATGGGGCTCGTTTCAGGGTTTGGCAAATCACTATCTACAGAAAAGCCCCTCGGACATCCCCAAGATCGGCATCATCAACTTTGACGCACATTTTGATCTCCGCACGCCCTCTGGCAATGCACTCAATGGCAGCTCAGGTACACCGTTTTCACAAATCGCAGAGTTCTGCCATAACCGCCAATGGGCATTTCATTACGCTTGTCTAGGTGTAAGCCGCGCCAGCAACACTCAAGCGCTATTTGATAAAGCCGAAGACCTCAACGTTCTGGTTGTCGAAGACACAGATTTCACCGCCGCCACGCTTGCTACCATCGAAGACAAACTCAGCACTTTCGTCTCGGAAATGGATGCTATTTACCTAACCATCGACATTGATGTTTTTCCTGCCTCCACAGCGCCAGGAGTAAGCGCCCCTGCTGCACATGGCGTCGATTACGTTTTGGTGGAACACCTAATTCGCCATATAGGCAACGCGAAGGATAAACACGGCTTACCCAAATTGAAGATTGCCGATATCGCGGAGCTGAACCCGCGCTATGACATAGACAACCATACCTCTCGACTTGCTGCCCGTCTGGTTTGGACGATTTCGCGCAGCCTTGCTGACCATCTGGTCACCGAAAACCAAGGAGTGAAACAATGAATGACCCACGTCTCGATCTGTCACGCACCATCAAAGCGCCGACAGGCACAAAACTGACGGCAAAGTCTTGGCTGACTGAAGCGCCGCTTCGAATGCTGATGAACAACCTGCATCCTGACGTGGCCGAACACCCTCACGCTTTGGTGGTTTACGGCGGTATTGGACGCGCAGCGAGAAACTGGCAGTGCTATGACAAAATCGTAGAGGTGCTTAGCCGCCTGGAAGACGATCAAACCCTGCTGGTGCAATCCGGCAAACCTGTGGGTGTTTTCCCAACGCATAAAGATGCCCCTCGCGTATTGATTGCTAACTCAAATCTGGTCCCCCATTGGGCGAACTGGGAGCACTTTAATGAGCTCGATAAACAAGGTTTAGCCATGTACGGCCAGATGACTGCGGGTAGCTGGATTTACATTGGATCCCAAGGCATCGTTCAGGGCACTTACGAAACCTTTGTTGCCGTCGCCAATAAGCACTTTGGCGGAGAAGCGAAAGGACGCTGGGTGCTCACCGGTGGCCTTGGTGGCATGGGAGGCGCGCAGCCTCTGGCCGCAACCATGGCCGGCTTTTCAATGATCGCGGTTGAATGTGATGAAAGCCGAATCGATTACCGTCTACGCACCGGATACGTGGACAGAAAAGCCACCGATTTGGATGAAGCGCTCTCCATCCTTCAACAATCAATCGATGACAATAAGCCACTCTCCATTGGCCTGCTTGGCAATGCGGCGGATATCTTCGCTCAACTTGTCGAGCGCGGTATTACGCCTGATGTCGTCACTGACCAAACCTCTGCTCACGATCCGTTAAATGGCTATTTGCCTCAGGGCTGGACTATGGAAGATGCAGCTGAAAAGCGCAAAGAAGACGAGGCCGCCGTTGTTGACGCAGCGAAAGCTTCAATGGCAGAACAAGTTAAAGCTATGCTGACACTGCAGTCTCGCGGTGCAGCAACGCTGGATTACGGCAACAACATTCGCCAAATGGCACTGGAAAAAGGTGTCGAGAACGCGTTTGATTTCCCCGGTTTTGTGCCTGCCTATATCCGTCCTCTTTTCTGTCAGGGCATCGGCCCCTTCCGTTGGGCTGCACTGTCTGGGGATCCGGAGGATATTTATAAAACCGACCAGAAAGTCAAAGAGCTGATCCCGGACAATCCTCACCTCCATAACTGGCTGGATATGGCGCGCGAACGCATTCAGTTCCAAGGATTACCTGCACGTATTTGTTGGGTGGGTTTAAAAGACCGCGCACGCCTTGGTTTAGCTTTCAACGAAATGGTGAAAAACGGCGAGCTGAAAGCGCCGATTGTGATTGGTCGTGATCACTTAGATTCAGGCTCAGTAGCAAGTCCAAACCGCGAAACCGAAGGCATGATGGATGGCTCTGACGCCGTATCCGACTGGCCACTGCTCAACGCCTTGCTCAATACCGCATCAGGAGCGACGTGGGTATCACTGCACCATGGCGGCGGTGTGGGCATGGGCTTCTCGCAACACTCTGGTGTGGTGATCGTGTGCGACGGTACAGATGATGCAGCGAAACGTGTCGGGCGCGTCTTGCACAATGACCCTGCCACCGGTGTGATGCGCCATGCAGATGCCGGATACGGTATCGCGATAAACTGCGCGAAAGAACAACAACTTGACTTACCTTTGCTCGACCTTCCAAACGTTCCGGTCAAGCAGTAAGGAGCTAATAATAATGAATAAACTAACGCTCATTCCGGGTGCGCTAACACTCAAAGATCTTCGCCATGTCAGCCGTGAACCTACGCAGGTTAAGTTTGCCGAAGGCGTAGCCGAGACCATGCAGGAAAGTGTTGATACCGTTGCCAGCGTGCTTGATGAAGGCCGTGTGGTTTATGGCATCAACACGGGTTTTGGGTTGCTTGCCAACACCCGTATTGAACTGGAAGACCTTGAAACCCTGCAGCGCTCGATTGTGCTTTCCCATGCGGCGGGCATTGGCGAGTTTATGGATGACGCCACCGTACGCCTGATGATGGTACTGAAAATCTCAAGCCTGGCCCGTGGTTATTCCGGTATCCGTTTTTCTGTGGTTGATGCGCTGGCAAAACTGATTAATGCCGAAGTCTTCCCTTGTATTCCCAAGAAAGGTTCGGTGGGTGCGTCTGGCGACTTGGCTCCTCTCGCCCACATGAGCACCGTTTTGCTAGGTGAAGGTCAGGCTAGGCACAAAGGTGAAATCATTTCCGGCGCGATGGCGCTGAAAATTGCTGGGTTAGAGCCAATCACGCTTGGTCCAAAAGAAGGATTGGCACTGTTGAATGGCACGCAAGCCTCAACCGCTTTTGCTCTGGAAGGCTTGTTTGCTGCTGAAGATCTTTTCGCTTCTGCCACCGCGTGCGGTGCACTTTCCGTTGAAGCGGCATTAGGCAGCCGCCGTCCGTTTGATCCTCGCATTCACCGCGTACGCGGTCACCGAGCGCAAATGGACGCAGCAGATGCTTACCGTCACCTGTTGGACACCAGCAGTGAAGTTGGCGATAGCCATCAAGGCTGTGAAAAAGTGCAGGATCCCTACTCCCTGCGTTGCCAGCCACAAGTGATGGGCGCATGTTTACAGCAAATTCGACATGCTGCTGACGTACTCGAAGTCGAAGCTAACTCAGTGTCTGATAACCCGCTTGTTTTCTGTGATGATGGCGACATCATTTCCGGCGGTAACTTCCATGCAGAACCCGTTGCGATGGCGGCAGACAACCTCGCCTTGGCGATTGCAGAAATCGGTAGCTTGTCCGAGCGACGCATGGCGCTGCTTATCGATAGCGGATTAAGCAAGCTGCCTCCGTTTCTCGTCGACAATGGCGGTGTCAACAGCGGCTTTATGATTGCACAGGTCACCTCCGCCGCGTTGGCCAGCGAAAACAAAACGCTCGCCCACCCTGCATCCGTAGACAGCTTGCCAACCTCAGCAAACCAAGAAGATCACGTTTCCATGGCAACCTTTGCAGGGCGTCGCCTGGCAGAAATGGCCGACAATACACGTGGCATTCTGGCCGTGGAGCTGCTCGCTGCGTGTCAGGGGTTGGATTTCCGTGCACCGCTGAAAACCTCCCAGCGCTTAGAGCAGATCAAGGCAGAGCTCAGAAGTCACGTTACCTTCTACGACAAAGATCGCTACTTCGCACCAGATATCGAGAAGGCAAATGCTCACCTAAAAGAAGCCAGCCACAACAAATACATGCCAACGAGACTGTTACCCAGTTTCTAGTTTTTGTTGACCGTATTTCGTTCTCTAACGCCCCGTTTTTACGGGGCTTTGTCTTATTTTCTCCAAAATTCAAAAAACCGACACAGATTGTGGGATTAGACACATATCACTCCCAGTGAATTGCGCTACTATTTTGTTATCACACCAATTTTCATCGTCATGAAGAGGTGCACTTATGTGGCATTCGCTCTCAGTTCAGCTTTCGCTCGCTCTGGGTCAGCAGTTTGAAGTCGAAGAAAAAACGCCCATCGATGGAGGTGACATCAACGAGTGTTACGCCATTACCAGTGGGAATATGCGCTTCTTTGTGAAAGTGAATTCACGAGACAATTTGCCTGTGTTCGAGGCCGAAGCCGAAAGCCTTCGTCACCTCGCGAATAGCGGTGAAGTCTCGATCCCTCAGGTCATTTATCTCGGCATTATTAAAGAAAAGTCGGTATTGGTGCTGGACTACATTCCGATGAAACCTCTTGACAGTGAAAACGCCTATCTACTCGGCAAGGAGCTGGCGAAGCTTCATCAATGGGGAGAACAACTCGAGTACGGCTTTGATATTGATAACTTCATTGGCACAACGGAGCAACGGAACAGTTGGCATCGGAAATGGGCGAATTTCTTCGCTGATCACCGTATCGGTTTCCAGCTTCAGCTGGCAGAAGAAAGAGGCATGTCATTTGGTGATGTAGAAACCATTGTCGAAGCAGTAAAAGAACGACTGAACGGCCATCAACCGAAAGCCAGCCTTGTGCATGGCGATTTATGGAAAGGCAATGCGTCATCAACCATGAATGGGCCAATTGTGTATGACCCTGCCTCTTATTGGGGAGATCGTGAAGTCGATATTGCCATGACTTATCTGTTTGGTGGATTCCCAGAAGCGTTCTACGAAGGTTACGAAGAGGTGTGGCCACTCGATGAAGGATTCGAAGATCGTAAAGACCTCTACAACCTTTACCATATGCTCAACCACTGCCTACTTTTCGGCGGTCCTTATTTGGCTGAAACCGAGGCGCTGATCAACAAACTTGAGCTGATTTGATTTTCTTGTGTAGACATCATCGTTCAGAATAAGGCGCTTTGGCGCCTTTTTCTTTTTTTGGGAGCTCTCATGATCCAAGCAGCAATTTTCGACATGGACGGCCTGTTGGTCGACTCAGAACCCTTTTGGCAAGATGCACAACTCGCCGTACTACAGGGTCTTGGGGTAACACTAACCCGTCAGGACACCATTGATACCACGGGCATCCGCATAGACCAGATTATTAAGCATTATTATAAAACCCAAGGTTGGGAAGGCCCTTCCTGCGAGGAAGTGTGCGACATGATCCTCGACAAAGTGATTGAGCTAGTTTCGATTCATAAACCGATGAAGCCAGGCGTAATGCACGCACTAACGCTCTGCAAAGAAGCCAACCTGCGCATTGCCCTTGCCTCTTCTTCACCGCTAAAACTGATCAACGCGACGCTGGAAGCTTTGGGTATCGAAGCTTGGTTTGAACAATGCCACTCTGCAGAGCATTTGAAGTATGGCAAGCCTCATCCAGAGGTCTATCTGAACGCCGCAGAGGGCTTAGGCATTGCCCCGCAAAACTGCGTCGCTTTGGAAGATTCTTTTACTGGGCTATTGGCTGCAAAAGCCGCCCAGATGCGCACAATTGTCGTGCCAGAACATGAGGTTGCCGCTCAAGAACGCTGGGTGATCAGCGACGTCAAACTTACATCGCTGGACGAATTAAGCATCAAAATGTTGGAGGCTTAATCTCCAAAATCAGGGCAAAATGTCGAGTTTTGCCCTACTGTTTCACTCCCTTCTTGAACGACACTCACAGAACGTAACTTACACTCACACTCTGTAATAAATTCTTACGTATCCCAATAAGAATGCCGGATACAACTGTTACGAACTATATCGCAACCCAATAATTCAACGGGATTTCCGGCGCTCGGTCATACTTTGTTCTTATTTCACTGAGCAAACATTCTTGGCTTCTTAGAATGGAAACACATGAGCACAAGAAGAAACAGCTATCTTTTCTTCGTCATGTTATTGGCTCGCAGTTCAGATAGGGAGTTGAACATGCAAAATTACACTGAAAGAGGGATCGATTGTCCGCACTGTGGACACAGGATTCGCATTACTTTGGATACCAGCGGTGGTGATCAGGAATTTTATGACGATTGCCCAGCATGCTGTAACGCTATTCACTTGAATCTCATCATCGACTCTCAGCACAAAACCATCAACTTATTCGTAGATGCTGACGACGAGCAGATTTTCTAAAATATTCAGGCAGTCGATACTAGAAAAGCCAGCAGTTGCTGGCTTTTTCATTTCTACGTAATCAGTGAACAACACTTAAGCTTGTTTGGCAGCAAGTACCCTTTCAACGGTATCAACCACCGCCTGCGTTTGCGGGTCAACTTCAATGTTCACCCTGTCCCCTTTCGCACGCCAGCCCATATTGGTGCGCTGCAGGGTTTCAGGGATGAGGTTAACGCAGAAACGATTATCTTCAACCGCGCCGATAGTCAGACTGATGCCATCAATACCGATGTAACCTTTATCGAAAACGTACTTGGAGATATTTGCCGGCACTTCAAACCAAACCTGACGGTTGTTCTCTGATTCGATGACATCAACCACTTCCGCGGTGCACATGATGTGACCAGACATAGAGTGCCCGCCAATTTCATCTCCAAACTTGGCCGCTCGCTCAAGGTTCACCTTGTCGCCTTCCTTGACCTCGCCAAGATTGGTCAGCGCCAATGTTGCTTGCATCAAGTCAAACCACACAAGGTCTCCGTCAATTTTAGTTACCGTCAAACAACAACCGTTATGGGCGACCGAAGCGCCAATTTCCAACCCTTTTCGCATCACATCATTCATGCGGAGCGCATGACTCTGAAAGTTAGTCTTTTTTTCTATTTGAATGATTTCTGCGGTGGTTTGAACAATACCTGTAAACATAACGATTCCTGATAACAGCAACTGGCTGTGTTAATAGTGAGGCAAACAAAAAGCTAAATCTTGTGTAATTCACAAAAGTATCGATTGTGGCCGTCCTTTGCAAACGTATAATACAACTCCTTTTCAGCCTCACTTTTCTTTTCCGGAGTTATAGGTGCAAAACTATCGCCTGGAAGCCAAATCCATCATTAAATTGGGGATCCCTGTCTTCATTGCGCAGCTGGCGCAAACTTCCATGGGCTTTGTCGATACAGTTATGGCTGGTGGCGTTAGCGCTACCGACATGGCTGCCGTCGCTGTAGCAACCAGTGTTTGGTTGCCTTCTATCCTGTTTGGTATTGGTATCCTGTTAGCGATGGTTCCGATCATCGCCCAGTTAAATGGCTCTGGCCGTCAGGCAAAAATACCCTTTCAGGTGCAACAAGGCGTTTACATGGCATTGATGCTGTCAGTGCCTATCGCACTTGTGCTGTACAACGCCGGTCACATTGTTAACTACATGGAAGTAGAAGCCGCATTAGCCGAAAAAACCATTGGTTATCTCTATGCGGTCATTTTGGCGGTACCTGCATTCCTGCTGTTCCAAGTGCTTCGCAACCTGGCAGAAGGCATGTCACTCACCACACCAGCAATGATCATAGGCTTTATCGGTCTGGCTGCGAACGTTCCCCTTAACTGGATATTTGTTTACGGTAAGTTCGGCGCACCTGAGCTCGGTGCGGTGGGTTGTGGTGTAGCAACCACCATTGTTTACTGGTTGATGCTCATCTCGATGTTCATCTACATCAAGCTGAACAAACGTCTTCAGCGCGTGAACGCGTTTGCTGACTTTTCAAAACCAGACTTCCCAGCTTTATGGCGCATTTTCAAAATGGGCTTGCCAGTGGCAGCTGCGATTTTCTTCGAAGTGACTCTATTTGCTGTGATTGCCCTTCTCATCGCGCCACTGGGTTCGACGGTCGTAGCGGCACACCAGATTGCGATTAACTTCTCTTCGATGATCTTTATGTTGCCGATGAGCTTGGGTACCGCTGTGAGTATCCGTGTTAGTCACCAACTTGGCGAGAAATCGACAGAGGGAGCAGCCCGAGCAGCCAAACTTGGTATTCTGATCGGTTTAGGCACAGCCATGATTACCGCAGCGCTGACGGTAATTTTCCGCGAACCTATTATCCACCTTTACAACAGCAACCCAGAAGTGGTTGCCATTGCAGCGAACCTGATGCTGCTCGCAGCCATCTATCAGTGTACTGACGCTATTCAGGTCGTTGCGGCTGGTGCGTTACGCGGTTACAAGGACATGCGTGCCATCTTCGAGCGCACCTTTATTGCGTACTGGATTCTCGGCGTGCCGATTGGCTACGTACTGGGCATGACAGATTGGATTGTGGAACCAATGGGTGCATACGGTTTCTGGGTAGGTATTATTATCGGTCTCACTTCAGCCGCAATTTTGCTGGGTATTCGCCTTCGCTGGATTCGCAAACAACCGGATGAATTCCAGTTAGCAATGGCAGAGAAATAATCACTTCCTCCTTTGCAAATCCCGGCCTTTGAGCCGGGATTTTCTTTTTGGATCCCGCTTCTTTTATACTTCGTATCATGACTATGACTTCTTAACAGAACGAGAAAATGGTCCATAGACTCGTCTTCGTCATCACTGGCTTGCTCCTACTTTCAGGTTGTCTGGAGTCAGACAAGGCTCGCGCGCAATTTGAAAACTATCAGAGTCGCCTTGCCAACGTGGTGAATACTGAACCTCTGCCGTTAGAAGACAGTGTTTCCATCGAACTTCCGAGAAAGCGTGATCTCACTTTACCCCTCGAAGATGTTCGGATGGGCTTGCTCGATGCTTATGAACTGCGAGAGTGTGGATTGTTTCAATTGATAGCCGACAGAAACTCCATTCTCGGCAAGGTTCAAGACGCCTTCAGGCAGCTCAATTATGAAGTATCGCTGTTAAACACACTTGAACTTTGCTTAGCAGAGGTCGAAAGCGATACCCTTCGCGAACAATTGCTCAAAGTCCAAAAGCAAAAGCAACAGCAACTCAGTACCGTGTACTGGAACACGCTAATCAGCAGCGATGCGTGGCGGCAGCAGCTCACCCCTTCTGGAATTGGATTGATCGCGCCTGATAAGCCTTTTCCGCACAGTGAAGCGCTGTTAGCCATTAATGCCTATGCTCATCTGTCTGAGAAAAACACTGATATCGTTTCTCTTCAAGAACCCATCGAAAAGCAGCGCTACCTAGGCACCGTGTTCTATTCCATGGATGAAAGCACACGTTGGCTTAACACCATTACCAAACAGCTTTATCGCGATGACCTTCTGGTGATTTGTGGTGCGAACCGCGACCCAACCCGCCTCAACTACCTCAGAAACGTATTCGATAAGTTTTTCATCGGCGAGGTGCAACCCTACCTTTCGAAAATCAACGGACTATACCTTGATGCGCAGCCCGCGTTGGAAACCCTTCACAGGCAATTGCCAGACAATGAGGTTTTCTTTAACTACAACGACGCCTATTTTGCTGGCAGCCACTATCAGAATTTCCAAAAAGCAGTAAAAGATCATGTTAGATACTGGCAACAACTGTTTCAGCGATGCAATGTGCAAGTAGCACCGCAAAACAACGCGTCCTAATGCGTTTAAAAACAAAAACTCTGGTGTAAGAAGCGCCAAATTGTGCAGCAAACCAGCAAACGCACAAGATGTGGTAAAAAAGTCCCGTTTTACGCTTGCGCCGCCTGTCCCTACTCGCTAATATTCATCCCGCTTTCAGGGGAAGCAAGACTGATTATCAGTAAGATATGCGTCTGTAGCTCAGTTGGTTAGAGTACTACCTTGACATGGTAGGGGTCGGCAGTTCGAGTCTGCCCAGACGCACCATGCTCTCTCTGGAAAGAAAATACTTTGCGTCCGTAGCTCAGTTGGTTAGAGTACTACCTTGACATGGTAGGGGTCGGCAGTTCGAGTCTGCCCGGACGCACCATTCCTCCCTGACCAGGATGGAATCAGAATTTGGGTCTATAGCTCAGTTGGTTAGAGTACTACCTTGACATGGTAGGGGTCGGCAGTTCGAGTCTGCCTAGACCCACCAAATTCCAATAAACGCACTACCCTTTCGAGGGCATCCCAAGCGTTTATTCGGGCGATTAGCTCAGTTGGGAGAGCACCTCCCTTACAAGGAGGGGGTCACTGGTTCGAGCCCGGTATCGCCCACCATTTAAAAAGCCTGCTTTCGAGCAGGCTTTTTTCGTTTTTATGCGCTCCGCTCGCTTTCAAGCGACTGTCTCAACATCTCTGTGTTTTTTAACAACTTCAAAAATCCACATCTTTCCATACAAAAACTAATCAGAAAAACACCACACCAGCAACGAGAAAAGAAAGGACTGACGTTGACGAGAACATTATTCAATGCTGGGCATGACAGAGTTCCCACTTTATTTGAAGCTTCGTATCTCTTTGTTGAGGCAGTATTTTCAAAGCCATTGATGGCAGAATGGATGGAACTGTCTGCTCTGAAAGAGATAGGCGCAATGCCAACCAAAAGAAAAAATAAGGAATTGCACTAATGGCTAAAGAATTGGATAGAGATTTCAATCTACCGTTAATAGAGACTTATTGTCTTACCGAAGAATGTGAAAATAAAATTCATACACTTTCACTAATATTGAAAGAACAAGAGAAGGTGGCCCAAAGGAATACTCGGAGAGCAGGTGAAAATGTAATGCTAGCGAGGTTTGATTTTTTATCGTCTCCTCTAAATGAAGAGCTGGTGGCTTTACTTCCTGAAAAATTAGTGTCTCCTTCGAATAAAATGATTTATGACTATCAAGCGTGGACATGTGGTTTAGTACTGATAACTGGAAAACTCAAAGAATGTATCGAAAGTGTTGAGCCATCTGGTGGTCATCAATTTATTCCTGTTGAAATTTTTAATGCAGATTCAAAAAAACTAGGAGATGCATATTTTTGGAACATACTGAATGTCATAGATTCAATAAGGCTTGACTCAGGCGGAATTAAACCTGAGTCAGGAGTTGAAATTATGGCTGACTCTTCTCTTGATTATTCTTACTCGGGGGATATAAATATTTATGCCGATAGAGTTGTAGGAAAAGCAGCTTGGCACGAATTGAGGTTAAGACTTACAAAATTAGTTTCAGATGAACTATTCGATATTATAAAAGAAAGAGATCTTTCTAATATTGGCATGACAGCCATTCAAAATTTCATAGAGCAATAGAAAATTTAAAAAATAAAATAATAATGGTCATGATTTTCATGGCCTAGGCACTCTTTACTCTGTTTCAGACCAAATATAGTAATGGTTAGAAATGGGTATGAATGTGGGCAACTACTTTACCTCAACGATTTCTTTAACTGAGAAGCAAGGACAACCAATGTTCTCTAACAAACAGCAAAGCCATCTACTTCGCTGTCCCAAATCTGTAGTTATCCGAACAGGGCAATAACAAACGTAATTCGTAAATCAAAATTGTCCAATATCGAGTTTAAGCCGCCTCTACTCAGAGGCGCCGCTTCAATTGCCTCAATACTTCATCATGATCGCCAAAACACTAACTAACACCTGCCCCACGACATACAAAGCTTTGATTTCTTAATCTCCGCAAATCGACCGATATCTACATCAGGTTGACTGATAAGTATCAATATCATCTTGAATTTAAAGTGAAAATACCCATCCCTGAAAGACAAGAAAAACCAAGGATGGTTATGAAACCCTATAAGGATATTTTGTTCCTCGCCGTTCCTATTGCGCTGCACAGTGTGTTGTTTGCAAGTCTCGGCTTTATTGACACCTTTATGCTCTCTGCTTTGGGCGGTGATACCGTTGCGGCAGCTGGTATTGGCTCGCGGGTGCTGTGGTTTGTGTCTAACGTGATTGTCGGCATTGCTGGTGCCACTACCATTTTTTGTGCCCAGCATTGGGGAGCAAAAGATAACAAAAGTCTTAGTGTTACTGTTCATATCGGGATGATTCACGCGGTGATCGCTTCTGTGCTATTAGTCAGCGCTGCGCTTGTTTTCAAAGATCAGATTGCGCGTTTGAAGACAAATGATGGTGCGATTGCAGCGATGGCCAGTAGCTACATTGAAATCTCAATTCTCTGTGTTTTGGTCACGAGTTTCTCAGCGATTTGGGGAGCTGGCCTGAGAGCGATTCAAAAACCAAAAGTGATTTTGTATCTTTTTGTCTTTGAGCTGATCCTTAATGTTGCTCTCAACTACCTACTGATTTTCGGTCACTTTGGCTTCCCAGCCCTCGGGCTTGAGGGCGCTGCGTGGGGAACGTTAGTAGCCAGATCAGCTTCCACATTGATCCTGTTTTTCTATGTTCATGCCTTTGAGAGAATACTTAGCTTTACGGCATCTTCATTTGTTGCAGCGAGGGCGAAAACCAAGAATGTTGCCTTCATAAACATTGCACTGCCGATTATTGGCGGTGAAATCATCTGGAGTGGTGGCATGACGGCCTATCACACCATTTACGGCAATATTGATGGCACCGCTCTGGCAGCCATGTCGATCCTCGCGCCACTGGAAATACTACTGGGTTCGTTTAGCTGGGGTTGTGCTGCCGCTGTTGGTGTGTTGGTTGGTCAGAAGATAGGTTCCAACAACCATCAAGAACTCAATGCCTATGTTCGTGCAGGTTTGATTGCTTCTGTTACGGTAGGGGGAACGATTGTTGCCCTACTTTGGATTGGGCGCGATTTGCTCATTGGGTTGTTCGATGGCATTGAGCCAGAAGTGCTGGATGCCGTGTATCTGCTCTTCCCTTTCATTTTGGCTTCTATATTCCTACGCTCGGTGACCATGACCTCTATGTCGGGCATTCTGAAAAGCGGCGGCGACACCAAGTTCACCATGTATCTGGATATGGTGGCGCAATGGTTTGGGGCTATTCCTTTGATGCTAGTGCTGGCGTTTTGGTTTGAGCTGCCCGTGCAGTATGTTTATGCCGCTGTCTTGCTAGAGGAAACCCTCAAGCTAGTTCCTGTAATGCACCGAATCAAAAACAAAAAGTGGATTAAAACACTCTCCCAAAACAGTTCGTCGGCGGAGCCCGTTCGAGGCTAAAAAATCTTGTTTATCTCATTCGTTGGCCCAACAAAAAGCACCTCATTTTCTGAGGTGCTTTTTGTTAATCAACTTAATTGATTCCCCATGAAGGGGAGCAACATTAAAGGATGTCTTTAGGCACAATTCTTCGCAGTTTCACCTTAAGCTGTTTTGAGGTAGACACGGTATCGTCCGGGTTGAAGTCTTCAGTAATTCGCCATGCATTCTCAGTCTCTAACTCCACTTCCATTGCGCGACGAACATCCTTGGTTATCGCCTCTGATCTTACGATGGTAATGCTTTCGGTATTGAGGTTCGCACTTCTTGGGTCAAGGTTGTAAGTGCCAATCACTGTCGTGTGGTCATCAATGGTCATGGCTTTGGCGTGAAGCCCAAAGATAGGCTGGGTAGGTAAACGCTTAACCATGTGTTCTGTCATCACCCGCTGTCTTACCTTGGCATCAGGTTTAAATTCATATATCTCAACGCCGGTATCAAGCAGTGCTTTGCGGTCTCTTTGATAACCGCTGAATGCTTCAAGGTTGTCATTTGAAGCAAGGCTATTGGTGAGGATTTTTATCGATATGCCGCGATCGACAAGCTCTTTTAAAAATACTCTGTCGCGCGCTGTTGTCACCAGATAAGGGGTTTGAATCAAAATACTTTCTTTCGCACTGTCGGCAAGTTCGACCAGCTTATCTTGCGTGATACTGCCTCCACCCAAGAATTCACTCTTATCGTTTTTACCCGGCTTATCATAGATGTACTCAACATCTTCAATGAACCTGAACTTACCCTGCTCTTCTAGATAACGAAATGTCTCAGGTACTTTCTCGATTTCAGCGCGAATTTCAGGGTTAAAGTTTTCTGGATTACATGCATAAGCGTGTAAGCGAGAAAAGTCAGGGTTTTCTGGGAAGGTATCTTCACGGAAAAGCTTTTCAACGCTTACGCTTAAATAGGTAAAACTTGGGACAGACACTTTTAGAAAAAGACCCATTTATCAATTTCATACATCAGTGCGCTATTCTTCAAACCCACTCACTCAACATGCAATCGTGTGTTGGCTAAGATACTGTACGTCCATTCTTCAGCTTTATTCTCTTATCCGCTATGACCAAAGCTCGCACCACTCAGATAAATGTCGATGCCACTCCATACTATCACTGTATTTCTCGTTGTGTTCGTCGTTCTTTTCTTTGCGGCTATGACAACGAACAGGGGAAAAATTTCGAGCACAGACGGGCTTGGATAGAAGAGCGGCCCTTGGAGTTAGCCCAGGTATTCTGTATCGATGTGTGTGTCTACGCCATTATGAGTAATCACTATCATGTTGTGTTGCACATCAACACGGATAGCGGGAATGCATTACCCCCCACTGAGGTTGCAGAACGTTGGTTAACGTTCCATCAAGGCCCAGTGTCTTATTTGTAATTCAGGGCCGACTAGATAAAGCCCCATTCAAATGGCCAGGGCTTCGTAAGCAGTCTGTTGATATTAAATCCCGAGTGATTAAAGTTCCCTATGACTTCAGATTCCAAACTTACCGTTACAGCGCGCCGAGCAAACTATCGCTGAACAGATTGGGCAAACCATAAAGTTTGATAGAGACCGGCTTGTTCAACCAAATCTTGATGCCTACCCGCTTGCACGATCTCACCTTTGTCCAAGACGAGAATTTGGTCGGCAGTTTTTATCGCGCTCAGTCGATGTGCAATAACAATCACTGTTTTACCTTCGACAAGCCCCATGAGTGCTTGTTGAATCTCATACTGTGCAACCGAATCGACCGATGCGGTAATCTCATCAAGTAACAAAATTGGCGAATTTTTTAGGTAAGCTCGTGCAATCGATATTCTTTGTCTCTCACCACCTGATAAACGGGTCCCACCCTCCCCAATTTGGGTATCAAAACCTTGAGGTAGTTGACTAATAAACTCCAGACAAAATGCCTTTTTGCATGCTTCATATACCTCTTCATCTGAAGCTTCTTTCCTGCCTATTCTAATGTTTTCCATGATTGAAGAGGCAAAGAGCTGAACATCTTGAAAGACCATACTGATGTTGTCATAAACGCCGGTGGTGCCTATATCCCGCAAGCTACAATTACCAATGTTAACCGTACCTGTCGATGGATCACTAAATCTGCAGATCAGATTGAATAACGTTGTTTTACCTGATCCAGAGGGACCAACAATAGCGGTCACTTCATGGTGTTTAGCAATGAAGCTAATATTTTTCAGGCAAGGTGTCTCATCATAATTAAATGACACATTATCAAATTGGACAGAGTAATGTTCTGCCTGCATTTTAATTGGAGGTTCAGGTAACGACTCAAATCGAATCACTTCTTCAGATTTCATCTCACTTTGAGCTGCGTAACGAATGATATTTAAGTACTGAGCCATATCTAATAGAGGAGAAATCAATCTATACGCCAAGAAAATAAATAATACCGTAATGTGTGGCTGAAACGTTCCAGATTCAACTTGGGATCCACACCAAAATAAAAAAGCAACAAGCCCTATTTCAACGATAAGACGGTACAATACAACAGGACCTGCCCCCCACACTTCAACCGTTACACTTTTTCTTGTCATTTCGCTAAATAGAAGTTCTAGTTTTGATAGCCATTGCTGTGAGTAGTTAAAAAGGCGTAGTGTTTTTATACCCATAACAAATTCCACAATCACACCGGAAACTTCTCTGTTTGCATTAAGTTTCTTTTGACTTACTTTATTAAATATTTTTCTAGTCCCTTGAACAAAGAGTATTGCTAAAGGAAAGCCTGCTATGAGGATAATTGCCGCTCTCCAATCTAGAAGCAGTAAAGACCCAAGAATGAGAAATGGTATTAACAAAGAAGTAAAGAGATCTATTGCCAAATGAGTGAAAATGTTTTCTATACGGGTTGTATCATCAGTCACCAATTCGGAAAGGTATCCAGATCTATATCTATAAAGTGTAGATAGAGGCATAGAATGTATTTTATCCAGCACCTTTCTTCGGTACCCGGACATGATTCCGTATCCTCCCAAAAAGCTATACTTTTGTCCCAACCATGAAAAAATGAACTGAAATACAAAAACGACGATTAGTAATATGACTACATCCAGGATCTCAAAGCTGCTACCTGCTATATTAAAGAACGAACTATTCTCATCATCACCTTCCCATGTTGATATAAACCACCAGTAGCAGACTAGAATTGGAAAAATATCCAATCCCTTTTCAAAGGTACGAAATAAAGCACCTTTAACAAATAAAGTTGGCGACGCTTGGCTATGTTTGATCACGCGCTTAATGATGAAAAGTATCGATTTATCCATTTGATATAGCCTCACTCATTACCTCTTTATTCAATAACTCTTGATGGCTTCCAAGTGCCCAATAGTCATTTTCTAACTGGAGAATAAACAATGCTTTGTAGAGTTCGTCGGAACGCATAAGCTGTTGGTGTTTTCCAACCGCTCTGATCTCACCTTTCTCTAAAAGAATAATTTGATCAGCTTCCTCCAATCCATAGGTGCGATGAGCAACAACAACGACAGCTGTATTTGGATAGTATTTTTTGAGATTTTGGTAGAAGGCCTTTTGTGTAAGATTATCTGCATATGCTGTTGCTTCATCTAACAACACAATTGGCGCTTCAACCAATAGAGCGCGTGCCAGTGCGATGCGTTGCTTCTCTCCGCCGGATAACCGGATACCTCTTTCATCAATCTGAGTGTCTAGTCCTGCAGGTAACTCTCGTATTAAACCAGTAAGTCCAGCAACATGAATAGCGTTATCAATATCTTTTGACGTTGCTTCAGGGCGCGCCATTAAGATATTTTCCTTTATCGTCCCTTTAAACAAGAATGCTTCCTGTGAGGCCAATGAGATAAGAGAGGCTCTTTGAACATCGTTAAGACGACTAACAGAAATTTCATTGACAAAAGCATCACCACTGTTAGGTTCTATAAGGCCGGCGATTATTTGTAATAATGTCGACTTTCCACTTCCAGACATTCCTAAAACAATAGATGTTGTTCCTGGGTTAAATGAAGCGCTAATATTCTTTAGTATTTCTCGCCCTTCATAAGAAAAGCTCACTTCTCTTAATGACAGTTCAATATCTTTCTTAAAATTAGATACTTGTGACTTTTTTTCCATTTTAACGACATCCAAAATGGGTGTCAGTCGTTTAACACCAGATAATATCTCCTGGATCTCGTTAAAAAAGTGGCTGATTTTTAGTAAAGGCCTCAACATTCCAGCCCCAAGAAGCACAGCCATTACAACGTCGAGGCTTCCAACCATATCTTTCTGAACTAAATACATACCTAGTGGTAATATGAAAAGAACATTTGCCCCGAGCAAACTTGTGAATAATGCCCACCTAGGTACAGTGATTAGTGTCACTTTATCTACAATTCCAAAATAGCGATCTAAGCTTTGCGATAGTGCCCCAAAACTAGTGCTATCTTGGCGGAATAGTTTCATTACTGCGATATTTCGGATGTACTCCACAATAGTACTGTTTAATTCAACAGATGCAGAGTGGTATTGGTCGTAGTACTTACTCATTCCACGCATCACAACAAACGAGCTCAACATGGCAACTGGCGCTGCGGCTAACGCTGCGAGTGCAAGCCTCCAATCAATCCAAAACAAGTAAACCGCGACAAATATAGGCCCAAAAACTGCAGTAGAAACCTCAACCGTATGATGAGCGAAAAAGTTCTCCATCTTTTCGACATCTTGCATTACTGCCTGCTTTAATTGTCCCGTTTTGTATTCTTTAAACCAAGAAAGTGGAGCCCAAGCCAACCGAGACACCAATAATTGTCTGGTATCCGCCAATATTAAGAATGCAGATTGGTGACTTAGCGTATAGGCGGTAGCATAAGCGATTGTTTTGAAAACAAGCGCTAGGAACAAGGCAGCTCCTAACGCATAAAAACTATCAGCAATCACTGTTGGATTATTGAGGCTGTTCAATTCTTCAGTGTAAAACACCTGGGTCAATTCAGCAGCTTTGAAAAAAATCCAGAAGGGAGCAAGCTCCAATCCCGCAGCAATAATTGAAAAAAACACTGCAGTCATTAATTTGTATTTTTGGCTAACCAATAAACCGCGCAAGACCTGCCACCCGGATCTCGCTTCTTGTTTTTCATCCATAAGTTTTTCATCCCAAAAGATAACCACAACATTTTATGGGGTATGAAGATACCCCTACCACCCGTATCGGATGGCTTCCCCCAAAAGCGATGTCATGATTTTTTTGAAACCATTAATAATCATATCATTCAATACCTTATGATGAATCCAAATTTCATACCTTCCTCATTCGGTTATAAAATTCCGATACGAGTAGTCCTCGAATTCCGCAAAAAGTAAGTTGTAATGATAATCATTCTCTGCAAGGTGAGAGTGGCGTTTCAAACTGCGAGATGGAGGGACGATAGGAATGGATATCGAACATCTTGAAAAACTGTGGACCATAACGGACGAACAGAAAAAACAGATCGAAGCTGGCTATCTTCGTCCAACAACACTTGGAGACTACTTGGCCCAGTGGGCAGAAGAGTATGGAGACAGAACAGCCGTAATAGACAATTCTACTCGCTTGTCTTATCGGCAATTGAATAGACAATCGAATCGATTAGCGGCTGGCTTTTTGAAGGCGGGGCTAAAATCAGGAGAAACGGCGATTGTCCAACTGCCCAACAGTGCGAGTTTTGTGCTGGTTATCTTCGCCCTTTTTCGTATTGGTGTTGTTCCGGTGCTAGCGATGCCGGCACAAAGGGAAAACGATATCGCTTCTCTGTGCGACCAAGCCGAGCCATCCGCATATATCGTTCCTGATAGATTCCTCGGATTTGACTATGTATCGTTAGGTGAGAAACTTCAATCAAGATATCCGAAGATAAGGTCATTGTTTATCGATGGTGCCTCAAATAGTCACCAGACCATCAATACCCTACACACCGACCCAGTTCCTCTACCAGACCTGAACCCTTTCAACACAGCCTTATTGCTACTGTCTGGTGGCACGACTGGTGCACCAAAGTTGATTCCGAGAAGCCATAGCGACTATGCCTACAATTTCAGTACTTCAACTGACGTCTGTGAACTTAACGAGTCCACCGTTTACTTAGCAGCCCTTCCAGTAGGACATAACTTTCCTCTCGGTTGCCCAGGTATTCTTGGCACACTCAGCGTTGGCGGAAAAGTCGTTATGTGTCGCACTCCCGGCAGTGATGAGGCGTTTAGGCTCATTAACGAAGAAAAGGTGACACATACAGCTTTAGTCCCACCTCTCGTAAAGCTATGGCTGTCTTCAAAAGAATGGGATACCACCAATACTGACTCGCTCTCATTACTTCAAGTCGGCGGTGCAAAATTTGACCCAGAAACAGCAAAGCGTGTTTCTCCTGTTTTTGGGTGTAAGCTCCAGCAAGTCTTTGGAATGGCGGAAGGTTTAGTCTGCTACACGCGATTAAATGACTCCGTCGAAACCATTTTAAACACACAGGGACGCCCCATGTCGTCGGGAGATGAAATCAGGCTCGTGGACGGTAATGGAAATATCGTAGCTGATGGCGAAATTGGGGAACTGCATACCCGAGGTCCATACACCATCAGAGGTTACTTTAATGCAGAAAGTCACAATCTCACTGCGTTTACCAAAGATGGATTCTATAAGTCCGGAGATCTCGTCAGAAAGACACCTGAAGGCAACTACGTTGTTGAAGGACGAGTTAAGGAACAAATTAACCGGGCTGGAGAGAAAGTTGCTATTGCTGAAATCGAACCACTTATTGAGAAGCTCGACGCCATTGATGAGTGTGTGATCGTCGCTGTACCAGATGACGAATTGGGAGAAAGAAGCTGCGCATTTGTTACCCACAAGCAAAACATCCAACCACCAACACTAAAAGAGCTTCGGGCATACCTTGCGAAGCTAGGTGTTCCAAGATTCAAACAACCCGATCAACTTGAACTGGCAATAAGTTGGCCACTGACATCGGTAGGCAAAATAAACAAAAAAACGCTGATAGAAAAAGCCCAGTTCAAACCAACCAGCAGAAGAGCGGGATGAGATCGCACAGCAACCACTTGGAGCCCACCCAAATTTATAAGGATTTATTACTATGACTCAATATAAAGAACTTACTCTTCCAACATCCGCAAAAACAAGCCGCCTACTCCTGTCCATTGCTAACAGTGGGTTAGCAGATCAATTCATGATCTACGAAAAACCTGGTGAATGGTCTTTAGGGATGGGCAATTTGTTGAGCATCGACGTTTACAAAAACGAAATCGTGGTAAAGCAAGAAGACCGAATTCAAATAATGGGCTATGAGGATTTTGAACCGGCCATGACCCATATCACCCAGAATCTACCCGTAGAAAACTGGAGGCTTTATGGGCAAGCAAAATTTGAATTGGCATACGTCTTTTATGGTTTAACAAATACCATATCCCTTGATAAAACGAACAAGCTAATGTCCCTTTTTATCCCGGAATATGAAGTTAGAGTATCTGACAAAACAGCGACGCTAAGGGCGACTTCTCCCGCAGGATTAGAAAAGCTTGTTGAGTTATTCAGACTCGCTGAACGTCGCGAGAAACATGGGTATGATACTGATTTTGTTATTGAACATGTTGATTTAACCATACCGTCCAGCTGCGAATACTACAAAACCGCTGTGCAACAGGCGATCGCAGACATCCAAGAAAACCACTATCAGAAAGTCATTCTGTCACGGCAAGTCCAAGTCTCCTTCCCTTTGGACATGGCAAAAAGTTATGAATATGGACGACAAAAGAATACGCCTGCTCGCTCATTTATCTTACGCCAATCAGGTTTTGAGGCTGCAGGGTTCTGCCCTGAAACTGTATTGGAAGCATCACCTGATGGATGGGTGAGTACACAACCACTCGCAGGTACCCGTTCTCTCGGTAATTCCCCTGAAGAAGAGTTACAACTTAAAAGCGAGCTTATCTCGACAACAAAAGAAATCGCAGAGCATGCAATTTCGGTCAGGCTTGCTTACGAAGAACTTGACCAAGTCTGTGATGAAGAGAGTCTCTCTGTGTGCGACTTTATGTCAATCAAACGCCGCGGTAGTGTCCAGCATTTGGCGTCTCGGGTAAAAGGAAAACTGTCTTCCAACCACTCGGTTTGGGACGCTTTCAAGGCCCTGTTCCCCGCAGTAACAGCATCAGGCATCCCCAAGAAAGAGTCATTACTCGCCATCAAAAAGTATGAGGCCAGCGAGCGCGCTCTTTACAGTGGTAGCGTCATGATTGTTGACCCTGATGGAGCCATGGATGCGGGTCTGGTGCTGAGATCAATTTACAAAGATGAAGAGAAATGTTGGCTTCAAGCTGGCGCAGGTATTGTCGACCAATCACTCCCAGAACGGGAACTCACTGAGACCATTGAAAAGTTGAGCTGCATTGCGCAATACCTTGTTCAAGATCTGCAAGAGCCTATGCCATCAATAGAGCAATCAAAAAAGGAGACCGTGTAGTGACTACCATGGAGTCTTTTCAATCAACTATTGACCGACAGTCAATCATCAAAGATATCGAAGAATACATTCAGTTTGAACCCCACCAACAAGATGAATCAAACCTGATTGAATGTGGCCTCGATTCGCTTCAAATAATGCGACTGGTTGATAAATGGCGCAGAGCAGGATCAACGGTAACCTTTGTAGACCTTATTGAATCTCCCACTCTTAATGATTGGCTGGCAATCTTGAGTCAGCCTGTAAGCCACGTCATCACCAAGGAAGAAAATCAACACAATGAAGGACATCAGTCAGGAGATAGCCTTCCTTTCGATCTGACTGATGTCCAATACGCCTATTGGTTAGGGCGCCAAGATCATCAAACACTTGGTGGCGTTGGCTGCCACGCCTACATTGAAATCGATGGCTCAGCCGTCAACTTTGATTCGCTTGAAACCGCCTGGCATCGGCTTCTGTCACACCATCCAATGTTGAGAGCCGTCTTTACTGAGGAAGGTAAACAATATGTCGATCATCACCTCGCTCTACCTCTTTTAGAAGTTCGTGATTTTCAGTCATTTGATACTAGTGAGTTAGAGGATGCGTTAGAAGAAGTTCGCAATAGCTTGTCCCACAGGAAGCTCGATATTGCGAGAGGCCAAGTCGCGAGCCTTTCACTTTCATTACTACCGAACCACAAGACAAGAATTCACTTTGACGTTGACTTACTCGTTGCTGACGTACAAAGCATCCATATTTTGCTCCGTGATTTGGCTTACCTTTATGGCGAGTTGCAATCAGGAAACACAAATTGCACCCTGGCGGCCAAACCAGATTGGCAGTTCAAACATTATCTAGAGGCCAAAAGGCAAGCTGACCAACTTAGTGAGTGTGCTGATAAACGTTACTGGCTTGACAGGCTAGCAGATCTACCACCCGGACCTCAGCTCCCATTAGCATGTGCCCCCGATTCTATTGTTAAACCACATTTCACCCGGCGCACCCACAAAATCGCTAATCACAGATGGATAGAGATAAAGCATAACGCCATATCTCAAGGCCTCACGCCTGCAGTGATGTTGGCTTCAGCCTACGCAGAAGTGCTAGCACGGTGGAGCAATAGCCCCCACTTCGTTCTCAATATCCCTATTTTTGATAGGCAAGGTGGACAACCAGGTATTGATGATGTCGTCGCTGACTTCACCAATTTACTTTTACTTGAGTGCGACTGCAGTAAGCCACTGCCGTTTACCGAGCGAGTAAAAGTGTTACAAAAACAACTCCATAAAGATTTGTCTCACTCAACATTCTCAGCAGTACAAATACAGCGTGAACTGCAAAAGCAGGGATTATCTGAAGGTGTCAGTGCACCCGTGGTATTCGCTTGCAATTTGGGCACACAATTGATTACAGAAACATGTAAGGAAACCCTTGGTGACCTCAGTTACATGATTTCCCAAACACCACAGGTATGGTTGGACCATCAGCTTTACGAGATGGAAGATGGCCTGCTATTGGCGTGGGATTCCGTTGACGATCTGTTTCCTGAAGGGGTGATAGAGGAAGCATTCGCAGAGTATTGCAGCCTTTTAGAATCATTGATTGATACTGCGAAGTGGCATGATGCTTACAATCCGTCTCTGCCAGAAAATCAGGTTGCCGTTCGCTCAGCCATTAACAACACTCAAATAGACAGAACGAAGCGCCTGATTCATCAATCCTTCTTTGAAATGGCGGCGGAACCCCCTGAACGCACTGCCATTATTTCTGAACAACATTCCCTCTCCTATGGCGAGCTCGCTCAAGCTGCCCTGCAACTGGCTGCTTTACTCACCGAGCAGGGGGTTCAACCCGGTGAACCTGTTGCCGTCACCCTTCCAAGGGGACACAATCAGGTCATCGCTGTCCTTGGTATTCT